>QCSN01000037.1 GCA_003211515.1 Synechococcus sp. AG-670-F04
CGAACCCTTTTTCTTCTCCAGGAGATGGACGTCAGAGCGCCTAGCCACTCAAAAGCTTTCATCAATCGTCCAACAAAGCAAACCGATCGACGGCGGTAGGTTCCTCATTCGCTGATGCTGCGGCACGATGAGATCACTGCATTCAATGGGATGGCCCGTCTAGGAGAAATCCACCGAGTCACCGGTGAAACCGATGTGAAGGTGCAGCTCGATCTGGACGGATCCGGCCAATGCCAGGCCAGCACCGGCGTGCCCTTCCTGGATCACATGCTCCATCAGATCAGCAGCCATGGGTTGATCGATCTGAACATCCATGCGGTGGGTGATACCCACATCGACGACCACCACACCAATGAAGATGTGGGGATTGCCGTTGGTCAGGCCCTGGCGCAGGCGCTTGGCGATCGGCGCGGTATCCATCGCTTCGGTCATTTCGTGGCACCTCTGGATGAGGCTCTGGTGCAAGTGGCACTCGACTGCTCCGGGCGCCCTCACCTCAGCTACACCCTCAAGATTCCCACCCAGAAAATCGGCACCTACGACACCGAATTGGTGAAGGAATTTTTTGTGGCGATCGTGAACAACAGCGGCCTCACCCTGCATATCCGCCAGTTGGACGGGGCGAACTCCCACCACATCGTGGAAGCCTGTTTCAAGGCCTTTGCCCGGGCGTTGCGCATGGCCACCGAGATCGACCCGCGTCGGGCCGGTGCCATCCCCAGCAGCAAGGGTGTGCTGGAGCAGGCGGGGTCCACATCTTGACGCAACAAAGTTGATCCAAATGTTTAAAGCGAGCTAATCTGATTGATCTATAACTTCGAGCAGCAAAAACACCCAAGTGCTCATGCTGCTCCCAATTCGTAGGACGAAGTGTTGAACGCTCAAATGAATTGTGCGTGTTTAAGGAAGGATTCTTTGTTGATCCCTAAGAGAGTTGTGTTGATACCATCTTCACTTTGGATTGTGAGATCATCGCCATTTTGCATGAAGCTAAGCGGTACATCAGTTTTAATTTCAAGTTGATCTCCCCTTCCTTTCCTGAGCTTGAAGTCCGTAATAGTGTCGGCTCCTTCAGAAAGGATGAACAGATCCTTTCCTGCACCTCCTGTTAGAAGGTCATCTCCACTGCCGCCGTTGAGTGTGTCGATACCGCGTTGGCCTTCAAGGATATCGTCGCCTGATTTTCCAGATAGGTGGTCGTGGTGAGCCTCTCCAATCAGGTGATCGTTTCCGCTCATCCCGAGTAGGCGGTCATCCCCTTTGCCGCCGAATACAGTGTCATCACCCTTTCCCCCTTGCAGAGTATCCAAACCGGCTTGGCCTTCCAGGAGATCCTGATGCGATCCTCCTTCAATGAAATCATTGTCCTTGCCGCCTTTGAGATGATCATCTCCCGATCCTCCATTCAAAGAATCAAGACCATTCATACCACTGAGAACATCTGCACCCGAACCACCATTTAAGACATTATTTTTGTTGGTTCCTAACACGAAATTGTTGTTAGTAGTTACTTGAATAAAGTCTCCATGAGCATTGGATAGTCTGTTTCTTATGGCCTTGATGGTTGATGCTGGATTGCTTTTACGGTGTAGGCCATCTGATAGGCCAAGTATGTTTTCTCTGTAGTGATGGAATGCTTTTGTCTTAAGAGCATGGATTTTATCAAGTGTTAGAGACTTCCCTTTTGAAAGTGCATCGAGTTTTGCGGCAAACTCGATCGCAGCTTCTCCGGTGAAGGTTGCTACATCAATCAATTCGTCTGGTAATTGGGAAGCTGGTTTTTTAAAGATACTTTCTATTGTTTCGATGATCGCAAATCGGATGCTATGCAAGAAGGGAGATTGCTCTGGTTGTCGCAGCAGCGATTCTGTCAAAGCATCAATCATATCAAGCTGCTCTTCTGTGGATCCTAAAAATTCGTCAGACAGATGAGTTAGGCTATTGGATAATAAATCAAGAGTAAAATGAATCTTGCTATGAGCTAGATAGGTTGCAACTGCATCTTTATGCTTAGGCTTTCCGATGGTCTTGGCTTTTTTGATTTGTCTGAGGGGATCCTTTTCGTGGAACTGAAATTCTCCCATCCCGAAAAGAAGTTGTAATCTTTTATTCACCTCTTCGTTGTTGTTGCCTTTGGCGAGAGCAAAGGTCTGTAAGGTCGTCAGAGGCGAGACCATATTTGAGTCAATAGCCCCAACCATAGGAATACGAACCTCAAGATTTGTTGTTGTATCTGTACCTCCAATCGCGATCAGCCTTCCTTCATGATTGTTGATGGAACCATCGAAATTTTTGTCGAACCTACGATGATCAATATACAAACTATGCTTAGATGACTCATTAGTGATGATCTTTGGCTCCTGATAATCTACTCTGCCGTTTGAGTTGGAGTCAAAGAAGACTGTGCTTCCATCTATGTGTCCATTAGAAACAGTTCCATTTCCATAACTACCACCAATTCCAAATCTAAAAATTGGGATCGTAGCAAGACGCTTTTCCCACACTGTTTTCCAGTAGGAGAACAGCCACGCATCAATGCCGACTTGCACTTTGGCTTCTAAATAAGCCGCAAGCTCACCTACAATGTTGAATAAAGTAAGTGGATTTTCAATTCTACTACTAATTTCGTCAGCGTAAATCTTTCCGTCAGATGTATTGGAGATCTCACCAACATCAAGTAAGTTCAGGCCGGCGCCGGCTTCAAGACCACCAGTAACGCTGGCTCGGGCGACGAACGCGCTTAGGCCTGCCCCTGCTCCCATATTTGCATCTAACTTGAACTCATCTATATCAATGTTACCTTGTTCATCATCGACATAAAATCCATTGAATACTTTCCATGCACTTGCAGGCTTGAAATTATCGTCTTTCCACTGTTGCATCCCTGACGTATCAAAGCCAAAACTGAGATCAGTCGTCGCATTAAATCCACCTTCGATAAGACCACTGATCGGTCCCCAGATAGGAAATGACTTGTTGACTGATGACTCTACATTCAAAGATTTGGCACTCGGGACTGAAGGATCACTGCTGGATAATGTCCATTTCATCAGTTCTGTTGTATCCCCTGTAATCAAGTTTGATACTGTCTCCATATACTCCTCTTTATCCAACAACGGAATTGTGATTCCCATAGGCGACAACTTATTCATAATACTGCTGAAACTATTGGCATTGCTTGCTTTTTTTGCTTGCGTAATTGGTGCAGTTGGTAACGTAGTAGCACTGTTTTTACTGAGCGCTTGAGTATTTCCTTCATTAGCATTAAAATTGCTTGCGCTAAATTCATAACTCGGGAATGCAATCTCGAAGTTTTGTCCAGAATTTCTAAGTTGCTCTATTTCTCTAATCACTGTAGAAATATTATTAATATTATCAATAAAGTCGTGAGCCTCTTGTAGCTTCCTTGTGCGTGACGATCGCGCACTCGGAGATAAGTTAGTAAACCACTCCACAAGATCCATCATCGACACTTGATTGTCATTGTTTTGATCAAAGTAATCCGTTAAGCCAATCTTGCCAAATAGTTGTGTGTCTGCGTATAGAGCATCTAGGATTGGATAGATTGGTTCTAATATTGAATCAACTTGTGAAATACTGGGACCCGCTATTCCCGTAACAAAAGAGCCTAGATCAAGTTTAACATCGTCGATGTATAAAATTTGCTCATTATTAGATTGAGTGAATGGAAATTCAGATGCCATTTTAAAGTTAAAGGATGGCATTGCAGAACTGCCGTTAACTGAGGTCTGTACATCAAACGAGAATTGTGCTTTAGACTGGGGATCTACTTCGAAAGATATCAATTTTCCAAGATTTAGTGGATTGTTGATTGCGCTTAGTAACTGCGAGAAGTTCAGGGTTCCTTGACCTGGGTCAGGGAAGGCTTTTACGGTGGCTTGCAATTGTGTCTCACTATTGTTTGCAAATCGAGCAGATGTTGCGTTGGTCCCCTCAATTTCCAAAAAGCCAAGCCCACCTGTTAATTTAAAATCATCAGAGAGTGCACTGGTGATTTGAGCCTGTAAATAGGTGTCCTTTTCTCCTGCTTCATTTTCACCAGTTTTTAAATATGGGAGTGATCCTGATTTTAAGGGTATACCAAAGCTGAGCTGCCCTGAAATGGCTAAATCTGTATTCAAAATTCCTTCACTTTGAATACCCAATGATGGGTTACCTAGGTTTGCATCAAGAGGGATATCAAAGCCTGTTTCAGTACTATCAAGTTCTAGAACGATATTTATATCTTTTGTTTGACTTGTTTTATCTAGTGTGACTGCAACCAATTGTTGCGTCGGATTGGTAGGCACTTTCATATCAAGGTGTTCGACAAGTTCCTGCGTTAAAAGTTCTTTGATTGCAGCTGGGGTGATAGCACGTGCATTACTTAGTTTGTCTGTTAATCCATGAATCAATGAATAAATATTTTCTCCAGTTTTTTGGTCAGATTTGCCAATCATCGGTAGAGCAATATCATTGACCTGATCCTGCAGAGATATGAACGATGTGTTGATGACACCCTTAGCTTCTTCAGGGAGAGTCTCGTCTAGTACGCGAATATTTTGGATATGATTCACGAAGCTTGGATCTTTTACTGTTGTGCATGTACCAATTAGGGTTGAACTATAACAAGGATCATCACTTGTAAACTTGAATTTAATAGCGGCTGGATGGATTCCATCATTCTGAATTGTACCTTGAACGCTATCACTATCAGTAATTGGATTTCCTGTGTCACCATATGTGACGAGCTTAAGTTCTTCATTGTCTTGACCACTGAAAAGCATTTCGCCGTCTTCAAGTATGTAATCTCGCAAAGCACCAAAAGTGATCGATCGGGGTATGAACCAATTATTTCTAGTAAACGTTTCTGAAACATTAAATTTATTTGCCTGTGTTTGTCCAATAAGTTGTGGTACATTTTTGCTGTTATGGTTAAGCTCTTGCTCACTTAATTCAACAGTTACATTGTTTTCGGGTTGTGAATTGAGCATCAAGTAGAATTCTGTATTCTCACCATTCTCTTCGACGCTAATGTCATCTCCTTGATAGACGAGAGTGAAGCCTGCTATGTCATTATTGATGATCTTTACAGTTACAGAATTATTGACTGATTGACTACCTTCTCCTAATTGATATTTATCCTCAGTTGGGCCAGTTGCTGATGAATCTAGTAGATTTATTTTGTAGCTTACTCCTGGTGAAGCCTCCAAGTCATCAATTGGGACAACAAAAACCTCGCTTTGTAATTGCCCGGGTGGAATTCTTACAGAACCCGTAGCACTCGGTGCTTGTAAAGCAGTAATAGGTGGGTTAGGTTGACCATCTTCATCAAGTAATTGAACACTGTAATTAACAACGATACCGTTTGAACCAGCGGCAGAAGGTGCTGGATTTGAAAGTTTCACTCTAAAGTTTCCGGGCTCAGCACCTTCAGTTCCATCATTAACAAATTCGATCGAAGCTGTGGGCACGTCATCATCAATAATCTCAACAACAACAGGATCAATCTGTAAATATTCGGCGTCAAAATTTGCATCTGCGGATTGACTTGTTATTTGTAATTCACTTTTCGTTATATCCTCCACATTTTTATCGTTGACAGCCGTTAACTCAATCGATTGTTTAATATCGTAATTATCTGGTGTAAATGTTAAAAATTCTGCTTGCCGCAACGTGTTGTGTCCTATTTTAAACTGGCTGTCCGAAGGGGTGAGAGTAAGAGTGACATTATCGGTTGGCTTTGTATTGAGTGAAATCTCAACTTCTCCGTTACTACTTTCTTGAATTTGGGTAATTGGATTAACAATAACGCCAGCTGTATCATCATCACTATTTTTGATTGTTAAAATTAAATTCTCATCTTGGTTGCTTGAATCGTTTGTTAGTTTCTGGTACTCAGTATCTTGACTACTGACCTGGTGAAATATATTTACTGTTTGGGTTTCATCATCAATGATATCATCTATAGGCGTTAAGGTAAAAGGTTGCTGTGTGTTCCAGTTGTCCGGTGTAAATGTAAAAGCAACCAATGATTCAGGCGAGAATTGTTCTTCTACAATTTCTAGGCCCAAATTATCTCGTATTGATTGCAATTTTTCGGGATTAGCAAATAACCTGACCGGCTTTGAACTGTCTGCTGCTACTTTTTCGACTGTGTATTTATTCGTTGTAATGTATTCGATTTCTTCTATGTTCCCGTTCGAATTATTATTTTCATATGCAACTGTAAATCCTTTTATTCGTGGTCTTGAATCCATCTTTAGAATGGCTTCTTGTAGGAAATCCTCATTACTTGATCTAGGTGGTTTTCTTGTCCGCAGATTATTAGTATTGGCGTTTATTGTGATATTTACATCTTTGATAAAGTCATAATCTTTTTGAATTGCTACCTCACTCGCATCATTTGTCTCAAGATATACCGTCACGCCCTCTGTTGGCTGGCTGCTCAATGCTATGTATCGTGTTTGTGAAATCCCATTTTCTTGTAATTGTATTGCATTTGCTGGATTGATTGGATCGTAGTCACCGTTGATGAGTTCGGAGTACACAACTTCTGCATTACGGTTATCCTTGATATTTAGGGTGCCAAGAGTACTAGTTTCTCCGGTCTCGCCGGATTCGGGAAATTGATAATGTGCGACCGGTTTTGAGACATCAACATTTAAAGTCTGGCTTAGATCTTGCTGAGCTTCACTAAAATCAATCACTGTCATCCCCGCCTCTTCCATATCAGATCCTTCCGCTAATTCGTCTACCACTACGAGTGAGAATGGTTTCGCGGTTGGTGGAGGATTAGTTGTACATTTCTGTTCTGGAGTATCTTGTGTAAAGCGGAGGCTGGTTCCTTTAGGAATAATGCCATTTATATGATCAGTACTACCGATCTCAAAAAATGCCTCATAACTCTTCAATGATGCCTCTAAATTCTGATTGTTTAGTGTATTGACATCTTCCTTATCGATTTCATTTGGAATTGTGAAATTTATAACTTGCGATTGGTTTGAACTGTCGTTTAACGTGACATCTTCAGATACATTAATGGTGATCGCTACTTGTTCACCTCCAGCAGCATCATCTGGTGTGACTAGAGTGATCTCTTGTCCCTGCAATATAGTTACTGATTTAGCCAATTGATCTTTTCTAGTTATTGTACCTGTGTAAGTAATTGCATCTGATGATGCCGTTATATTGCTCAGTGTGATTCCTAAGGGATTCTGCGGAATTAGATTGTTTTTAATTTTAATATCGATAACATCGTCAATAAGTTGATATTGTTTTGGGGTGTTCGCGTTTAAATTTGTTGCAAAATCACCTTCATAATTTTCAGTGTAAGTAAATTCTTCGGTTTCTCCCTTATAAATAGTCTTTGGATTCTTGTCAAGATCAAGGGTGACGGTATTTTCTGGATTTTTATCTTTATCTCCCAGGGTGCTCAAATTTAACTCCAAACTATTTTTATTAACAGTCGATGTTGTACTGCTAGCTGCCACTGAGTCAACAACATCATTGGATGCATTCGATGACAAAACAAGTGATTCTCTGCTACTAGTCTCATCAAGTTTGATTGTCAATGATTTTGCATTATTTGCATTATTTTGTGGAAGTGACACATCTAATAGATCAGTACGATCCCTCAATAATTTTATATCAATTTCTTGCTGTGGTTTAGCTATTTTATCTTGAATTGCTTTGATGTCAAAACTTGCAGAAGACATCCCTTCTGGAATAACTACATGCCATGCTCCAATACGGCTTAAGTATCGCGAAGGAATATTTTCTTCGTCCGTATCTGTATTTAGTTCAATAGGTCGTACCCATTCCAGATCTATTTGAGGAGTTTGGTTGCCATTTGGGTTGTACTCCAATTTGAAGGGGACAAATTCCCCTGCCACACCAACAAAGGGAGTGGAATTGAGTAGAGTTGTATTGACATTTGCATCTATTTGATCAATCATTACATCACCACCGACTGTTAATGATGCACCTCCTGTAACGGTTAGCTTGAAATCATAGTTGCCAGATTCAGGTAGGTATAGATAACCACCCCAAGAAACAGTCTGTTCAGAGCCTGCCAGCGACTGGAGGAGATCGCTAATGTCAAAAGGATTCTCTGTTGAGCCACTACTGCTTGGGGTTGCTGCTTGCTGATTACCACCATCATTAATATATCGCTGTAAGCCAGATAGATAATTATTATCGGGTATTGTTATATCATAACTAATTGGCCACATTTTACCGTCCGTGCTTTGTTGTGACGGTTCGAAGAAGATTACTGTCTCTTCCTCTGCTTTAAAATCATTCCAATTAGTTGACGTATAAGGCTCTTCCTTAAGTTTAACAGTGAATGTGCTTGAGTCTGGCGATGCTTCATCTTCTTCGGCTTCGTTGATGATCTTATTTGTATCTTGCTTAAGAACAGCGATAGGGGTATTTGGGTCTTGCGATTCAACTCCATCATTATCCCCAGCTACATCGGCATCTGTCGTAATTGGCGTGTCTTTATCGATTAAAATGATAGGTAAATCAGCTTCAAGTTGGCTATAAAATGGTTCGGCATCATTTTCTTCTGTCTCAAAAATAAGGGCGTCTAGATTACCCTCTGAATTACTTTGGTCGGGATCGAATGTAATCTCAATCGTCTGTGGTTCATTCCATGGCTTTTGGTTTGTATCAAACGTTAGCGGTGTTTTGTCAAATGTAATATTTGCTAAGCCATTTTTACTCGGCGTGACAGCAACTGTACTCCTGATTTCAGATGTTAGTCTTACGCCTATTGTATATTTGTAGGGAGGACACGCATCCTCGGCTATATTAAATTTGTCAATTGGCACCCATATTGTTTTGTTGCTGCCCTGAGTACCAGTCGTGCTGCCAGATGCGGAGCTAGATGTCGTTGTAGGTATCGTTCGTTGAACCACAAACTCAATTCCAGGGATATCATTATCCTTAATGATTGATTTTGTATCATTATTTTTACTTGAAACTGAATAACTATTTGGTTGAGAAGATTTCTTCAATTTGACATGTAAGAATTCCACTCCCTCGGCAATTTCATCATCGATTGATTTGAAATTAAGAATAGCCGTACGTTTTTTTGCTGGAATAATTATTGATTGTGGAAGAGTTAGATTTTCAATGTCTGTTGAGTTTAAATCTGCTGATGTACTGAGATCAAAGTTTATTGTCGTGTCTGTTTTGTTTGGCTTGCTAAGACTAAAACGAAATCCTACCGTTTCTCCTTCTTCTCCGCTGATGGTATTCACAGACGCTTTTGGTATTAAGGTGCTCTGCGGTTTATTTTCCCATAGGCTAATATTTCTTAGGTCAGTCGAGTCTGCTGGATAAATTAATTGATTAGCCTTCAAACCTGATGAATTGCTGTAGAAGTTGTCATTGCTATTGCTTGTCGCAGTTAGTTTAATCGCAGTTAGTTTATTTGGATCTTGTTGAATATCTGTTAGGGAAACTTGTTGCGGGTTTTCCCAATTATTAGCATTAAATGTAAGCGTCGTAATTGGTTCGTCATTGCTATCAACAATAGTTCCACTACTTGTTGGTATTGCATTATTTGCGGTGGGATTATTTATAAATGATGCACTTAGGGATACTGTAACATCCTCCCTTGGTTGACTATCAATTGAGATATTGAAACTGGCTTCTTCTTTATTATTGCTTATATTTTGTGCTCTTACTGGTGTGGCTCCTTTTCGATTTGCAGGGGTGATTGAAATTCCCGGCAGGAATGGATACACACTTTTATGATCGATAAAGCTTGTCGGCCCTGTATTTTTTTCAACCTGAATGCCGTCCCACCATAATGAACGTGACTCAGACGATGGTAGGCCTGACAATTTGACTTGAATATTTTTAGAGAGATCGTTCTCAATCGTTTTTGTAACTGAAAAACGTTTCCAGCGAGTACTAAGTTTAATTGATTTATCCTTTATGTTAGTGTTTGTGCTGTCATCCGCTTTGATGACATTTGGGAAATTTGTGCTTATCAGTGCTTCGCCTTGTTCATTCGCCTCTAATAATGTAATACTTGCGGCTGTATTCTTTTTGTCTGCCTTTGCCCAGACGCTAAAAGTGTAGGTTTCTCCTTTGTTTACCTCTGCAATATTCCACACCTTACGATCTTCAAGCTCTGCAGATGACAATCCAAATGTTTGCGTGTATGTTTCTGCCGGACTATTATCATTGCTGGCTGTCGTCGTCATTTTTAATGGGACACCACCCGCAGGTGAATCAATGATTGATTCGTCCTGAGTCGTTGTTCCATTGACGATTGAATCACCAAATGGTGCTAATGATAATGTGGTTATCTTTGGTTTTTGTAGTAGTGCGGTTGGGCTTGCTTTTTGTATTTTTAAATCAGCATAGTAACGTTTACCTACCGCTTGACTTTCATACGCTGCTGCCTGGGGAGATGAAAAAGTTTCATCTTCGCTCTCCCCCACCATCCATTGGAATGATGAGTAGTTATCTGGAACTGTGATTTCTTGATAGCGTTTTTCCCAGGTTATTCCATTTATTGTTTTAACTTCTTGGAGTTTGCCAATCCCCGCAGGTGAAAGGACGTCTTTCCCATTAATTTGGCTATAAAACATTTTATCCGACTTTTGATAATCACTCGATCTGGCATACCAACCGCTAAGGATATATTTTTGTCCAGCGATCAATTCAGATGTTGAGGATGGTTCAATTATAAATTTAGTACTTGGCACTACAGAATTGTTTGCAGCTGCCACAGTTGGGGTTTGTTCCAGCACATTTTGACTGCTGCCTGGATTCTCCATGGCAATAATTTTGTTGCCTGCGCTCGACGGGGGTTTTGAAAAATCAGGCGCAAAAATGATATTATTTTGTGGAGTTGCATTGTTGGTTAAATTTAGGCCACCATATAGGTTGATCGGATTGAATTTAACCGCAAATAAATTTTTAGGACTGTTGTCTTGGCGATCGGTTATCTGTAATGTTGCATTGCTGTTCTTTATTGTATAGTTTGGACCGAGAAAGAGGTTTTCTTCAACCTCTTCCTGCCCCGCATCGCATCCACTCGTGTAATTATAGCCATCTTGAATAAGTCTGATTTCGACCGATTCATTGCCTTCCGCGATTGCATCTTCGACTGCAGGAATATATATGTCTACTTTGCCTGACCCTGGTTTTATATTTATCATATTTTCAGAGTTGCAGACATCAACTCTGCTTGTTTTTGGAGCATAGTAATCAACGCCTCGAGTTGCAGTTGAGTTGCTTGTTATTTCATAGGGGACAAACAATTGTCTAATTGTGCCCTGGTATTCAGATGGATTTTTCTTAGCTTCTGTTTCATTTCTCGCAACATTGATGACAAATTTACCCGGCTCTCCTCCTTCCTCCGCATTAGTGGTTGCTGGATCGATTGAAAGTACAGCAAGATCCTGAGGGTTTTCATTTATTGCCCACTGATACAATTCTAAGTCTGCATACAGACGAGAACCTTGCTGTTGTGTGCTTTGACTGTTAGGACCTAATGCTCCTTTGCCGATATACCATTGGAGTTCTCCTTGATCATCCGGAATAGAGAAGTCAACATATCTTTTTTCCCACCATATTGGCTGACCATTTTGATTCGTTTGTCTGTGATCAATTAAATGTCCAAGTCCACTTCCAATTTTTAGATCACGACTTGAATAAAACGAATCAGGTGTTACGAAGTCATTGCCGCCTCGAAGATCTGTGCCTGAACCCGCATTATAAAAAGCTGTACTAACGTAATTCAATCCATCTGATCCTACATAATCAACCACAATTTTTATATCATTCCCTTTGAAATTTATTGAATTCTGTGGAAGTTGGATTTCTGGATAATGAATATTATTATAAATTGAATTTTTACTTATATTGTGCGTTGCTGTGCCCCAGTCTGTACTGCTTGGGATTTTTTGGTAGACGTTGATCTGGTCAATGGGTTGGTCGGCTTTTGTTAGCCCCTGTAGCGTTGGGTTTAGATGAATTATATCTGCTACAGTTAACCATTTTTTTACCATTTTGATCGCCTGATCCCCTGGATTGAGGCTTCTTTCAACAAAAGTCTTTGACGAGGTGGGAGCTTGTTGATTCGTGCCTAATGTATTTGCGTTCCAAATTTGGTAACTTTCGTAAGCATTTCCATCTTCATCTTTAAAGCTTGTTATCGCAAGCACATCAGTATTTTCGTCATGGGCAACGTTTTCGACTGGAATTGTTGCCAAGGGATCTGTAGACCCACCGGAGTCCCAATTCCAAAGGGGCGTTGCCGTGTTCCATTGCGTCGTATTAGTTAGATCGTTCCCTTGATATTGAGGTGATTTTGGATAATTAGCTTCGCCTGTATAAACTCTCTCAATTAGCTTTATGTTTGTGATCTTACCTGGAAATTTAAATTCTTTGTCAATCGAAAGTGACGAAGTAATGCTTAGTGTCTTGATCGGGAATAATGTCGGGTCATCGACATCATGTTTGAGGTCATAGATGGCATTGAACATGGCATCACTGCCAACATAATTTTCTGTTGTTCCGTACCAGCCTGAAAGGCGATAGCGGCGATCAGGATGAAAACGTAGGTCAGAAGTGCTTCCTGAATCAAGAGTGATCAGTGCAGCATTGTTCTTTTTCGTTTGCTCTAGAACTCCGCTAGTAGATGCGCTGGGATCTGAAAAATTTGTACTGATACTAAAATTTGTAGGCGCTGAGAAATTATCTTTTATGTAGTCCTGCCAATTTTTTGTCGGGTTTCCCGAACTTCCGTCTTCCCACGTTAGAACATTTGGGTTTATTGTTTTGCCATTTCCGTTAGTTTGCACATTCGAGCCAGGATTGCTGGTTGCTTCTGCAGTATTTTTTGTATTTGCCATTACAAGAAACATTTTTTTATAGTCTAATATTTCTGCTAACTTTCGAATTCAAGCTTAATCTTTTTGGCCTGAATTATGTTAAATTTGGTTAATCGTCTGTCTGGAAAAGAGCCGTCTGCCGTTCGGTTGGGTCGGTATCGTTCACTGCTTCGGCGCTGAATTGGAACCAACTTGCCGATTTATTTAGTTGTTATCACAATTTTGTGAGTTGTTTTAGGTAATTGCCATTTCGCGGCAATTTCATACTTGGATGTTGTCTTATTTCATGGCTATTGCTTTTTGTCTGGCCCTCTTCCATTAATCATCGCAGTCCCCTGATTACTGCGAGATAATGCGATCATGTTGATATCTCAATATTACTCTAGCCCCTGTTGCGACTTACAACCGCAGCGACTGGGCCAGTGCCTTTTTCAATATGAATAAGAAGCTCTTTGATGTAGCTGATTCCATTGCTTGAGATTCAGAGCCTGCAGAATTGGAGGGTACCGCCGATCGAAATTCGCTGTTGCTGCGGCACGATGAGATCACTGCGTTCAATGGGATGGCCCGTCTAGGAGAAATCCACCGAGTCACCGGTGAGACGGATGTCAACGTTCGCTTGGACCTGGACGGCAGCGGCCACTGTCAAGCCAGCACTGGCGTGGCCTTTCTGGATCACATGCTCCATCAGATCAGCAGCCATGGGTTGATCGATCTGAACATCCATGCGGTGGGTGATACCCACATCGACGACCACCACACCAATGAAGATGTGGGGATTGCCGTTGGTCAGGCATTAGCTCAAGCCCTCGGCGACCGACGCGGCATTCATCGCTTCGGTCATTTCGTGGCACCTCTGGATGAGGCCTTGGTGCAGGTGGCACTCGACTGCTCCGGGCGCCCTCACCTCAGTTACAGCCTCAAGATTCCCACCCAGAAAATCGGCACCTATGACACCGAGTTGGTGAAGGAATTTTTTGTGGCGGTCGTGAACAACAGCGGCCTCACCCTGCACATCCGCCAGTTGGACGGGGCCAACTCCCACCACATCGTGGAAGCCTGTTTCAAGGCCTTTGCTCGGGCGTTGCGCATGGCCACCGAGATTGACCCGCGCCGGGCCGGCCGCATCCCCAGCAGCAAGGGCGTGCTGGAACAGGCGGGCGTTAACTGAACTGAACTGCGGGCGTCGCGCTTCACAGTCCGTTACGAGAGGATGGGAGTCCATTGAGCGCCAGCCCGTGACCGTTGCCCCTGCCCGCAGTTACGACCGCAGCGACTGGGCCAGCGCGTTCGTCAACGTGGAGCAGGAGCTCACGGATGTGCCCCTCACCCCTGTCCGGGGATTGGTGCCGGCGGACTTGAAGGGCACGCTTTATCGAAACGGCCCTGGCCGGCTTGAGCGCAACGGTCACCGGGTTCACCACCCCTTCGATGGCGACGGCATGATCGCCGCGATGCGGTTCGAGAACGGCAGCGTTCAGCTCAGCAACCGTTATGTGCGCACCGAGGGTTGGCTGGCGGAGGAGAAGGCCGGCAAGGTGCTCTACCGCGGCGTGTTCGGCAGCCAGAAGCCTGGTGGCCGCTTCGCAAATGCTTTTGACCTGCGGTTGAAGAACATCGCCAACACCAATGTGGTGCGGCTTGGTGATCAGCTTCTGGCTCTTTGGGAGGCAGCCGAACCCCACGCGCTGGATCCAGACAGCCTCGAGACCCGCGGCATTTCCCTGCTCGATGGGGTGCTCAAGAAAGGCGAGGCCTTCAGCGCCCACCCCCGCTTTGACCCAGGCCATCACGGCCGCCCTTGCATGGTCACCTTTGGGGTGAACACCGGCCCGCGAAGCACGATCCGGTTGATGGAGTTCGCCACGGAGGGCCCTGATGCTGGCTCCCTGCTCCACGACCGTTCCGACAGCTTCCCCGGATTCGCTTTCCTCCACGATTTCGCCATCACACCAAACTGGGCGGTCTTCCTGCAGAACGCCATTGCCTTTAATCCCCTGCCGTTTGTCACCGGGGAGAAGGGGGCTGCCCAATGTTTGGCTTCGAAGCCTGGCGGGAAAGGTCGCTTTTGGTTGATCCCAAGGGATTCGGGCCGCTTCGCTGGACAGAAGCCTCGGATTCTCGAGGCTCCCGATGGTTTTGTGTTCCACCACCTCAACGCCTACGAGGAGGGTGATCACGTGGTGGTGGACAGCATCGTCTATGACGATTTCCCCTCCATTGGCCCCGATGACGACTTCGCTCAGGTTGATTTCGATTCGGTGCCTGAGGGAATCCTGCACCGTTGCCGCCTCGATCTCAGCCGGGAATCGGTACAGACCGAGCGGATCAGCGAGCGCACCTGTGAGTTCGCGATGGTCAATCCGAGCCAACAGGGGCGTTCTGCGCGCTTTGCCTGGATGGCTGTTGCCGAGCGGGAGATTGGGAACGATCCCCTGCAGGCGATTCAGAAGCTTGATCTCAGGACGGGCAACTCCACGATCTGGAGTGCGGCACCCCGTGGCTTTGTCAGCGAACCGCTGATGGTGCCTCGCCCGGGTTCCGAGCGAGAAGACGACGGTTGGGTGATGGATCTTGTTTGGAACGGGGCACGCTCGGCCTCGGATCTGGTGATCCTCAACTCCGACGATCTGGCCGAGGTGGCGGTGTTGGAACTCCCTCTCGCCGTACCGCATGGACTGCATGGCAGCTGGGCGGAGGCGAGCTGAGACAGTTAGATCCGCTCACATCCCCAACCGTCTCGGACACGAACCGGTTGCATTGGAGCGCTTCATCAGCGCTAGATCGAGATCAGGTTTGTCGGTCGTGATGCCCATTCGTCGAGCGTTCAAAATTTGCTTAGCAGCCTTTTCTGTTGCTTTTACGGGCCTGATCTTGATGCCTCCGCAGGATCCGGTTTTGGCGCAAGAACCACCTTGTTCAGGCACCTTGCTGCAGTTGTCGGTCTCTGAACAGGGCAAGAGCACCGTTGACCGTTTTCGCTTCTCGCTGGCGCTCTCCGGTGAAGGGACCAGTGAGCAGGCTGCCTTGACGCAGCTCAATCAACGCTTGGGCCAGTTGCGGCAATCGCTGCAACCTCTGGTTCGGGGACGCTTGGTTGTTCCATCTCCCTCCACCTATCCGCGAGCAGGAACCAATGGCGCGCCGCAGCGGTTCGTGGCCAACACAGGTGTATCGGGGGAGGTGAACCGGCAGAACTACAACCCGTTCATTCAGGCTGTGGGCGGGCAGCCCGGGGTGCGGATGCAGGGGATGGAGTCGATTGCTAATGAACGCGATGAAACAGCGCTTCAGCAACGCTTGATGGCTGCAGCACTGCGGCGTGGAAAAACGGAGGCGGACGGTACCGCTGCGGCGATCGGAGCCTCCCAGGTGCGGTTGCTGCGGATCAACCGCAGTGATGCGATTCGTGGTCCCAAACGGGTGCAATTGTCTGCCGACTCACGCTCTGGGTTTGATCCTGGTGAGGCGCCGGAGCCGACGGCAACGGTGCGCATGGAACTCCAGTACTGCCTTACTTAGGCCGAAGCTGAGGCTTCACCATCCCTCGTTCTCAAGCATCACGGGATTAAGGGAGGCAGGCGCCTCCTGCTCCGTTTCGGCTCTGCTGTTGCCTGGCAGGTGATGGTCAACATCCAGAGCCTCGATCACCCTGCGCTCTGGGGCCGCTGAACCATCGGTGTGGCGTTGCCTTCTGGTGGCAGACCGTGATTGAGCAGGACTTAAGCCAAGAGCCCTGCGCTGTTTGTTGTTGAGATCTTTCAAAACTCTTGGGCGTATGGCATCAACCTGGCTTTGGCTGAATTGTGAAAATTGTTTGACAGTCATGTCCGTCAACGTAGTGACGAGCATGGCCCTGATTTGCCTTGGCGTTAAAGATTGCAAGGCCTGATTGTTGAGTCGTCTGGCCTGGTTGCCAGACATTGTTCGAACTAATTTCGAGGGTAGTTCACTGATTTGCTCGGGCTTTAGCTTGGAAATTGCGCCTGCTGCAATATTTCGGAATTGGCGCGTCGAGAAAGTGGCCAACACCGAAGGTTCAAGATTTGAGGCCTGCTTGCCAGTGAGGTTGGCAATCGAATCTGGTTTGATTCTGCTGAACTGCCTGGCGCTCAACACTGCAATCACCTTGGCTGGTAAGGCCCTGATTTGATCCTTCTTGAGGCCGAGAAGCGCTTGTGGCTTCAGGGCTGCAGCTTGATTCGTTGTGATGCCGCGAAGTGTTCGGTTGGGAAGATTCCTGATGTCTTTTCGGTTAATGCCGCTCATTGATGTAGCGGGGATTTGTTTCCACTGTTGTCTGTTAATTGTGCTGAGCCATGCTGGTGAAAGAGCCTCAATTTGCTTTGCTTTTAGGCCGCGAAACGTTTTGGCGCGTATCGCTTGGATGTTCTCTTGCTTGATGCCTGAGAGTGCTTTTGGCTTGAGGGCTGCGATTTGGCTGGCGTCAAGGGATTGGAAGACGTCGCGTTCAACTTGTTTGAGCATGTCCCGCCCAAGTTTGCTGATTTGTTCTTTGCTGAGCGTGTTGAACGCGGTGGGGATCCTTGGTGTTGTGTTGCTGGCTGGATTGGTTTCTTGGCTTGGAGTGATCGATTGGCT
>QCSN01000038.1 GCA_003211515.1 Synechococcus sp. AG-670-F04
CAGATGCACAAGCGACTCCTGCCGCAAGCAGGCAGAAACGCCCTCCATAAAATCATTTCAGACGCGTCATGCGGCGGTTCGATGCGAGTTCTTGCTCTCAGCCCGGGTTCGCTTCAACGCCAGCTTGAACGGCTACCGGCCATGGCCGGAATCTGCCACAAGCTGGGAGCAAAGCTTCAAGTGGCTTGCGACCCTAGCTGCAAGCAGGTCTGGGACCTGTTGGCCTCCACGGAGAAATGCATCCCGATCAATTTCGACGCCAGTCCGGCACTGGCCGACTGGGCCAACCTGCTGGGATGTGTCCGTGAGCCTGATTTCGAGGTTTGTCTCAATTTCGTGGACGGCGCTCAGGTGAATCTGATGCTCGCGATGAGTCGGATCCCGACCCGAGTCGCGCGTTCCGGTTTCGCAGCCACAGCATGCGTTGAGGACACCGAAGGCTGGTCGGCCCAACGTCTGGGCAGCTGGCTGAAACCACTTGGGCTTGATCTGGATGCCAATGCCTTCAGACTCTCTTTAGCGGCCGGCGATTTAGAGAAGGTCCGTTCCAGTCATCCCTCCGGCAACGGCCCCCTGCTGCTACTCGCTCCCAATGGCAACACTGATGACTGGCCAGCGGAGCGGTGGGCCTCTCTTCCGCAGTCCGTTCAGTCCCGATTGGAGGGATTGCGTTGCGTGCAATTGGAGGTGGAAGTTCCGACGTTGCGGGAACGTGCTGCTGCCGTCGCCTGCGCCGATGTGGTGTTGAGCAGCTGTCCGCTGACCCAACTCCTGGCGGTTTACAACGGAATACCCCTTGTGGCCCTCGGCACAGCATCCTCAGCATTACCGCAGCGGCCGGAGATCCGTTCATTGGGTGGTGAGACCCCCCTCAGAAACCTCAGTGAAGACGACGTGCTGAATGCCCTGGGCTTCTGATCTGGACAAATGCTCGGGCGAGGACGGAGAAGGAACAACAAAGGGCGCAGCCACAGCCGAGGGCGCAGCCACAGCCGAGGGCGCAGCCACAGGCAAGGCACCAACAAGCGGCGCAACTATTCCAGTCGCCAGGTGCAGATCCTGCTCGCCCCCTGGAGAGGCCCGGTCGCAGCCTTAACAACGGTGATTGTTGGAGGTGCAGCGGGCTATCGCCTAACCGAGGGCTGGGATCTGGGCGACTGTCTGTGGATGGTGCTGATCACGATCAGCACCATCGGCTACGGCGAGGTGGAGCCTCTTTCCCCCGAGGGCCGACTGGTCACGATCCTGATCGTGGTTGGAGGCTTGCTAGTCGTTCAGCTTTCGATACAGCGCGTGCTGGGGCTCACGGATTCGGGCTACTTCCACCGTTTACGGGAGCATGGTCTTCAACGAATGCTGCAAACCATGCGGGATCACGTGATCCTCTGCGGATATGGACGCATGGGACAGGAAATCGCCTCCCAACTCCAGAAGGATGCTGTGCCGCTTGTGGTGATCGAAACAGACCCGACCCGTCGGACTGTGGCGGAAGCGAATGGGCTCAAGGTCCTGCAGGCGGACGCCACCCTGGATGAGACCCTCATTGATGCTGGCCTGGAACGCTGTCGCAGCCTGGTCGTCGCCCTGCCTGGAGACGCCTCCAATCTCTATGTGGTTCTGAGTGCCCGCGGACTTCGCTCCGACTGCCGTCTGATCGCTCGCTCGAACAGCAGCGAGGCGGCCTCGAAACTTCGGCTTGCCGGAGCCAGCGTTGTGGTCAGCCCCTATGTAGCCGGAGGGCGGGTGATGGCGGCGTCCGCGCTGCGGCCGCTGGCGGTCAATTTCATGGATCTCCTCTCGGGTTCAGATTTTGAGATCGAGGAATTTCAACTGAGTCAGGCCCCTGAAGATCTGCGCATGGTGCAAGGACGAACCCTCGCAGAGCTGGAGCTGGGCCGTCTCAGTGGAGCCATGGTCTTGGCGATCCGGGATGGAGACCACCTGATCGCCAATCCGGGTGGAGAGATGCAACTTGGGCCTGGACAGCTGCTGATCGTTTTGGGCACCAAGAAGCAACTGGTGGTCTTTCAAGAACTGCTCGGGGACGCCGTCGACACCATCGAGGTCATGCAGGGTTGAGACGGAATCGACGGATCCCTACGATCCTGCGAGCTCCAGACCGTTCATGACCTCCCCGACTTCCCTCGCCGGCCAGACCGCCTTGGTCACTGGTGGGGGACGTGGAATCGGACGGGCGGTAGCCCTGGCCCTCGCTGAGGCAGGAGCAGAGGTGGTCGTCAACTACTCAAGTTCCGCCACTGCGGCTGAAGACGTGGTCCATTCCATCCAGGGAGAAGGCGGGAAGGCTTATGCACTGCAGGCCAACGTCGCCCTGGAAGAGGACGTCGACCGACTGATCAAAACGGTTCTGGAACGCAGTGGCCGGCTGGATGTGCTTGTGAACAATGCGGGCATCACCCGCGACGGCTTGATGATGCGGATGAAAACAAACGACTGGCAGTCGGTGATTGATCTCAATCTCACCGGTGTTTTCCTCTGCAGCCGGGCGGTTGCCAGACCGATGCTCAAACAGAAAAGCGGCAGAATTATCAACATCACCTCCGTCGTCGGACTGATTGGGAACGCCGGCCAGGCCAATTACGCCGCAGCCAAGGCCGGCGTGATCGGGCTCACCCGAACGACGGCCAAGGAACTTGCCAGTCGTGGCATCACGGTCAATGCCGTGGCTCCGGGTTTCATCGCGACCGATATGACCAAGGATCTGGACGCAGACACCATTCTCAGAGACATTCCACTCGGAAGCTTCGGCACCCAAGAGCAGGTCGCTGGAGTCGTGCGCTTTCTGGCAGCGGATTCAGCCGCCTCCTACATCACAGGGCAGGTGATTCAGGTCGATGGTGGGATGGTGATGGCCTGAAGACAGCGGTCAAGCGGTTCGCGTTGTTCAGGTGTCAAGCGGTTGCGCCAGCTCTTCTCTCAAGCGACGGATTCGCTGCAGGAGACGCAGTCTTCGACTACGAGCGGTGGCAGTCAAAAAGATCCTCAGCGGCACATAAACCAGGGCCATCGTCGCCGCCAAGCCGGCCATCAGGACAAAGAAAAGTGCGCCTGAGTCGGTCATGACGTGACGTTAATCAGCCTGTGCTGAAGCGACATCGCTGGAGTCATTCCATTCGGCTTTCACCACCATTTCCCCTCTCCTCGAAGACCCATCCACTGTGGGACAGTGAAATGCGGGTGACCCGCGATCATGGCCAAACTTCTAGCGTTTTCAGACGATTCCCGCAGTTCACTTGAGCGGGGTGTTGACGCTCTTGCCGATGCTGTGCGCGTCACGATTGGCCCGCGCGGCCGCAACGTGGTGCTCGAAAAGAAATTCGGTGCACCAGACATCGTTAACGATGGAGACACCATCGCCAAGGAGATCGAACTTGATGATCCGTTCGAGAACCTGGGCGCCAAGCTGATTCAACAGGTGGCTTCCAAAACGAAGGACAAGGCCGGTGATGGCACAACCACCGCCACGGTTCTCGCTCAAGCCATGGTTAGGGAAGGACTTCGCAATACCGCTGCTGGCGCAAGCCCTGTTGAGCTGCGTCGCGGCATGGAAAAAGCCGTGGTGTGGGTGGTCAATGGTTTGGAACAGCGCAGTCAAAGCGTTGCAGGGGATGCAATTCGCCAAGTCGCCACGGTCAGTGCCGGTGGTGATGAGGAAGTTGGACAGATGGTCACTGAAGCGATGGACCGCGTCAGTGTTGATGGGGTCATCACCGTTGAAGAGTCAAAATCTCTTGCGACCGAGCTTGAAGTCACCGAGGGGATGGCTTTCGACCGTGGCTACAGCTCGCCGTACTTCGTGACGGATACAGAGCGTCAGATCTGCGAATTCGAAAATCCCCTCATCCTTCTCACCGACAGGAAGATCAGTACGGTTACCGATCTGGTTCCTGTGCTGGAAGCTGTGCAGAGCAGTGGCACACCCCTGCTGATCCTGGCCGAAGAAGTGGAGGGTGAAGCGCTGGCCACCCTCGTTGTCAACAAGAACCGCGGCGTGCTTCAGGTGTCAGCGGTGCGGGCTCCCTCGTTTGGGGAACGCCGCAAAGCGGCCCTTGCGGATATTGCGATCCTCACCGGTGGAACGCTGATCAGTGAAGACCGAGCCATGACGCTCGACAAGGTGACCCTGGGCGATCTCGGTAAAGCCCGCCGGATCACGATCAGCAAGGAGAACACCACCATCGTTGCGACTGATGACAACAGGGACGATGTTGCAGAACGCGTTGCATCGATCAGACGTGAACTCGAAGCCACGGAATCGGAATACGACCGGGAGAAACTGAGCGAGCGCATTGCGAAGCTTGCGGGCGGAGTTGCGGTCATCAAGGTCGGTGCGCCCACAGAAACAGAACTGAAAAACCGGAAACTTCGCATCGAGGATGCACTGAACGCGACCCGTGCTGCCGTTGAAGAAGGCATCGTTCCCGGAGGCGGCAGCACCTTGCAGCAGCTTTCAGATGGATTGGACGATCTCAAGTCCGAGCTGAGCGGCGATCAACGCACAGGCGTTGAAATCGTCCAGCGCGCGTTGCTGGCACCTGTTCATCAGATCGCCACCAATGCTGGACGCAATGGCGATGTAGTTATCGCTGAAATGCATTCCACTGGAAAGGGTTTCAATGCCATAACAGGAAGCTTTGAAGATCTGATGGCATCCGGGATCGTGGATGCAGCCAAGGTGGTTCGACTCGCGGTTCAGGATGCCGTGTCCATTGCCTCACTGCTGATCACCACTGAGGTTGTCATCGCTGACAAACCCGAACCTCCTGCTCCAGCCCCGGAAGGCGGCGGCGATCCCATGGGCGGCATGGGCGGAATGGGCGGCATGGGCATGCCAGGAATGGGTGGCATGGGTGGCATGGGCATGCCAGGAATGGGTGGCATGGGTATGCCAGGGATGATGTAAATCAGTTGGCCATGAATTCGCTGTAGGCATTCACCTGCAGATCAACACCCGTAATCGCGGTCCCCACAACGACGTTGTCCGCTCCAGCCTCCAGAGCCGAGCGGGCAGCTTCTGGCGAGTGAATCCCACCCTCACAGATCAGACGCACATCAGGATTAAGTGCTCGACGGAGTTCCGGTAAGAGGTGGATGGCTGGCGGTTTGCATTCCGCCGTTTCCTCGGTGTATCCGTACAACGTGGTTCCGATCCAATCGAATCCCAGCTCAGCCGCCAGAGCAGCATTTTCAATCGAGTCGACGTCTGCCATCAATGGGGCCCGCAATTCATCGCGGCACCGCTGAACCAATTGGCCGAGATCCTGTCCGTCAGGCCGCGGGCGCGATGTTGCATCCACCGCGATCACATCAGCTCCTGCCGACCAAACAGCCTGGATTTCTCTCCAACCTGGCGTGATGTAGACGCTGCTCTCTGGATACGTGCACTTCCAGAGACCAATAATCAGAGCATCAGGGCAACGACGACGCACCGCCCCGATGTGTTCGGGACTTTCCAGTCGAACGCCGACAGCTCCATTCAGTAACGACGCCTCGGCCATCGCCGCGATCACATCGGAATCACGCATCGGTGATCCGACAGGTGCCTGCACAGAGACAATCAGGCCTCGCTTGAGGACATGCGCGCTCTTCACCATGACGATCTCAGGACGCTTGAGGCAGAGCGCTATCCGTACCGGGCAACCAACGTCGCAGCGAACGGGGCGTACTCAGGGGGGGAGGCGTTGCAGCGCGAAGACTGCTCAGTTTGGGGACAGCTGATGTGATCTGATCATCCAGATTGATGCTCAGGGGATGAATCTCATTCCATTCGTTTTCAACCGCGTCATCTCCATCGGGTGCGGTATCGCATGACAAGGCGTCTGAAGCATGGGACGCAGGCCACGACGAAGCGTCTTGCGGGGGTGCAACCGCTGAAACCAGCTCTTCCGGATTCAGCTCATTGCTCTCCTCTTGAGCTCTGTAATCCTGAAGGGACGTGACCGGCTCGACGGACTCGAGAGCCACCGGTGAGGTTTCGGAGCTTTTAGGGGAAAGCTCAGACAAGGCGAAGGCGGGAAGAGAAGCCAGGCCATAGCGGTGAACCCATTGGCTCCTGAGCACATTGAGGCGATGAAGATCACCATCACTGGCAGCGGCCTCGATCAAACACTCGAGGGAGTCACGCCGTGTCGACGGCTGCTGAAACGAAGAGAGCGGCACGGATTCAAGAGAGTTTGCGGTTGAGCAGAGGACGGATCAGCAAAAACAATCCGACCGTGAGACCCACCAACACAACCAGACAGGTTGTTCCCGTGACGTCGCCATAAGGCGCCTCGAGCAGAACCGCCGAAAGATCGAGGGGACCTCTATAGGCGGCCCGTATGGGCTCAATGGCGAAGGTAAGTGGATTTAGCGCTGCAAGCCAGCCCAACCACCCCGGCATAAAAGACAAAGGCGCCAGCGCAGTGCTTGCGAAGAGCAGGGGAAGATTGGCGACGAAGATCACGGCGATCAATTCAATGTGACCGGGAAGAGCGAATGCCAAGCCAAGACTTAGGGCGGTGACGGCGAAGACAAGCAGCAGAAGAGTGGCGACCACGAGAACAAACCCCGCAGCACCGGGCCATCCATAGCCCAGCAGCGCCGCCGTGAGCATGATGGCGAGACTTTGAACAAGGCTGATCGCCGTGATGTAGATCACCGAAGCCAACACGATCGAACTACGGCTGCGCAGCGGTGCAACAAGCAGGCGGTTCAGGAAGCCAAATTCACGATCGAACATCACAGGAAGACCTGCATTCAGGGCACCACTGAATGCCGTGAACACAATCACGCCGGCGCCTAGAAACCGTCCATAACTGATCCCGCCAGGCAAGAGACCATCGGGGGCGTTGGTGAACAACGCTCCAAAAAGAATCAACCAGATCAAGGGCTGAAGAACACCGGCCACGAGCGAGGACGGTCGACGTGCGAGCTGAAGAAAGAGCCGACGGGTCAGCGCCAGGGTTTCCTGAGCAAGCTCAGACCATGCACTTCTCTCAGAATCGGAAACCGCAACGGAAAGGCTGGGGGATGTCATGGGGAGGATTCAGAAAATTGGACAAAACAGGGCGAGGCTTCATCGAGCCAATCGTTAACGCATGGCCTTTCGGCGTTCCTGCTTCACATCTCTCTGTCCGGCAACGGCGAGTTCCGCATCCATCAGAGTGCGCCCCGTCGCCTGCAGGTAAACGTCATCCAGGCTCGGGCGGCTCTGAGCCAAAGCAAACACGGGCAAGCCAACGTCAAGAAGACAGTCACGCAGACGTGCGATCACAGGCTCGTTCTCGACCACAAGATTGAGCGAATAACCCTGCGACCTGTTGATAACGACCTGGCTCACACCTGAAACCTGACGAATCAACTCCGAAACCCGTTGTGCCTCCTCCTGATCGCTGAACTCACGCACGCGGAGTGTGACTCGGTCGCCTCCCAATCGACGTTTGAGCTCATCGGGTGAACCTTCCGCAATGACCGTTCCGGCATCGATGATCGCCATGCGATCTGCCAACGCCTCCACCTCCTCGAGGTAGTGGCTGCTGAGCAGCACACTGGTGCCCTGATGGACCAAGCGCCTCAACAAATCCCAGATCGCGGAACGGCTTTCAATATCCAAACCGACTGTTGGCTCATCAAGCACAAGCAATTTGGGACGATGCAGCAAACCTGCCGCGAGATCAAGGCGTCTTCGCATGCCGCCGGAATAGGTTCCGCAACGGCGATCGATCCAATCGTCCATCCCCAAACGGTCGATCAGTTCAGCAATCCGTTCGTCTCTGACATTCTTTTTTAAGTGATAAAGATCTCCCTGCAGTTGGAGTAGCTCCCTGCCGGTCAAAATCTTGTCGATAGCGACCTCCTGGGCCACGTAGCCGAGGGCCTGTCTCACCGCCCTGGGTTGATCTAAGGCATCGAGGCCAGCAATGGTGACCGTTCCCTGATCAGGCGAGAGAAGAGTGGCCATGATCCGAATCGCCGTGGTCTTCCCGGCACCGTTTGGGCCAAGCAGACCGTACAAACAACCCTCTGGCACATCAAGGGTCAGATCCCGGAGTGCGTTGACCGAGCCATAGGACTTGTGGAGATTTCGCAGTTCAATCAACGCCATCGCAGGAGCGCCATCCGGGTTTTGCAATCCTCGAGGAATTTTAAAGAGATCAATGAAGCGTGATTTGAGCCAGAAGCATCCACACCTGCTGATCGAAGCTTGTGGCTAGTGCTGTACGGCTAAGGATCAAGAGCAGGCAAATGCCGAATAGGTAGAGGATTGACCAGCGAAAAAGCCCTTTGGCCTTGGTGAGGTTGTCGGGATCATGGGCCAGACGGCTGACCATCTGAAGCAAGCGTCCATTGAACGGCAGCAACATCAGTCCGTAAAAAAATCCTCCGGTGGGAAGAGCCACCACACCGAGACCGCTCAGAAGAACCGTCGCCCAGCCGTAACGATGAATGGCGCGTGCGGTCACCAAAGGCCCCTTCACCACAGGAAGCATCGGAATTCCCACAGCCCGGTAGTCCTCACGGAGCAACAACGCGAGAGCCCAGAAATGGGCCGGGGTCCAAACCATCACGAGGGCAAACAACCACCAGCCACCGAGGCCGATATGACCTGTAGCGGCAGCGGCTCCCACCAGAGGTGGAATCGCTCCTGCCACGCCTCCGATGACGATGTTCTGGGGAGTGCGTGGCTTCAGCAACGCGGTGTAGAGGAGCACGTAGCTGCACAGGCCGAGCAGCGACAGACCGGCAGCCAGACAATTGACTCCGCTGACAAGCAACATGGCCGCCGCCAGTGTGCAGGCGATGGCGCCGATGAAGGCCGTGGTCGGAGAAAGCCGACCGGACGGTAGAGCGCGACCGCTGGTTCTGGCCATCCGACCGTCGAGATCCTGTTCCCAAAGGCAATTGAGAACTCCGGCGGCGGCGGATGCCAGCGCTCCACCCCCCAGGGTGCAGACCAGCCTGGGGGATGAAAGTGGCCACCCCTCGGTGAGAGCCATCCCGCCAAGCGTGGTCGCAAGAAGCAGAGGGATCAAGCGAGGCTTGGCGACCTCAAGCCAGGGAGGGAGCTTGACGCGCCGTCGTGAAGGAACCACATCCTCACGCGAAACGCTGGACGTCGCTGAAGAAGACATCGAACTAGCCATGGCAAGGTTCCAGGGAGACGTCGTCAGCGACGACTTGGGATGAGGTGGAAGGGTTGTTTGGACTACGCATCAGGAGTGCGGCAAGAAGGGCCACCAGCAAGGCCGCCAATAGCTGATGGGCGATGGTGACGGCAGGTTGGTTGAGCCCCAGCCGAAACGTCAGTACACCAAGCCCCACCTGGGCCGTGACCAGGACGATCAGACCGAGCAGGAATGGCCATTGATGGCGGGTCCATCCAGAGACAGCCAGGGAGATGGACGCAAACAGCAGCACAGTCAATGCAACAGGAGTGGCCGTAGCCCGATGCCAAACAAGCCATTCGCAACCATCACCGGAGGCAAGACAGCGCTGAGCCGCCCAGGAGGTCGCCATCCGCGCACCAACCAGGCATTGACCAGTCACTCCGATCAATGCAACGGCAGCGCCGGCTCTCCACCACAGCGGTGCGACCCGTGATTGAGCCTGACGCAACCGTTGGGTCAGGCCGCTGAGCACCGCCACAAGCGTGAGGGCCAACAACATGTGGGCCGTCACCACGGAGGACTCGAGCAGATGGAGAACAGTAAGGGCGCCGAGCAGACCCTGTAGGGCAACCATCAGGACAAGGGCACAGCTCAGCAAGGGGAGCCATCGCGGCAGCAGATGGCGCCAAACCAGTGACGTCACGGCCATCACCATCAGGGCAATACCGACGACAAAGGCATCCAGCCGGTGGAACCATTCAAGAAAAACCTGAAGATTCATCTGCCGACCAGGCAGGAATGTGCCGTAGCAAAGAGGCCAGTCCGGACACGCCAATCCGGCCTCCATCACTCGGGTGGCACCACCGATCACAACAAGTGCAATGAGCGCAACAACAAGATGTGCAGATAACAGAGACAAACGTCGCTGTATCGGAGACGTGGATGAATGTGTCACCGAACCACCTTTATCCGGGGCATTCACCGGATGGATATTTGGACCGTAGCGATCAAGGGGATGCAGTCACGTTGTGTGGACGACTGCAACATTGTGAAAAGACAATGCGTTCACTTTTGCTGACAACACACAGAGCAAATCGCTCTGCCTGGCTGCGCTTCATACGATTTTCACAACGCCTTAACATTCAGCCTATGAAGCTCTGCCTCCATCTCCATAGGCTGAAGAGGACTCAGGGATTCAAAGCGTGCAGATCCCTTCTTCCATCATCACCCTTCTGATCGGGATGCTTCTCGTTCTGGGTGGGATGTGGGTTGGCCAGAACATCAATCTTCTGCCTGTTGATGCAAGCGTCAACGCGCCCATCTACGACGAACTCTTTCAGGTTTTGTTCACAATCGGAACCGTTCTGTTCGTGGGCATCGTCGGATTACTAGTTTTCAGCCTTATCCGATTCAGGCGACGTTCCGATCAAATCGGTGATGGCATTGCCATCGAAGGGAACCTCCCTCTGGAGATTTTTTGGACAGCAGTTCCAGCTGTTGTGGTCCTTTTTGTTGGGCTTTACAGCTACGACATCTACGACCGGATGGGCGGAATGGTTCCCCTGGCCCACGATCACATGGACGGCGCTCATGAGGAGCGCGTCTGGGGGGGCATCAGTTCAGGATCCGTTCAGGCGGGAGAGATAGGCAATGCCCTGCCGATTGATGTCACGGCAATGCAGTTCGCCTTCCTATTTCACTATCCCGACGGCGACATCATCTCTGGGGAACTGCATGTCCCGGCCGGTCGTCCGATCACATTACGGATGGAAGCCAAGGATGTGATCCATGCCTTCTGGGTCCCCGAGTTTCGCCTGAAGCAAGACGTCATTCCAGGCCAACCAACCCAACTCAGCTTCACCCCCACCCGCCCTGGGCGTTACCCGATCGTCTGTGCCGAACTCTGCGGCCCTTACCACGGCGGCATGCGCTCCACCGTTGTGGTGGAAGAGCAGGATGCCTGGGATGCCTGGTTCAGCAGTAACGCCAAAACCGATGCAGCCAACACTTGACCATGACAATTGCACTTCAGCCTGAGACTGGCACCGAACGTCCACCCAGGCTTCAACCCACTGGCTGGTTGCGCTACTTCAGCTTCAGTGTTGATCACAAAGTGATCGGCCTTCAGTACCTCGTCTGCGGGTTTCTCTTTTATCTGATCGGCGGTGCCTTGGCCGGCGCAATCCGCACAGAGCTCGCCAGTCCCGTCGCCGATTTTATGCCCAGGGATGTGTACAACCAGGTGTTGACACTGCATGGCACGGTGATGATTTTTCTTTGGATCGTTCCGGTTGTGAACGGTGCCTTCGGAAATTATCTGATTCCGTTCTATGTGGGCGCGCGTGACATGGCATTTCCGCGGTTAAATGCAGTTGCATTCTGGCTGATTCCACCGGCTGGCCTGCTCCTGATCAGCAGTTATTTCCTCACAGGCGCGGCGCAATCAGGTTGGACTGCCTATCCGCCGCTGAGCATCACTACTCCTGCAACGGGGCAGATCATCTGGATTCTGAGCGTCCTTCTTCTTGGTGGAAGTTCAATCTTTGGTGGCATCAACTTCATCGCAACAATTCTTAAGTTGCGGCGCCCGGGATTGAAACTGATGCAACTTCCGATGTACTGCTGGGCCATGCTTGGCACCAGCATTCTTGTGGTTCTTTCAACGCCTGTACTTGCAGGGACCTTGGTGTTACTCAGCTTCGATATCGTTGCTCATACGGGTTTTTTCAATCCAACTCTCGGTGGCAATGTTGTGGTTTACCAGCATCTCTTCTGGTTTTACTCACACCCGGCCGTCTACATCATGGTGCTCCCAGCCTTCGGACTGGTCAGCGAAATACTGCCTGTCCACGCCAGGAAACCGTTGTTTGGCTACACAACAATGGTGTATTCGATCATGGCAATTGTTGGCCTAGGTCTGATTGTCTGGGCGCACCACATGTTTACCAGTGGCACTCCCCCATGGATGCGCTTGTTCTTCACAATTGCCACAGCATTTATCGCCGTTCCAACAGGCATCAAATTTTTTAATTGGCTGGCCACACTCTGGGGAGGTCGCATCAGTCTCAACAGTGCGATGTTGTTCTCTTGCGGATTCATCGTCAATTTTGTTTTGGGCGGCATCACCGGTGTCGCTCTGGCCCAGGTGCCTTTCGACATCCATGTCCATGACACCTACTTTGTGGTCGCTCATTTTCATTACATCGTCTTCGGTGGGTCGGTGTTCGTGATCTTCGCCTCCATCTACCACTGGTACCCGAAGTTCACGGGCCGGATGTTGAACGAACATCTCGGCCGCCTCCACTTTGCGCTCACCTTCATCGGGTTCAATCTTTGCTTCGGTCCCCAGCACTGGCTCGGGCTGAATGGCATGCCTCGGCGTGTAGCGGAGTACGACCCTCAGTTCACCTTGATCAATCAGATCAGTTCAGTGGGCGCACTGCTGATGGCGATCAGCACACTGCCTTTTCTGTGGAATGTGATTCAAAGTGCCTTCGCGGGTCAGCGGGCGGGGGACAACCCCTGGAATGCCCTCACACCCGAATGGCTCACCAGTTCACCGCCTCCAGTGGAGAACTGGGTTGGTGAAGCCCCTTTGGTTGAGGAGCCCTACGGCTTTGGCATCCCTGCGGAGGCCTTCGACTTGGCCGCAGCAAGCGGCCGTGATCTTTGGAGCAGCGGCAAATGACCACGATTCCCGTCAAACAGACCAATCCTGACCACGGTGATGCCGTAGAGAGTGACAACCATGAGATCCATGGTGATTTCCGCTTGTTCGGTCTGGCCACATTCCTCGTGGCCGATGGAATGACCTTTGCCGGTTTTTTTGCGGCCTACCTGACCTTCAAAGCTGTGAACCCTCTTCCGGCCGGGGCCGTTTATGAGCTCGAACTGCCGTTACCGATCCTCAACACAATCCTGCTGCTGGTCAGCAGTGCCACTTTTCACCGCGCAGGGCAGGCCCTGCATAGCGGGGCGATGCAACGCTGCCGTCGATGGCTGCTGATCACCGCTGCACTGGGTTTGGCGTTTCTGGTCAGCCAGATGGTGGAGTACTTCACCCTTCCCTTCGGCCTGGCGGACAACCTCTACGCAAGCACCTTCTATGCGGCGACAGGGTTTCACGGACTGCACGTCACGCTTGGAGCCCTGATGATCCTGATCGTCTGGTGGCAGGCACGCTCGAATGGAGGACGAATTAACAGCAGCAATGCCTTCCCTCTGGAAGCTGCTGAGCTCTACTGGCATTTCGTTGATGGGATCTGGGTGATCCTCTTCGTAATCCTCTATTTGCTGTGATGCCTTGCCGTAGTTAGCAAGAGGGGTCACAATTCAGTTGAATCAGTGGATGAAATGCTGGTCGGAAACGAACTCCTCGATAAGGCCAGATCCCTGAGCAATCGGCCAGAGGACGAAATTGCACGCGGTTGCGGGTACGTGGGCCCTAGTGGACGCGTTCTACGCAAAAGCTTTTATCGCGCTCTGGTGGAAGCGAAGGGATACAAAATCCCCTCAAGCACGGGTGGAAGTGGTGGAAGCCGTGGCAGGCAGGCTGAATACAAGACCCGTGTACACGGCAATGGGAATCTGCTCATTGGCCATGCCTACACCCGTCGACTCGGCCTCGAACCAGGTCAGGAGTTCAAAATTGAGCTGCATCGCGATTCCGGTTCCATCTGGCTGCTCCCCATCGAATCGGATCTGATCAGTGACGTAACTGCGGACCAAGCCGTCGCCAGTGAAGAGGCTGTTTGAACTTGAGGCGTTTCAGACGCCACTTAAATCCAACCATTGGCGGCCAACCAGTCACGGCTGAGATCGGATTGATGGGTATCTGAAGCGGTTGACATTCCTGCAGCGGGTCCTGTTTCAAGAAGCTTCTCTGCATAGCGGGCCAGCTGATCGGCTTCCAAATTGAGCTGATCTCCCACTGCAAGTCTGCTGAGCGTGGTCACACTCCAGGTGTGTGGAATGACCGCCAGCGAAAAGTCCACGCCATCGGACGAACATCGCGCCACCGTCAGGCTGATCCCATCAACAGCGATGCTTGCCTTTTCACAGACGTAGCGACCGAACCTTGGGTCCTGCCAACGCAGGGAGAGATTCCACGACTGGGGCAGAGCCTCGATCGCTGTCACCTCACCACATGCATCGACATGGCCACTCACCAGATGGCCACCGAGCCGATCGCTCAACCGAAGAGCAGGTTCGAGATTGACGGCACCTCCCCGATCAGACTTCACACCGAGCGTGGTACGGGACAGCGTCTCCTCGCTCACATCAGCAAGAAATCCATCGCCGCTGAGCTCCGCAACAGTCAGGCAGACCCCATCCACCGCAACGCTGTCGCCCAGCATCAGGGGGCCAAACGGTCCACACCCATCGACCAGAACTCGGCTGGATCGCTTCTGAACATGACCCACAGCCCTCACCAGTCCTGTGAACATGGCGTCTTGCCCGCGCGATGCGCCCTCTAGCCATAATCAAGGTAGGCCGGCCTGTCGCCATGGTTGAAATGAGCGTCGCCGGTATCGCCCTGGATGCGGCAAGCCGCACCCCGATTGTCCTGCTCAGGGATCCCTCGGGTCGACGTCAGGTACCGATCTGGATTGATCAAAGTCAGGCCCACAACATCATGGCCGGCCTCCAGGGAACCGAACCGGTCCGTCCGCTCAGCCACGACCTGATGGCAACCCTGCTTATTGCTGGTGGTCTGGCCCTGGATCGCGTCATTGTGCACGCGATTGAGGACAACACGTTTCATGCCGTTCTCAAACTCGTCTCCCGGACCGAGGAGCTTGAACCGCCAGCGGGCGAAGAAACCTCCGAGACGTCCGGCGAGGAATCGGATTGCCTAGACATCGACGCCCGCCCGAGCGATGCGATTGCCCTTGCCGTCAGAACCGGTAGCTCGATCTGGATGCTGGAAGAGGTCGTCGCACAGGCCTCGATTCCTGTTGATGCGGAAGCAGATGCTGAGGATCAGAGCGCCTTCAACCGCTTCGTCGATGATCTCAGTCCGGCAGCACTGGTCCGCCATCTGCGGGATCGTCGGGATCAAGGCCAAGAAGGTGAATCGGGTGACAGCGACGATTCGCCCGCAAGCGATCAACTGTGAAGCGCCCCTTCGGTGAAGGTCGGCCGATCAGTTTGTTCACACTCGGCACAATGCGTGCCGTGGCATCCAGCGCACAGATGACAGCTGTGCTCGGAGCTGCTCTCGATGCTGGCATCAACCATCTGGAAACAGCACCGGCCTACGGGCCTGCCGAACAGTTTCTCGGGGAGGCGATCGCAAGTCTTGAACGATCTGAGCGCGCCCAACCGGACGACTGGGTGATCACCAGCAAGTTGCTTCCAGGGGTGAGCCTGGCCGAGGGGCAAGGCCAAATCGAGTCGATCCTGAAGCGGCTGAACCGCCCTCAAATCGACAATTTGGCGGTTCATGGTCTCAACCGACCCGACCACCTGGAATGGGCTCGAAATGGGGACGGCTCTGCCCTCTTGGATTGGGCGATCTCAAGTGGACGGGTGGTGCAGATCGGTTTCAGCAGCCATGGGACCCAACACTTGATCAAGGAAGCCATTAGCTCCGGACGATTTCAGTTCTGCTGCCTGCATCTCCACATGCTGGACCCCCAACGACTTCCCCTTGCGGAGCTGGCACTGAAACGAGGGATGGGTGTTCTGGCGATCTCACCAGCAGACAAAGGAGGCCGTTTGCAGGATCCGAGCAGCACCCTGATCGATGACTGCCGTCCGATTCCCCCTCTGCAGCTGGCTTACCGATTTCTTCTTGCTGCAGGAATCTCAACGCTGACGGTGGGAGCTGCCGCACCAGAGGATCTCAAACTGGCCAAACAACTTGCCCATGCCTGCGATCCATTGGATTCGAGCGAACGTGCAGCTCTTGATCGCCTCAAAGAGCAACGAAGGCTCCGGCTGGGAGACGCACTGTGCGGTCAGTGTCAGGCCTGCCTGCCCTGTCCGAATGAGGTTCCGATTCCGGAGCTGCTTCGCTTGCGCAACCTCACCATCGGCCATGACCTGATCGGTTTCACTCAGGAGCGCTACAACCTGATCGGCCGGGCCGGGCACTGGTGGGAATCGGTGGATGCCTCAGCCTGCAATGCCTGTGGTGCCTGCCTCCCACGATGTCCTCATCAGCTGCCGATCCCAGATCTGCTGCATGACACCCACCAGCGACTGCGGGCCGCTCCAAAGCGCCGGTTATGGGGATGACGCCATCCATCGCTCCACAAGCGTGGTTTGCAGTTTCGGATTAAGGGGCGCCAGAGACCAACAACGCGCCCAGGTCTCTGGACTGGGGAGCAGCAGCGAGCTCCATCGAGAAGGAAGACGAGCACGCAGCTCCTTGGGTGCAGGCTGTTTCACAGGAGCGCGCCAACCCATGGCGAGAAGGCGCATCAGAAGAGGCTGCTGCCAAGCCGACTCAACCCAGCTGCGAGGCAGAGGTTCCCGGGTTGCAGTAGGACGAACCAAGACGGTCCAGTGCAGCGGAGCACCGCGTTCTGGAAGAGCAGCACGCAGACGAGGGTCGCGTCTCAGAAAGCTCATACAACGCTGCAGCGGCAACACAACAACTCCGGCCCCGTCCTTGAGCAACCAGTTGATCCCCTGCCGGTCGTCGAAGCTAAGCACTTGCTGACGAAGACGACGGAGCGCATCGGGTGCCTCCATCTGGTCCGCCAGATCCATCACCAATCGAGGACTGGCAGGCAACACGACCCTGCCCTGCAGTTCGGGCGACAACAACACATCCCAGCTGCGT
>QCSN01000039.1 GCA_003211515.1 Synechococcus sp. AG-670-F04
TCCTTCAACAAGCTCAATCTTTTGTGAAATTGCAAAGATTGATGGCACCGAAACAAAGATTACTCCCAGCATCAACTGACGTGCCTGCAGTGATGAGCCGATTGAAGAAATCTCAACTTCACGGGTTTTGCGACCGGCCACAATCACACTCAAACCCAGCATCAACAAGCTGTTCGTGATCACCGAACCCGCCAGTGAGATCACAACAAGGTGAAAAAGTCCACTCGTCAAAGCAGTGATGCTGACGACAATCTCAACCAAATTTCCGAAGGCCACATTCACGAGACCTCCCAACCTGTCACCGAGCTTTTCTGAGAGCAGATCAACAAGATCGGCCAGAATTTTGGCCAGGGGAATCAGGCCAAAGCCGCAAATCAAAAAGGCAATCCCTGCCCAAAGAGGTTCTTCCGGTGCACCGTTGGAAAAGGCAGCGAGGGCCACCGCTGTAAATCCGAGCAGGATGGACCACCGAGACCGAAGCAAATCAATTGCGATCTCGCGGGTAGCTTGCAACACAGGCTGACCAGAAAGTCCCCTCACGCTGGCGAGGCCTGCTCCAGCAGTCAAATCAATTCTGTTTGAAATGTTGTGATTTCAGAGTTCCAGTGAAAGTTGTTCTGAATGGGGTTTGGATCGGGCGCCCGAACGAGGCACGCGGCGACCAACGGTTGTTGGCTTCAAGCCCGCCTTGCGGGAACCATGCTTGCGCTGAATCGCATCGGCATGGCGATCAAAACCAGCCGAGCGGCGAATCGCCCAGATCCGGTCTTTTGCCTGTTGCATCGACGCACTCACATCAACAATCGGTGGCGGCATACCGCCACCTAAGGCCCAAGGCTCATGGAGATGAATCGCCGGCACATGTCGCAACTCGGGGCACCACTGGCGGATGAAGATCCCTTCGGGATCGTGATCCATCCCTTGCTTGATCGGGTTGTAGATGCGGATCGTGTTGATTGAGGTGCTGCCCGACTGCATCTGGCATTGGCTCCAGTGAATGCCGGGTTCGTAATCAACAAACTGACGGGCCAAGTGGAGGCCACTGTCCCGCCAGGGAAGCCAGAGGTTGTAACTCGCGAACGACATCAACATCGCTCGCATCCGGAAATTGATCCAACCATGGGAACGCAACGCCCGCATGCAGGCGTCAACAAAAGGAACACCAGTCATGCCCTGGGACCAGGCCTCAAGGCGTGCGGCGTCAGATTCGCGAAGATCACGCATGAACGGATGAAAATCGCTGAACTCAATCGCCGGCTGGTCCTCCAATTTCTGGATGAAATGGCAGTGCCAGTGCAACCGCGACTCAAAACTTGTGATGCCGCGGCCCCTGCAGCTGCGACTGGCCTGCAGCACCTCTCGCATTGAGACACATCCCCAAGCGAGATAGGCCGACAAACGTGAACACCCCGTAAACGCGGTGTTGGGGCTCGACATCGCCCGTTGATAACGCGATGCACGCCTCTCGAAGAAATCCCCCAGCTCCAGCAAGGCCAACGAGCGGCCACCGCGCTGCCGCTCGGGGCAGACATCTGGCGGGAGCTCAGCGCAGGGCCTCTTAGGGAGCGCACCCGGATCGACCCCCTCCAATGCGACTAGCCCAGCAGGGGAAGAGGTGATCGGTTCCGCCATCTGCGCTTCCCAGCGTTTGGCCCATCCATTGCGAGAGCGCAAACGCCGCGTCACACCGAACTGCGGAATTTCCCTCCAGGGGATGCCGTGCCGACGCGCCCAGACCGCCACTCGCTTGTCGCGCTGATAGGTCCAGCCGTTGCCGGTCTCTTCATGGCTCCACAACGCATCGATTCCGAATTGACGCCTGGCCCGCTCAAACACCTCCAGCACATCACCGCAACGCACCACGAGGGGCTGGCCGTGAGCGGCAAGCGCTCGCCTCAGTTCAAGAAGCGATTCTCGACAGAACAACCACTGACGCTCGGACGCATCGGGCTCCTCCCAAAGCCGGTGCTCCACCACATAGAGAGGCAAAACGACCCCCCGTTCAGCAGCCAGCTGCAAGGGCTGATGGTCGATGACCCGCAAATCCCGCTTGAACCAGACGAGCTGGAGAGCCGCCATCCACCGGCAACAACGAGATCCGGTTCTAGTGGATTGCTCAGATTGCTGTGTTGACCTGAATCCTCCAGGACAGTTGAGAGCAATGATCCAAAAAATCCAAGAACCTGAAGCGATGCCGTTCTCTCCTCCCTATCTCTCCCTTTAGCTCTAATTTCCAAAGAAGCATGAGTCTTTCGTGCTTTGGCAGATCGCGCGACCGACACATCCGATTTGATGGCCCTTGTCCACAGCGATGGAATTGGAGAAGCCACTTTTCTTTGAGGGTCAGTTGTATGCGGTACGGCCAACTCCTCGGCGCTTGAAAAGTGAATTGCGGATCATCCCGAGAGAGGACGATCTCTGCTGATCCGTCACAACCAATCGGCCCATTTTTGTCTGTGGTGAGAAAATACCCATACCACCACGTTCTGCACCCTTGAACTCTTGCGCGAAGATCGACCAGGGAGCTTCCAGAATGTCAGTAACAATCTTTCCGCAATAGCGACACAGGTTCTTGTTGGATTTTCCACGCGAACCCGCTTCCACTTCTTTCATCTAGCGGCCAACAGCCGAATGGTGATTTATCTCTGTCCACTCGAGACATTCAGGGGAGAGAGAACCATCAGCGAGACGATGTTTGCTGAGATCATCAAGAAGGCCAATACGATTCAACCCTCAAGCCATGCGCTTGATCGATTCCATACAGCCATGAGAGCTGTGCTTCCTTGGGGTCCCAAACAGCCTCGTGAGCCCGAAAGCCTCACCAACCCTCAGCGCGATGCGATTCATCAAAGCCTCTTTGACTGCTTCACAAGTGCGCCGAAGCTGGAAACGAATCCTTTGAGGCTGACGCAACGCCACGAACCCTGCAAAGACCTGGTGGCTTAGGTCTACAGGCACGTCGACCAACCCAAATCACTAGAGATGGTACTCAAACAATTGCACACCACTCGCACGGCCATCTCACAGGGGTGCAAGGAGGCACTTGGAATTGGACCCTGGAAGTTTACGCGCGATTCGTCTTGAGCATATTCATCAGACCCTCAGGCATCGCACCATTCAAAAGACATTGAACCTCTTCAGAATTGAAGAAATTCGTGAACTTTATGTTCTTAGGAGCCGTGACAATTTTGCTGCATTATACAAAAAATATTTTGAAAAAATCCATGAGCTACATTCAACTAATCCTTGACGGAGAAAGCAACGTCAACCATTCCATTTCCGACAAACTTTATAGGTATGCCCTGATCAATCCGCTTTCAATCGATTGCCATCGAGGCAAACCGATCCATGCTGTTTTTGACCCGATCTTTGAAGCTTTCCAGATTCAAGCGATTCATGAAGAGTCCTGCTATTAGGAAACAAAACACCTGAAAGCTGAAAACACCCTGATAAGACGCCAAGACATCGCCTCCATTAATGGACTGAAGCAACGTCAACAAACCGCCACCACTGACGGTGGCAATTCCTTTGGAATAGGCATAACCCACCCCCCAGATTCCAAGCAAAGCAGCAGTCAGACCTGGCTGAACAAAGCTGAACATCAGATTCAGACAAGCATGAATACAAACCCCCAGAGACAACCCAAAGGCCCCGATGGATCCCTGAAACAACATCTGATTCAGCGTGGACCCAGAAATCATCATCAGGATGAGGCAAATCGCCGACGCTGCTGCTCCGACTTGCGATGTGCGCAGCATCCCAAAACGGGGGACGAGCTGAAATCCACTGAGCAACAAACCGAACAGAAAACCAAACGCCAATACAGCATTAAGGGACGTCGTCATACAAACGTTCATGCCAAAGACAGCGGCTCCGTAGGGCTCCAGCACGGCATCGTTGAGGAACATGCTGTACGTGAATAAGCACATCACTGCCATGAATCCGCTCGCCTGCGGAATCGATCTCAACAGGGCAAGCATCTGACGCAACGAGATCTTTGCGGTCAGTTCCGCGGCTGGAGTGGTCTCGCGCTCGACCGGCCTGGGGCGCTCCAAACCAATCACGGATGCCACTCCGAGCAAAGCCAGAAGCCACGGTGCTGAAACCATCAGCCGTGCCATTCCATCGATCACTTCCGCGCGACCAGCACCATCCAGACAAGCCGAACCAAACAGCTGACTGACCAGCACCGTGCCGGCCAGAACACCGATCAAACGCATCGCCCACACCACTGCCAACACCTTTGGGCGTTCACGCTCTGTCGTCAGATCGGCAACCAGAGCAGAAAAAGCTGTTCCGCCAGCCGAGACGGCGGTTCCGATCCCGACAAAAACCAGGACCAACAGAGCAATCCACACTGCAGATGAGGAGGAGTCGGCCACCTGCATCGCGCCCGCAAGCTGAAGCACAAGCCAGCCCGCCACACCGAACAGGAGAGCCAGGGTGCAGGAACTTGCCAGGATGTACGGCGTGCGTCGCAGCTGATTCGCTGGGATCTGATCAGATCGATGGCCAAACCAAGCGCGTGTGAAGCCCATCAGCTCCTGCGCACCGATCATCAGGGCAGCAAGGGCTGCAGGGATCTGAATGTCTTGGATGAGAACACGGTTGAGCAGGCCCAGGGTGAGCACCCCCAGCACACCCAGGCTGAGTTGAAACAACCCGAGACGCACACCCAAACGGATCTGTTGCATCAGCCGCGAGCCTGATCTCCGCAAAACAGAGAAATTATCCCGTTAAGTGCAGGAACCGTTGTCAGTCAGTCAGTCAGTCAGTTTGCTGCCGTTTTGATGTCACGCAGCCGCTCATCAACAGACGCCAGCAGCTGAATCGCAAACATCGGTGCTTCCTGCATCGCGAACAGAAATTTCTCGCGATTCATCTCAATCAAGCGGCACTCCTCCGATGCCGTGGCCGTGCCAAGACGTTTGTGGTCTTCCATCACCAGAGCACCTGCCCCGAAAACATGACCGGCAACGATGTCCTCGTGGCTGATCTTGCCGTTGGTTGCGGTCCAGGAAAGCCGAACGGTGCCCTCCAGGATTCCGTACATCGACTCGCCGGTTTCACCGGAACGGAACAACACCTCACCCTCGTGCAGCTCAAGCACTTCTCCTTTGCTGGCCAGGGCTCGCATCGTGTCGAGAATATTCATGGATTGCAGCTGGGGTTGCTCTCAGGGCACCAACCCCAAGAGGGCAGACGATGCGTACCGAATAGCCTGCCCATCGCGTTGGCTCAGGCGCGCTCAGGCTTTGGCGAGAGCCAATGCAGCACCAAACCCCTGACGGACATCCTCCTGGGTAATACAGCCATCGTGATCTTGATCCAGCGCATCAAACACCACGTCACTGCCAAGCCATTCGTCACGCGTGATCCGGTCATCACCATTCATGTCGTTGAGCATGAAGATTTCCTGGACGGCATGGCCAAAGGCCGATCCCCCCTCAAGCTCCGCAAGGCGGTGGGCGAGTTGATGTTCAAGCGTTTCAATCGCTTTACTGAACCCCTTGATGCCTTCACCAAGCTTGTCGGTCGCCATGCGGTCCTCTCCCATCATGACTGCGAAGCTGTCGTGATCAACATGGATCTGGGCTTCGCCGCCGGTGGGATTGTTGCTGTCGAGCTTGCGCTGCAGGTCAGCATCACTGTCGCGAAGCTGATCGAGAAGCTTGGGTGAGATTGTGAGCAGATCACATCCGGCCAGCTCGGTGATTTCATCGAGATTGCGGAAGCTGGCACCCATCACTTCGGTGGCATAGCCGAAAGTCTTGAAATAATTAAAGATCCGCGTCACCGAGATCACCCCTGGATCTTCAGGCCCGGGATAGGCATCACGACCTGTTTCGGCCTTGTACCAATCCAGGATTCGCCCGACAAAGGGAGAAATCAGTGTGACGCCGGCTTCGGCACAGGCGACAGCCTGCCCAAATCCGAACAAGAGGGTGAGATTGCAATGAATACCCTCTTTCTCCAAAACCTCTGCCGCCTTAATCCCCTCCCATGTGGAGGCAATCTTGATCAAGACGCGTTCATTGCTGATCCCGGCATCGTTGTAGAGGCGAATCAATTTGCGCCCCTTGGCAATCGTGGCCTCTGTGTCGTAACTCAACCGTGCATCGACTTCTGTCGACACACGACCTGGAACAATCTTTAGAATTTCCTTACCAAAGATCACACTGATTTCATCAAGCGCTTCATGCACAACATCCTCAACTGGTGCTTGATTCCCGATCAACCTTCGCGAAGATCGCAATGCTTCGTCGATCAAATTCTGATAAGCGGGGATCTGTGCAGCCGCCAGAATCAGGGATGGATTGGTCGTGGCATCACGGGGCGTGAACTTCCGAATTGCTTCAAGATCACCAGTGTCAGCAACGACCACGGTCATTTTTGAAAGCTGCTCGAGCAAGCTGGCCATAGCAGTTAATTCGCACCTTCGTCCTTAACGTAGCGACGTTTCTCAAGCCGTCAGCTTTTCGCTGCTTTGTTCAATTCAGCAGGCTTGGAAGGTGGAATTTTCTCCACCACCAGCAGGCCATCAATCACCTGTTTGGCTACAGGAACAGCAACGGTTGATCCATAGGCATTTGCACCTTGGGGTTCATCCACAACAATGAGAACGACATATCTTGGTTTCTCCACCGGCAGCACTGCCACAAAGCTGCAAATCTTGGCCCCAGGTAAATAAATACCGTTCAAAGCTTTTTGAGCCGTTCCTGTCTTGCCACCGATGCGATACCCAGGGGTCTTCACCCCCTTGCCGCTGCCCTTGTCAACAACTGACTCCATCCAACTCATCACTGTGCGCGTCACCTCAGGCTTGAGCAACTGCTGGCCACTGGGTGACGCCGCCGGCGCCAGTGCATGGCCGGAGCGGAAACCACGGGTGATGTGAGGACTCACCAAACGGCCACCATTGGCCAGCACGGCATGCAGCTGGGCAAGTTTCAACGGCGTCAGAGAAAAGCCCTGTCCAAAGGCGGTGGTCGCCGGCTCAATCGGTTGGGTGGTGAACTGTTCTTTCGTTTTCAGCTGACCGGCAACAGCGCCTGGCAGGTCGGTGTCCGGCTTCCGGTCGATGCCCAACCGCTTCATCCAGCTCCAGTAGAGGTGATCGTTCAGATGACGCATCGCCTGCACCATCCCAACGTTGCTGGACACCTGAAGCACCGTGGCGAAATCGATCAAGCCGTTGGCCCTCTTATCGTGATTGTTGATTGGCCAGCCACCGATCTGAAGACGTCCAACGTCATGCACACGATCCGCTGGCTGGATCACACCTTCCTGGAGCGCCAGGGCCAGGTTGATCGGCTTGAACGTCGAACCAGGTTCATAGAGATCCTGCACCGACCATTCCCGAAATCGTCCGGGACTGAAGCTCCAGAACCGGTTCGGGTCATAGGTGGGTGTGGAGGCGAGGACAAGCAGTTCGCCATTCGTCACATCCATGACGATGGCAGCGCCCTTCTTCGCTTTCCACTTTTTGACCTGAGCGTCCAGGGCTTTGACTGTGAGCTCCTGAAGACCGGAATCAAGCGTCAGCTGAAGCCGCAGATCATCCCCGAAAAACACCCCTGGAGCGAGGTCATCCGGCAACGGAGTGCCATCCGCGCCCATCCGCAAACTGCGGGGCTGTTCATAGCGCAGAAGTTCACCATCCCGACTTTGTTCCAAGCCGGCCTGCGGGACGCGCTCATCGTTGAGAAAGCCCACCACGTTGGCGAACAGAGAGCCCTGGGGGTAAATCCGCTGCGGGTAGGCCTCAAGATCCAATCCACTGATCCCAAGCGCTCGAATCGAGGCGGCTGTCTCCTGATCGATCCCCTCCTTGAGCTTGATTCCAGACTGACGCCCTGCCAACTGAGCCTTGAGACGATCTGCAGGCACCGCCAGAACCGGAGCCAGCGTCTTTGCCACATCATCGGCAGGCCTGACGTGGCTGAGCTCATCCCCCGGGAAATTGAAATAGCGGGGATGGGCCCACAGACGAAAGCGTTTCTCATCCATCGCCACGAGCCGTCCGTTGCGATCAACGATTGGCCGTCGCTGACCCAGCGGTTGGCTCTTCTGCGTCTGAAGCTGGCGTGCTCGGCTCTCCAGATCGCCGGTCTGAACCAGTTGCAACCAGGCCATTCGGCCGATCAGACCCACCAGTCCCGTGCAGAGGATGAAAAACACCCACCAAAGTCGCTTGGAGGGCACTTTTTCCAGGGGAATCACCCTGGAACGGGTTCGCCGCTGAGGCGGGTTCAACCGGGAAAGGGTCTGCCGGCTCATCAGTAACCCGATCGGATGCGCTGGGTCATCAATTCATCAATCGACGGCAGCAGCGAGATCTCTGCCGGTGGGATGGGGGTCTGCGCAGGCCGCTTGAGATACACAAGATTGGCCACTTTGGTGGGGACCAGATCGGATGGCTGGGTTGTGCGACGCAGCAGATGTTGCTCCATCACGGAGGTTGATTCCGTGAGCCGATGGGCCAAAGATCGGGTGCTCTCCAATCGGTTGAAGGAGACGGTCCAGCGGTGCTGCCAATGCAACGTGAGCCCCGCCAGGACTGCCACCGCCGCCACCACACCGAGCATCGTTCCATCCATCACACGATGCAAACCACCCAGCAGAGGGGAACGCCGGGCGACTCGGCCTGCCGACAACGACCCCTGAATCAGCTCGAAAGCCGTCGATGAAGGGCGGGGTTCCGGTGCGGCGACCACCGTTAATTGGGGCGAATTTGCCAGTGAACCATTCGCACCCGTGCTCGGCAAGGCTCTCGCCAGCAGCTTTAGAGCAGCAGCAGATTGATAAAAGTGATGCCGTTCCAAAGCGCATGCATCAGCACACAGGGCAGAAGCCTGCCGCTGCTGATCCGCAGCATCGCCAGACCCACGCCAAGCACGGTGAGAGGAGCCAGCTCTCCAATGCTGATGTGAGCCAGACCAAACAGCAGGCCACTGAGAACAATCCCCCAAGTCACACCGAAACGCTTCGCCAGCACAGGCAGCAGTGCCCCGCGAAAAATCACCTCTTCAAATAACGGGGCAAGCACCACTGCAGTGAAGGCGAGCAGTGCGAGTGCAATCCCATCCCGACTGTTCAGCACCAGTTCCAGCAGCGGATTGCTGCCTCCGGGATCCCCCACCAGTTGCACCAGAAGCCAACCGGTCAGCATCACAACAGGGGTGACCATCAGCCATCCACCCAGCGCACGCATCAAGGCGCTGAACGGTGGCTGCAGACGCCACTGCAGCCACCCACCTCGTGGACAGCTCTCGACGCGAAGCGCACTGAGTTGCCGCCACAGAATCAGCAGGCTCGGCAGCGCCATCACGCTGTAGTTGATCACCACATCCAAAGCTTCCCGGCGCGGCGAACCAAGCCCCTGGGTGAGGGCCTGCACGATCGGTGCCGCCACCAAAGGCACGCCAGCGGCACTGATCACAACGAAACCGCCGGCCACTAACAACACCATGTCGAGCACGCTGAGAGCAGGGCCCTGGAGCGCAGGCCATGGTTTCTGTTCCCCGCGAAACAGAATCCAGAGTCGGAGTAACAACAGACCAGACCCCGCAAGAACGCTGATCAGCGGCAGGAACACGCTGATCGTTAGGCGCGCCGCCGCCGCGTCTGCGACAGCAGGATCAAGGCAAGCGAGTTGCGATCCGCCCAGTGCTTCGCAGCGCAGACGGTTCAGCAAAGGGTCGTTCCGATTCGCATCGTCCAGCACGGGCACCTCAGCATTGGGCTCAGGTTCAAGCAGCACGAGCAGCAGCTCCTGACGGGAAGTCCTCTGGGCAGAAGGACTGTCCTGCAGGGCTTCCAGCAAGACACCACGCGGGTCGTCGCTCACGAGGATTTGCCGCAGCTGAGTCGGCACAGACGGTTCTGCAAGAAAGGTCAGTTCCTGCTGCTGCAAGGACAAGGTCGGTGCAACCGATGGCCTCGTGAGGCTTGAGATCAGCCCGGACACCCAGATCAGAACCGCCAGAGCGAAGGACACCACGGCCAGCAGGATTTTCCAAAACGGCGGCGGTGATTGGACTGAACTGGGCGGCACCACGTCGACTCGATTCACCCCGATTGTCCCTCGATTCGGCTTGCCCCATACGATGACCGCGCCCCGCCGCCGCATCGGTGCCCCTCCGCCTTCTCCTGGTCCGTCACGGCCTAAGCAGTTTCAATCAGGAACGTCGGATCCAGGGTCGAGATGACCTTTCAGGCCTGACTGATGAAGGCCATGAACAGGCGCGACGACTGGGCGCTTCCCTCGCTGAGGTCCCCCTCAGCGCGGTCTACAGCTCGCCACTCCAACGGGCAGCCTCCACGACTGCCTCCTTACTGGAGGGTCGCGGCGCCCCAGCCCCGGAACCGATTTTCGATGACGGATTGCTTGAGGTGGATCTGGAACCGTGGAGCGGACTGCGCCTTTCAGAACTCACGGAGCGACACCCTGAGGCCTACGGGGTTTGGAAACGCCAACCTCTGGAACTGCAGTTAAATCACAGCGACGGCAGCACCTACAAACCCCTGGCCGAACTGATGGATCAGGCACGGGGCACCATCGATGCACTGCTCAAACGCCATCCCGTTGACGGTGATGACACCGTGCTGGTGGTCGCGCACAACGCCATCCTCCGTTGCCTGATGCTGGTGCTGCTCAACGAACCAGACAACGGCTTTCGACGCTTGAGGGTGGACAACACGTCCCTATCGATCTTCAACCTGCGACCTGGTGAGGATCGGCCTCAGGTGCAGATCGAATGCCTCAACAACACCACCCACCTCGCGCCTCTCCCCCCCAAAGGAGCGGCTGCACGGCTCATCCTGGTGCGCCACGGAGAAACAGATTGGAATAAGGAGGGGCGATTCCAGGGGCAGATCGACATTCCCCTGAATGATCACGGCCGCAGCCAGGCCTCAGCAGCTCGGGACTTTCTCCAAGACATCCAAATCGATCGGGCTTGGAGCAGCACCATGTCCAGGCCATCGGAAACGGCATCGATCATCCTGGAACGGCATCCATCGGTGACCCTCATAAAAACCGATGGACTGGTGGAAATCGGGCACGGCCTCTGGGAAGGAAAACTCGAATCCGAAATCAATGCCGGTTGGTCGGATTTGCTAGCGCGCTGGAAGCGCGCTCCAGAAACCGTTCAGATGCCTGAAGGTGAAACCATTCAGGATGTCTGGGCTCGGTCGGTTCGCACCTGGCAGGAGATTGCCAGCACGCTGAAACCAGACGAAACGGCGTTGGTCGTTGCCCATGACGCCGTCAACAAGACAATCCTGTGCGACCTGCTTGGGCTGACGCCCGCCGACATCTGGGCTGTGAAACAGGGAAACGGCGGTGTCACCGTTGTCGACATCGCCGGCGATCCAGGCCAGCCTGCGGTGGTGACCTGCCTGAATCTCACGTCCCACTTCGGCAGTGTCATTGACCGGACAGCGGCTGGAGCCCTCTGACCCCATGGATGACCCCGTACTGCTCTCGCCCGTCCGGATCCTGGAGGGTCCTGGACAGGATGAGAGACAAGGGGCTGTCTTCATCGATAGCGGCATTCTGGCCGGGTTTGATCACACGGCACACGCCATGGCTGCTCAACGGAATGTTGAGCCGACAGATGCCTCGAGCCAACTCATTGCTCCCTGTCTTGTGGATCCCTACTCCATTCTGGAGCTCCCTTTCAGCGGACACGCCGAGACCCTCAACAGCCTGGTGAACTGCGCCAGCGCCGCTGGTTTTGGCCAACTGGCCCTTCTTCCGCGGGCCACGCCCTGGCGTGATCGCCCTGAGGGGGTCGCCCCCCTTGTCCGCCGAGACCCAGACCAACTGCAGGTCCACCTTTGGGGAGCATTCAGCAGTGGTGGAAGGGGCGTCGACCTGGCGCCCCATGGTGATCTCCTCGAGAACGGCGCGGTCGGTCTTGCTGATGACGACGCCATGATCCCGCAGCCTGTTCTCGAGCGAGGCCTCGTGTTGGGGGAAATGGGCACCGCACCGGTTCTGATCGCGCCCCGGGATGGGGATCTTCAGGGGGAGGGAATGGTGCGGGAAGGGACTGAAACACTGCGTGCCGGTTGGGTTCCAGACCCCCTGAGCAGCGAATCGTTGCCCATGGCGCAACTGATCGCACTGCAGCGCCGCCATCCTGGACGCCGGCTGCAGGTGATGAACATCTCCACGGCGGATGCCGTCGAACAGCTTCGCCGCGCCGATCCCGCTCCGATGGGCAGCGTCTGCTGGTGGCATTTATTGATGGACAACAACGGCATGGGTCCCTGTGACCCCGGTTGGCGCGTGCGGCCATCACTGGGAGATCGGGACGATCGTCAAGCCCTCAGGCAGGCGCTGCGCGACGGCACGATTCAGTCCATCAGCGTTCATGCGGTGCCCCTCGATGAAGAGGACATGCTCTTGCCCACAGATCAGCGGCCGCCTGGTTTGAGCGGGCATCACCTGGTCCTGCCAGCGCTCTGGGATGCCTTGATCCGCGAGGGGGGGTTCCAGATCCGTGAACTCTGGCAGGCGCTGAGCTTTGGACCTTCGGCGATGCTCAACCAGCCGGTGGAAGTTCTGCGGGAAGGCAGCCGCCGATGGTTGTTGTTCGATCCAGACCATCGCTGGACCGTCACGCGCCAAGACATCTCGGCCCCCTCTGCCGCAAACGTTCCCCTGCTTGGAGAGGAACTTCAAGGGCGCGTGATCGCTTGCGGCCTCAATCGTTAAGTCCGCCGATCCTGCTCCATGGCCAGAAGCGCCAAACGGCACGACCGAGAATCTCATCGGTCGGCAGATAGGGGCTGCTGGGCCAGAAACGGCCATCCCAACTGTTGCTCCGATTGTCCCCGAGGGCGAGAACCGAATCCTTCGGCACCGTGCCACTCAAAGTGAGGCATGGACTCATCCCCTGCGGATCAAGTTGGCAGTAATTGGTGACGTAGGGCTCATCCAGCAGGGTGCCGTTCAGGGTGACTTCTCCACGGGGATTGACGGAAACGCGATCACCACCCACTGCAACCACGCGCTTGATGTAAGCATCACACGCTGGATTGGCGACCCCTGGGATCACACCAATGATGGGCAGATTGGCGAACATGCATTGGAAGGCCGAAGGCCGATCGGCTGGGCTGAGGGCAGGGTCAAACGCATAGGGAGAATTAAAAACAACAATCTCTCCTCGTTTCGGCCCCCTCGGCAGATAACTGAGCTTTTCAACAAGCAGTTTGTCCTGGATCTGCAGCCCCGGCAGCATCGAACCTGAGGGGATGTATCTCGCTTCGACGACGAAATGACGAATGCCGAAATACAGCGCGATGGTAAAGAGAACAGGTCCCCAGAAATCCCAGAAGGGGTCAAGTCTTGAGCGTTTCTGTTGGTCGGCAGCCAACGGGCCAATGACGGAAAAAGATGCTTCACCATAGATGCAGATCCATGGGCGCTCTCAGCCTGGAAGCCGATGATCCGCCCCCGCTGGCAAGGGTTGAAGCACCGCAACCGAAACCTGAGCTGGCGGCGCTGGGATCAGTTTGTTGCCCTCGTAGCAGGCCTAAATCTGGTTTGGGTTCTCTTCGATGTCAGCTACGTCCCTCTCCGCAGCTTCTGGCTCCAGCGCAACCTGTACCCCCTGCCATCCCTGCAGCTGGTGATTCCGTTGCATTGGCTGCCTGACATCACCACGGTTTACGACCAGGTGAAGGGAATTGAACCCCATCACGACACAACGACATACCTCACACATTTTCAGAAACTGGACCAAACGATCCAACGCGACGGGATCAACGGCGATGCGGTTCAGCAACAACTCGCGCAGCAGGTGAAGCTGACGCAACAGATGATCGCGACCAATCCCTTCCTCAGTTCGGGGAATGGCGGCGTCCTGGAAAAACTGAAAAACCGCTTGCGCGGGCGCGCTGGACTCGACTCCTCCCTTGACGCTGCCGCGCAGCTGCTCAATCCAACCCTACTCGAGCGGCATGGATGGTCCACGGAGCGGCAGTTCTGGCTTGAAAAGATCCTCCCACTGGTTGAAGTGAATTACTGGCGCAGCACTGCACAGAACGGTCTTCCCACGGATCTGAGCTGGCGCCTGGATACACCCTTTCAACTCCTGTTTGTCCTCGACATTCTGCTTCGCACCGCCCGACTCAAACGCCGCTATCCAGCGATTCGCTGGCGTGATGCACTGCTACGACGCTGGATTGACCTGCCGTTGCTGCTGCCATTCGCTCGACTGCTGCGCGTGGTGCCAGTCACGGAACGACTATCCACCGCTGGTTTGATTCAGCTGGAATCGCTTCGCGCCGTAATCAGCCGCGGCGTGGTTGCACTTCTGGCCGTTGAGCTGTTTGAAGTCATCACCATCCGTGTTGTGGATGCACTCCAGGATGTGATCCGATCACCCCAGCTGCCGCAAAAAATCAGAGGGTTTTGCACTTACCAAGGCACAGATCAGAACGAATCGAGGGAATTAATCGAACTCCTGCGTCTGTGGTTACCCCTCCTTCTCAGTCAAATCGGGCCCAACATGAGACCGCAGCTGGTGGCACTCAGTACCCACATCCTCCAGCAGGGAATGGACAGCAAAATGATTCCGGCCCCTTTGCGAAGCAACGTCAATTACCAGAAAGCCGAGTTGCAATTCAGCCGACAGCTCGCTGAAAACCTTGTGGATTCAGCCCTGGACCTGTCCCGCGGTGCGGGCAGCCGCTTAGGGGTGAAAGATCCGGTCCTTGATGGTTTAGGCACGGATACTCTTGATCGATTCTGGGAGGAACTCGCAAGGGCGATGGAGCAGGGCCCTGTGCTTGAACGAAGCCAGGAATTGCTGGCATCACTCCTCGAAGATCTCAAACGATCCAGTTTCCAACAACTTAACCGTGAACACGCTGTGAACGATTTAATCAGCGAATTGGATGGCTTGAACTTCAATCCTCCAGCTGATCAGCCCAGACCTCCGGCTTAAATCCAACCAAAACTTTTCCGGCAGGTGTAACAACAAAAGGGCGTTTGATCAGTTTTCCATCAGCGGCCAGAGCATCAAGAGCCTCATCGTCTTTCATTGCCTTCACTGCAGCCGCTCCAATGGCTCGATAGGAGAGGCCACTGGTATTGAACAGAAGTTTTCTCTCTCCAAGTTGTTGAGCAGCATTGGCAAGCTGCTCACGCGATGGAGGGTGATCGACAATGTCGATCACCAGATGTTCAACATTCTTCTGTTTTAGCCAATTGATTGCCTTACGACAGGTACTGCAGCGGCTGTAGCTGTAAACGAGAAGTTGATCAGCCAACGGACTCAGACTCAGCGGCCGAACAAGGACTTAACAGCTCCAACGAGGCTGTTGGACCCTTTGCCGGCACCGTCATCGGGACGGGTTCGGACAGTCACATCACCGTTGACGGTGGTGCGGCAACTCAACCGATAGTTGGCGGGACGGTCAGCCAGGTAAACCTCCTCAACATCACTGCGTGGTGAAAGATTGTTTAGGCCTTCGACAACTTCAACTACACAAGTACCGCATTGGCCAACACCACCACAGTTGTTGAGGTTGTTGAGGCCCTTGTAGGGGTTGAGGCCTGAATCGAGGGCTGCGCGTCGCAGATTTGCTCCCTCGATGCAACCCACCTGCTGGCCTTCCTGTTCAAATCGGATGGTGGGCACGAGTCGTCCTGGATCTTTGGTGCGCACCAACTTACAAGCATTCCGGCCCTCAACCGCGGGTCCGCCAAAGATCGTGGCTGGGCTCAGCACGCAGCATCGATACAAGACGCCACAAGAGAGGGAACGGCGTCAGCATCACGCCAACCGCTAATGGTCACGGCGCGACCTTCAAGACTTCGGTAAGTTCGAAAAAATTCCGCCACTTCTTCGAGCTGCGTCGATGCAATTTGGCGGATGCTCGTAATGGACGCCTGCAGAGGATCTGCAACGGGGATACAGAGAAGCTTGCCGTCGTAGACACCCTCGTCCTCAAGATCAAGCAATCCGATCGGACGAGCGCGGATTAAACAACCAGCAAACGTTGGCTCAGCCATGATCACCATGGCATCAAGCGGTGATCCGTCCTCCGCTTTGGTATTGGGAATAAAGCCGTAGTCGAAGGGGTATCTAACCGATGAGTGGAGAACCCGATCCAGCCGCATCACACCAGCTTCGGGGCAGTATTCGTACTTGTTACGGCTACCAGCTGGGATCTCGACGAGAAGATTGACCTGCCCCTGTGCTGGAGAGGGAAGCAGGTGGCGCAGATCCATGGCTCTCGAGAGCTGTCGGCATAAAGGAATTCTGTCCAGCTGTCCGGTCAGTGATCACGGCGATCAGAGGGACCGAAACACTGATCAAAGCGATCAGCAGACCAGTCATTGCGGTGAAAGGGCCTCCAAAACTCAGTGGGTCCTCTGCATCCTGTGCCGGGGAATCGTCGTCTTGGCTGGGAATTACGGGGTCAGTGGCCATGCGGGGGGAATGGGACAACCCCTCCCCTCATTTCAATGCAGTGTGAATAGTCGAATCTTGGCACCAATCGGTCCCGCGCGCATCCCTCAGGCTGCTGGACGTTCCTCCCGATCCCGGCGGGCAGCCACGAGGTCCGAGGGGGCATCTTCCATCGCC
>QCSN01000040.1 GCA_003211515.1 Synechococcus sp. AG-670-F04
TTGAAAATTTGATACTGAAAAAATTCAGGCGCAGGACGCTTTAAATGGATGGAGTTGTATGCACTGATCGCATTGTTTAGGCCATGGCCATCCATCACAGCGATTGAAGATACGATCGTTGGATTGATCATGACTTCAAGGTTATTTGATGTCGAGTTTTGGAAAACTCTTCACCAGATTGTCGATACTTTTGACTTGGCTCAGAAACGCCTCCAACATCTCAAGGGGCAGTGCGCTAGGACCATCGCAGCGAGCCTGATCGGGATCAGGGTGTGCTTCAAGGAACAGTCCAGCCAGCCCGACAGCCATTCCGGCCCGAGCGAGATCCACAACCTGTGATCGGCGACCACCGGACGCGGCGCCGCCTGGATCACGGCACTGCAGCGCGTGGGTGACATCGAAGATCAGGGGCAAGTCATCACAGCAACGCCTCATCACTCCGAACCCAAGCATGTCCACAACAAGGTTGTCGTAGCCGAAATTGGTGCCACGCTCGCAAATGAGCAGCTGCTCGTTGCCGCACTCGCGAAACTTTTCAATGATGTTGCCCATCTGTTCTGGGCTGAGGAACTGCGGTTTTTTGATGTTGATCACCGCTCCCGTTTCGGCCATGGCCCGAACCAAATCGGTCTGTCTGGCCAGAAATGCAGGTAACTGAATGATGTCCACCACCTTTGCTGCGGCTTCGGCTTGCTCCGGTGTGTGCACGTCCGTGATCACCGGGATGCCATGGGTGTCTTTCACGGCCTCGAGGATGCGCAGACCCTCGTCGAGACCCGGACCGCGGAACGAATGAATGGATGAGCGGTTCGCCTTGTCGTAAGAGGCCTTGAAGACCAGCGGAATGTTCAAGCGTTCGCAGACATCCTTGTAATGGGCAGCGCAGTTCAGGGCGAAGTCCAAATCTTCGAGCACATTCACCCCACCCAGCAACACAAATGGGTGGTCATTGGCGACGGTGATCGTTCCGAGCTTGACCTGTCGCGCTGGCATGTCATCGAATCGGAGCCAGCGGAGCATACCGAGTCTGTTCTTGATGCTCGTGAGCACTAGCCTCCAGCCATGAGCTTTTTGGCAGGCCTTAACGACGCCCAGCGCAAGGCCGTCGATCACCATCAGGGGCCACTGTTGGTTGTGGCAGGTGCCGGGAGTGGCAAAACCCGGGCACTGACCCATCGTATTGCCCATCTGATCGGTGAACACGGGGCCGATCCGGCTCAGATCCTGGCGGTGACCTTCACCAACAAAGCCGCGCGCGAAATGAAGGAGCGACTCGAGGTGCTGCTCGCACAACGGCTCGCCTTAAGCCAGTTCGGCCAGCCCTGGGGCACCCTGCCCGCCGTCGAACAGCGACAGCTGCGATCGCGTATTTACCGCGAAGTGACGAAAGAGCTCTGGATTGGAACGTTCCATGCTCTGTTTGCCCGTTTACTTCGTTTTGATATTGACAAGTTCAAGGATGCTGAAGGGCTCAGCTGGACCAGGCAGTTCTCGATCTACGACGAGGCGGATGCGCAGAGTCTGGTGAAGGAGATTGTGACGCAGGAACTTCAACTCGACCCAAAGCGGTTTGAGCCCAAGAAGGTGCGCTGGGCGATCAGCAACGCCAAGAATCAGGGCTGGCTGCCGGATCAGCTGGAGGCCAACGCCGAGGGGCAGCGGGGCAAGCTCACCGCCGATGTTTATCGCCGATACCGCAAGGCACTGGCTGCGAACAACGCACTTGATTTTGACGATCTCCTGCTGTTGCCCGTCCAGCTTCTGCAGCAGAACGAGCAGGTGCGGAGCTACTGGCATCGCCGCTTTCGGCATGTGCTGGTGGATGAGTATCAGGACACCAACCGCACCCAATACGACCTGATCAAGCTGTTGGTGACGGATGGCAAGGATCCCCAGTCCTTCGACGACTGGGCGGGGCGATCCGTTTTTGTGGTTGGTGATGCTGATCAGAGCATCTACAGCTTCCGGGCCGCGGATTTCACAATCCTGATGGGTTTTCAGGACGATTTCGGTGATCAGGCCGCCGATGACATCACGCGCACAATGGTCAAGTTGGAGGAGAACTACCGCTCCACCGCCACGATCCTCGAGGCGGCGAATGCGCTGATCGCCAACAACAGCGAGCGGATCGACAAGGTGCTTCGTCCCACGCGCGGCGAGGGGGAACTGATCATGTTGACCCGCTGCGATGACGAGATCGCTGAGGCTGAGGCCGTTGTCCATCGGCTGCGAACGATGGAGGCGGCAAATCCCGATTTGAGCTGGGGTGACATGGCCGTGTTGTATCGGACCAACGCCCAGTCCCGGTCGATCGAGGAGTCGTTGGTGCGCTGGGGGATTCCTTACATCGTGGTGGGAGGGCTTCGTTTCTACGACCGCCGCGAGATCAAGGATTTGCTCGCCTATCTGCGCCTGCTGGTGAATCCTGCCGATACAGTCAGTCTTCTGCGCGTGATCAACGTTCCCAAGCGCGGCATCGGCAAGACCACGATTCAGCGCCTCACGGATGCGGCCAATCAGCTCGGGATCCCGCTCTGGGATGTGGTGAGCGACCCTGAAGCAGTGCGATCGCTTGGCGGACGATCAGCGAAGGGCTTGCTGCAGTTCTGCGAGCTAGTGAATGACTTGCAGCGACAGATCCAGGATGCGGCGCCGTCGGAGCTGATTCAGCAGGTGATGGAGAAGAGCGGCTACGTGAGTGAACTGATCGCTGATGGCAGTGATGAGGCCGAAGAGCGGCGCCGCAACCTTCAGGAACTCGTTAATGCAGCACTGCAGTACCAGGAGGAGAACGAAGAGGGAGATCTTGAGGGTTTCCTTGCGACTGCAGCGCTCTCCAGCGATGCGGATAACAAAGACACCGCCGCTGATCGGGTCACTCTGATGACACTGCACAGCAGCAAGGGGTTGGAGTTCCCGGTGGTGTGCCTGGTCGGCTTGGAGCAGGGTTTGTTCCCGAGCTATCGCTCCCTCGATGATCCGGCCTCGCTGGAAGAGGAGCGTCGCCTCTGTTATGTGGGCATCACCCGGGCGAAAGAACGTCTGTTTCTGTCCCATGCGAGTGAGCGCCGGCTCTGGGGTGGCATGCGTGAAGCGGCGGGGCCGTCCGGTTTTCTCTCCGAACTGCCTGAAGCCCTGGTTCAGGGGGATCTGCCCCAAAGCGGTGGTGCGGCGTTGCGGCGGGAGCGTCGGCTGGATCGGCTAACCCGGGTTGATCGTGAGCGTCCGGCGCCGGCCGCTGCGAATGCTGTCCGGCGTCGACATGCTGGACCAGCCCCTGGTCGGAGCTGGAGTGTGGGAGATCGCGTCAGCCATGCCAGCTTCGGACTCGGAGAGGTCACCCACACCTTCGGAAGCGGCGAGAAGGTATCGATTGCCGTGAAATTTGCTGGCATGGGACCCAAAATCCTCGATCCGCGGCTCGCGCCCATCGAACCCGTCGCAGACGCCTAGCGAATCAATTCACACCACTGCTGATCGATCAACAGTTGTTTCCTGTCGAGATAGCGGCGCGCGGCCGTTGAGCCCCGCTTCCCAGCCGTAATCCAGGCCTGCTCAAGCTGAGCATCGATTTCGATGACCTCTTCTCGCAGGGCCTGATCGAGCGATGGGAGTCGACCATTCACCAGGACGGTTCTGCCGGCATACAGGGCCAGTTCCATGCGGTTGGCACTCTTTTGGCAGCATTCGACCGGTGTCGGGTAAGGGATCAAAGCCAGGCCAGGTCTGGCCAGGGCCTGGCGCATGTTGTTGATGGTCCAGTCCATGGCTTCGCAGGGCAGGGTGTTGGGCGACAACCTGCGTTCCAGATGCTGGAGAGCCTCGTCGCTGCGTGAGCACACCAGCGTGATGCTGGCTTGATGCTTTTGAAGCGAATCGATCGATGCGGCGATCAGATCGCAGAACAGCGCGAAGGAGGGGCGTTCCGCGGGGCCGATCGCTTCGATTACACCGAACCAGAGAATGTTCAGCGTCGGACGCGGGTCCGGCGGGCGTTCGCTGGTCGTCGGCAGACAGGCTTTGTCCAGGCTGTCGGGAATCACCTTGATCTTGTGTCGCTGCCGTTCTGGAACGGCAGCGATCAGTGCTTTCGTGGGGATGGTGATGGAGCTGGCCAGTGCGAATGCGTCCTGGATATGGACGTAGCTGGGTTTGACGTCGCACGCATCCACGATCAGCCGCGTACCGAACCAACGCGCGACGCGCATTCCATCGATCAGCCGCGGATCGTTCGGTTTGCCCGCGATCACCACCCGGGCTGAGGCGAGGGTCAGCAGGAACTTGGCACGCCGCAACGTCGGTGGCAGATTCCGCAACCACAGGCGCATGTCCTTCGGCAGCCGCCGGCAGAATCGCGGTAAGTCGTGTTTGGACAGGCGCTTCTCTGAGGGCAAGCTCAGCTGCCGAACAGCAGTTCCCTGTTGTTCGGCAAGCCGCTTGACATTCCACCAGCGCAGTCGGCAACCCGCACGGTTCGGGTCAGCCTCGATGAGGACCAGCACTGCGTTTTCTGATCGGATCTCCACAGCAGCTTGCCGGGGATTGCCTTCCGCAGCCTCCGATTAACCTCCTGGCCAGATCAGGCCGGATTGTGTCGACCGTGAGACCGCCGATGATTCCAATCTTCATCGGCTACGACCCGCGGGAACGGGCGGCCACGAATGTGCTGATCGACAGCCTCTATCAGCACAGCAGCGTGCCGCTCAGGTTCACGCCGTTGGTCACACCACAGCTTGAAGCGCAGGGCTTGTACAGGCGTACGAGAGATCCGAAGCAGAGCACCGCCTTCTCGTTCACGCGCTTCCTTGTCCCGCATCTGATGGGGTACGACGGCTGGGCCCTGTTCATGGATTGCGACATGCTCTGCCGGGGAGACATCCAGGCGCTCTGGGAGCAGCGGGATGAACGATTTGCCGCCATGTGCGTGCAGCACGATCATGTCCCGGGTGAATCCGTGAAGTTCCTCGGAGAGGTGCAGAGCGCTTACCCGAAGAAGAACTGGAGTTCCTTAATGCTCTTGAACTGCAACCGCTGCACCAAGCTCACTGTTGAGTACGTCAACAGTGCGTCTGGTTTGGAGTTGCATCGTTTCCACTGGTTGGAGGGTGACCATGAGATCGGTGCGATCCAAGGCTCCTGGAATCACCTGGTTGATGTGCAAGCTCCGCCTCAGGAGGGCGATGAGCCGCAGCTTCTGCACTGGACACTTGGTGGCCCTTGGTTCCGCGAGCAGCGGACGATGGGTGGCCCGCTGGCTGCGGAGTGGTTCAGTGCCAGGGACGATGCGATGAAGCTGTGGGATTGAGAATGGAGCGCCGCAGCGTGGTTGCCGTACCGGCCCGGTTGCGATCATCCCGTCTGCCCAACAAGGTTCTTGCGGACATCGGGGGGCGGCCGATGATTCAACGGGTACTTGAGCGATGTCGCGCTGCGGTGGGACCTGAGGCCGTTGTGCTCTGCACGGACAGCAGTCAGCTGCAGGGTCTTGCCGAAGACTGGGGTTTCCCCGTGTTGATGACCGCCGAGCACTGCAGTTCCGGCAGCGAGCGGATCGCCTCGGTTGTAAAGCCGTTGATGGCACTCGCTTGGGGAGGTCGGGAGGCTGATCCCTTGCGAACGGCAGTGATCAACGTCCAGGGCGATCAGCCGTTTCTGGATCCCGCAGTGGTCACGGCCATGACGGAGACGTTTGCTCGCCTGGATCCTGTTCCGGCAGTGGTGACTCCGGTGTACCGGCTCAAGCCGGACACGATTCACAACCCCAATGTCGTCAAGACCCTGCTGGCCCACGATGGGCGCGCCCTGTATTTCTCCCGCTCCGCCATCCCCCACGTCAGGGATGTGGACCCGTCTGAGTGGCACGGCCATGCCACCTACTGGGGCCATGTGGGCATGTATGGCTTTCGTGGAGATGTGCTGGCCGGATGGGATCAACTTCCGGCATCTCCCCTGGAAGATTTGGAACGGCTCGAGCAGTTGCGCTTGATTGAAGCGGGCCACACGATTGCCACCTTTGAAGTGAACGGCACATCGCTATCGGTGGACACCGCTGAACAGCTGGAACAAGCCAGAGCGATGGCGGGATCGATCGACTGAGCCTGGTCAGTCGTTGCGGTCCCGCCAACCGTTTTGGGCCAGGGCTTGCCAGGCACCGCGTGCCTTCAGGATGCGTTCCGCCAGCTCTCGAACCGCTCCCTGGCCACCGCGGCGTTGAAGAACAGCATCAGCACCCCTGCGCATTGGCTTGCAGGCGTCCGACGGGGCCAGGAGCAGTCCCACGACCGGGCGAACCGCCAGATCATTGAGATCGTCTCCGATAAAGGCGGTTTCCGCTGGCGTCACCGCCAGTGCTCTCTGCAGGCGTTCCAGGCAGGCGGGCTTGTCCTTGATGCCGATCAGGCAGTGAGAAATTCTAAGCTGGCGGGCCCGAACCTCCGTCGCTCCCCCCTGTCCACCGCTGAGGAAGGCCAGTTGTAGTCCCTCTTGCTGCAGGAGTCGGATGCCAAGCCCATCTCGGACATCAAACCGTTTGAGCACGTGGCCATTCGGATCGAACCAGAGCCCTCCATCGGTCAGAACGCCATCCACATCAAGCACCACCAGGCGGATCCGGGACAGACGTCGGTTCAGCGCCCACCAGCGCAGCGCGATCAGGGGAGTCATGCGAGGCCGGCCTGGATCAGATCATGGAGCCGCAGCAGGCCGAGCAGGCGTCGCTCACCATTCACCACAGGCAACACGGAAATTGGCTTTCGGCGGTTGCGCTCCATCTGCTCAAGTGCATGCACCACCAGCACGTTTGCCTCAACCGTGATCGGGTCGGCTGTCATCAGATCGGCAGCTTGGAGGGTGGTCCATTCCTCAGCGCTGTGATCCTGAAGGGCCCGGCGCAGATCGCCATCCGTGATGATCCCTGCCAGGGCCCCTGGACGATCGGGATGCTCCACCCATCCACTGCCGATGCCGTCGCGCGTCAGGCCCCCGATCACATCAGGCAGCGGTGTGTGCGGACGCAGCGGATGCAGCTTGGCAGCGGGCACCATCAGATCGGAAGCCGTGAGGGTGAGCTGCTTGCCGAGGGATCCTGCGGGGTGATTCAAGGCGAAGTCCGCCGGGGAAATCCCGCGTCGTTCCATCCAGACCGCGGCCAGTGCATCGCCGATCGCCATGGCCACCGCCGTGCTTGCGGTCGGCGCCAGGTTGAGGGGGCAGGCCTCACGGTCCACACCGGCTTCCAGCACCACGTCACTGCCTCGAGCGAGGGAGGACTCGGCTCGACCGACAATCGCGATTCTGGCCGTGCCGCGTCGCTTTAGGTGGGGCAGAACTTCAAGTAATTCGCCCGTTTCACCACTGTTGGAGAGCAGAAGGCAGACGTCCTCCGATGCCACGACACCCAAATCGCCATGGAGGGCATCCACAGGGTTGAGAAACAGGGCCATCAATCCGATGGACGAGAACGTGGCCGCAATTTTTCGGGCCACGATGCCGCTTTTGCCCACACCGGTGATCACGAGCTTGGCGCGTTGGTCGGCACAGCGCTCGAGCAGAGCCAGAGCCGCTTCCACCTCTGCAGCGGATAAGCGCTCCGCCGCCGAGGCGATCGCATTGGCTTCTTCCTGCAGACAGCGGGTCAGAGCGGACAAACGCTGGATCCGTGATGATCAGGTCATTGTCCTTCACGTCAGTCGATGACTCCCCTGGCATTGGATCTGCCGGGTGTGCCGTCCGCCCTGCTGGAGGACTTGCGGTTGGCTGCTCAGGATGCAGGTGTGAGTCGCTTGGCGCTGGTTGGCGGAGCCGTGCGTGATGCCCTGTTGCATCATCAGCATGGATATCCCTGGCTTGGGGTGCCTGATCTTGACCTGGTGGTGGAAGGCCATGCAGAGCATCTGGCCGCAGCGTTGCGCGAGCGTTGTGGACCCAAGCGCCTGAGCCGTTGCCTTGTCCATCCGGCCTTCGGCACTGTTGAGTTGTGCCTTGACGGGCAGCCACTGGATCTGGCGACGGCCCGGGCAGAGGTTTATCCGGCGCCGGGTCGGAATCCTGCGGTGACGCCGGGATCGCTGCAGGCGGACTTGAAACGTCGGGATTTCACGATCAACGCGATGGCGCTTGATCTCATCTCCGGTGAGCTGATCGATCCCTTTGGAGGCTGCGTCCATCTCGAGGCCCGGCAACTCGTTTTTTTGCACCAAAACAGCGTCAGCGACGATCCCACGCGTCTGATTCGCGCCGCTCGATACGGTGCCCGGCTTGGTTTTGGGTTGGATCCGTCCTCCCTGGAGCAGCTCAACAACACGATCGCTGCCTGGCCCTGGGCCTGGCGGTCTGGCGACACCCCGGCACAAGCACCGCCTGCACTGGCGACGCGATGTCGGATGGAGCTGGATCGTCTCTTCGCCAACGAGCCATGGGAGCAGGCCCTCCATCGCCTTGAGCGTTGGGGCGCCCTTCCCCTGATTGACCCCGAGCTGCAGAGCGATCCGACCTGGCGTCGTCGCCTGCACTGGGCGCTGCGGCTGGGTCTGCCGTTACTCCCTGCTTGGCTTGCGGGGGCCTCCGATCCGCTGGCGACGGCGAGGCGTCTGCAGATTCCAGGGCAACATCAGCAGTGGCTTCAACAGTTGCTCGAGCTTCGCGTCTGGTTGCAGACCAGCGCTCCGTCTGATCAGGCGGCTCCATCGCGTTGGACCCTGGCGCTGGAATCCTTCGGTTGCCAGCCCGAGGTCGTGGCGCTGCTGATCTGCGACCGTCCTTCCCAATGGCGGTTTCTCCTGCGCTGGTGGGGCCGCTGGCGCCACTGCCTCTCGCCGATCACGGCCCGGCAGCTGCTCGCCGAGGGCTGGCAGCCAGGGCCCGACCTCGGGGCCGAACTGAAACGCAGGCGGCTGGCCGTCATCGATCAAGGTCGATGAGTCGGACAAGGTCGATGAGTCGGATCACCTGGATGGGAATGATCCTGGTGGCTGGCGTCGTCCTGGCCTTTGCCTTGCGCTCCCTGCTGCTGATCGACGCCACCGGTTTGTGGAGTGATGAGCTGTACAGCGTGGGCAAAAGTTTCCAGCCCAGCCCTCTGGCACTCCTCTCAATGCTGCGTGAGGACACCCACCCTCCGGCCTATTACGGGTTGTTGTGGGCCTGGGGACAGCTGATCGGGCAGAGCCCGATCAGCTTGCGACTGTTGTCCTGGCTGGCCTACGGCCTCGGTGGAGTGGTCATCCTGGTTCAGACCGCTGCGCTGGCAGTGGAGATGGGGGTGATGCGCCATCTGGCTGTTCCTGTCGCTGCCCTGCTGGTGTTCTGCAGCCCCTATCCGATTCGTTTCTCGCTGGAGGGGAAGAGCTACGCCCTGCTGGTTGTGTTGGTGGCGCTGGGATGGTGCTGGCGCCGCGGCGGCCGTCTCCTGCCCTATGGCCTGTGTGTTGCGCTAGCGGCCCTGACCCATTTTTACGGGCTGTTTTTGTTCCTGTCCGCGGCCGTGTGGGATCTCTCCAGGCGGCGATGGAGTTCTGCGGTCACCGCGGCGCTTGCTGTGATCCCCGCGCTCTGTTGGATCGGTTATGCCGCTGCCTACCTGTTCAGTTCCCGATCAGGCAGCTGGATCGGCCCGCCGGATTTCGCCCTGTTGGAGGAAACGCTGGCCCGTTTGCTGGGGCTCTGGCCGCTGCCCAAGCTCGCGCTACTGCTTTTAAGTTTCTGGGGGCTGCGCCGCTGGGGTGGCTTGCGGCGGCATGGCTCAGGGAACTGGAACGAGAGACGGCTGCTAGACCGCAGCGGATTGCTCCCATCGCTGCTGATGGTGCTGGCCGTGGTGCTGATTTCCTTCGTCAAACCGCTCGCTTTTAGCCGTTATTTCGTTGTTCTTCTGCCGGCTCTTGTTCCGTGGTGCGCTGTTCAGATTGCCAGTTTCAGCTGGAGCGGCTCGGCGCGTTGGTTTGGATCCGCGCTCCTCGTCGTGATGTTGCTCAGCTGGTGGGGTGCGGGCTTCGCTGAACTTGATCCTTCGGGCAACGGTGTTCGGGAGCAGGATCAGTTCGCTGCTGTCAGTCGTCTCACGGGCGGTGAACGCGATCGCTTCACGCCCCGGCCTCGCCTGTTCAACCTCAGTGATCAGATGGAGCTGGCCATGGGTCGTATTCCAGACCAGCCGACTTCCTGGCAGGACACGGATGATCTGGAGAACCGTCTTCTTCAGCAGCCAGCCCTGAACCAGCTCTGGCTGGCCAGCAGTGGACCACCGGCGCTGAATCAACGCCGTCTCGAGCCATCGCGCCGTTTGTTGGAACAGAACCGCTTCCAATGTGAACCGGTGTCGGAGCGCTTCACTCACGCGTTGGTGCTGCATTGCCGATCCAGTGCCACCCCTCGTCCCGACTGAGCGCTGCTGCGGCTTTTGGATCGCAGGCCACCAGAAGCGGCCCGCAGGTCTGGGGGTCGACCAGCAGCTCAAGCAATGCCGCATCGTGGGCGCCTTCCACCGTCACGATCGCCCCGTCGCTGTGTTCGGCTGGATCAAGCCACCGCCAGGCGAGGCGGTTTGCTGGCGCCAGACTGCTCGCTACGCCTTGATCGAAAAGGTTCAGGCTGCCGGAGTAGGCAGGAATCTGTTCTCCATTGAGCTGGATCTGAACGCAGGGTCGGTGCCCGAGCATTTCTCCGAGATGCCCCAGCAGGCCGAAACCGGTGATGTCCGTGCAGGCATGAATCGCCTCGCCCATGGCCAGCAAGGGCTCCAACCGCTCGTGCTGGCTGCGGCTCATCGTCGCCAGGACGCGGTCGAGATCGCTGGGGGACACCCTGCCGGCCATGGCTCCCGCAAACAGCACGCCCGTGCCCAGCGGACGACTCAGCAGCAGGGCATCTCCGCTTCTGATGCCTCTCTTCCGCCAGATCCGCCCCCCCGGATCCGCCGTTCCGCCATGAACACTCAGGGCGACCTGGATCCCGAGGCTGGCGGGCATCGGCGCTTCCGATCGCCCTTCCAGGGTGTGTCCGCCAAGGAGTTGGGCCCCTTGCGGAATGAGTGCTGAATGCAACCCGGCCAGTGTCTGGGCCAGCAAGTTCTGTTGCTGAGCTGAATCCACGGCAGGAAGGGTGATCACGGCCATGGCACTCGCCACATGCGCGCCACAGGCCCAGAGATCGGAGCAGGCATGCAGTGCCGTGAGTCGACCGTTGAGCCAGGCATCGCTGATCAGGGCCGGAAATCCATCGACGCTCTGCAGTTGGGTCGGCAGACCTGGCAGCACAGACGCATCTTCAGGATTGCTGGCCAGTTGCCCGAGCCCCACCTGAAGGAGTGCATCCTGCAGAGGAGCTGCGGCGAGTTTGGCGGCGCATCCGCGGCAGGCCATCGGCATGGTCATGGCCATGGGGGTTTGGCTCTTGAAGCCGGCCATGAACCGTCTGTCGATAGCTTGCTTCAGTTTCCAAAGCCATGGGGATGCTCCCAGCGTCCAGCGGCCGCGGCGGGCCCAAGCCTGCCGTGGTTGGAGGCTGGCATCACCGAGCAGTTGCAGTGCATGCTGTTGGGGACGCCAGGCTTGCAGCGGTTTCCCAAGGCAGGAGGCCTGAAGGTTTCGGGCCAAGGGGATGGCAGCCCGCACGGCCCAGACGCCCGAGGGCGGCCTGGGTTGGTTGCGGACGACAGCGCAGTCCCCACTGGCGAACAGGCCTGGGTGGTCGCAGACCTGCAGGCAGGCATCGGTCTGCACGCGTCCGTCCTGGTCGACGGGCAATCCACTGACTTTCAACCAGTCGGGTGCCTGGCTCCCGGTGCAAAGCAGGGTTGGACCATCGGTGGCGCCAGCCGCTCTGAGCAGATCGATGTTGGCCCGTTTCAGGGCCCGTTGATGATGGGGTTCGATCTGGTCGGGACGCGCCTGCAAAAGCAGGTGGCGGTTCGGCCAGCGGCAGCGCAGGGCCAGCACCACTTCGATGCCGGCTGCACCAGCGCCGATCACCCGGAACGGTTGGTCGCTCTGGTCTTGTTCGCGCAGGAAATCGAGGGCTATTTCCAGGGGTTTGATCGGAATTCCAAGGGCCGTTGGCCGCGAGACCGCGCCTACGTTGAGGCTGAGCCGGCCGAAGCGAAGGGGTGGTCGGCCCTCAAGGTTCAGCAGCCGCTTGGCTGGATCGATTCCTTCGATCTCTGCTGCCACGAAGACCGCGCCGGCTCGATCGCACAGATCTCGCAGGTCGATCGCGACGTCATCGCGGTCGTAATCGCCCGCGATCAGGCCGGGAACCATTCCCGAATAGAACGCTGTGCCGTGGCGATTGATCAACACCACCTCGCCGCGAGGTCGATGCTGTGGATGAATGGCCCACCGCTTCAGCACAAGGGCGTGGCTGTGGCCTCCACCGGCCAGAAGCAAGGGACCCTCGTTGGTCATGGGGCGTTGCGATAGCCCATCGGATTGGCCTGCTGCCAGGCCCAGCCATCGGTGCACATCTCCTCAAGGCTGCGCTGGGCGCTCCATCCCAGCAACTGTTCCGCTTTGGCCGGGCAGGCCTCCAGCTTGGCCACATCACCAGGGCGACGGGCCACGATTTCATAGGGGATCGACAGCCCTGTGGCCTGTTCAAATCCGTTTATCACTTCCAGCACTGATCGGCCACAACCGGTGCCGATGTTCAAGGTGAGTTGGACGGGCGCTGGTCGCTCGAGCAGGTGAGCAAGGGTGGCGCTGTGGGCCTCCGCCAGATCCATGACATGGAGGTAGTCGCGGATTCCCGTGCCATCCGGCGTTGCGTAGTCATTGCCGAAAATGTGTAGTCGTTCACGGCGGCCAGCGGCCACCTGCGTGATGAAGGGGAACAGATTGTTGGGGACGCCGAGGGGGTCTTCGCCGATCTGGCCACTGGGATGGGCTCCTACAGGATTGAAGTACCGCAGGCTGGCGATCCGCCAGCCTGCGTTCCGGCTCAAAGCGTCCAGCATCTGTTCAACAGCCCGTTTGGTCTGGGCGTACGGGTGGATGGGATCGGTGAGGCTGTCCTCGCGTAAAGGGAATGTGATCGGAGCGCCGTAAACCGTCGCGGTGCTGCTGAAGACGAGTGTGCTGCAGCCATGCCGTTGCATCACTTCAGCGAGCACCCGGCTGCCGTTCACATTCACGTCCCAATAAAGAAGTGGATTGGCAACCGACTCCCCCACCGCCTTGAGGCCGGCGAAGTGGATCACCCCATCGAGTTCACCGCAAGAGCGGAAGGTCTGATCCAGCAGGTCGGCATCACGTACATCTCCCTCCACGACCTGGATCGTGTTCCGTTGAGCGAGCGATTGGACGCGTTGCAAGGCCAGCGGGCTGCTGTTGCTGAAGTTGTCAACGATCACCAGCTCATGGCCCTGTGCAAGCAATACCAGGCAGGTGTGACTGCCGATGAATCCGGCACCACCGGTGATCAAGAGGCGGCAGGTCATGGTCCTCGGTCCGGTCCATGAACGATTCTGGAGCAGGCGATGTGATCCCAGGTCAGGCCAGGAAATTGCAACTAGTGTTCGACCGTTGACGGACCTGCAGTGGAGAGTGGATCAGCACTGGCTGAGCTGAAACGGCTGATCGGATCTGATGGTCGTGCCCTTCTGAATCGCTACAACCTGCTCCGGCCCCTGGTCGAGCAGATGGTGACGACTGAGTCGATTGCCAGTACGCAAGTCAGTGATGAAGAACTTGATCAGGCGAAGCTCGGACTGCTTGAACGTCGCGGTTATGAAGAGCTTGAGCAATGGCCAGAGCTCCTCACCGAATTGGGACGGCCTGAAGCGATGGTTCTGGACCAGCTGAAGCGCGGCATTCAGCAGCGGTCAACGGCCCGTGAGCAATTTTCAGCCAAAGCCGAAGCACGCTTCCTCGAGCGCAAGAACGAACTCGATCAGGTTGTGTACAGCCTCCTGCGGCTGGAAAATCGTTTTCTCGCACGGGAGCTCTACCTCCAGATTGAATCCGGGGAGTCCAATTTCGCCGATCTGGCGAAACGCTACGCCGAAGGTCCGGAACGAAACACCAACGGCATCGTTGGTCCGGTGCCCTTGACCCAGGCCCACCCGGTGCTTGTTGAGAAGCTGCGGGTGTCCCAGCCAGGAGTGCTGCTGGAACCATTCCGGATCTCCGACTGGTGGTTGGTGGTGCGGTTGGAGCGCTACTCCCCAGCCACCTTCACCGACGAGGTCTCCGACCGAATGTGCAAGGAGATGTTCGACGAGTGGATCGCCGAGCAGACAGCAACTAATTTGAGCCGGCTCAACGGCAACGTCGACGCCAAAGCTTCCCGATGACCATGTCTCCGACGTTTCCTCTCCTCAAGCACCCCGCCTTCCGAGAGCTCAGTGAAGCCGGGGCTGGTCGCCTCGAAAAGGGCACGCGGGTGCTGCGCTTTGAGTTGGGCCAGCAGCTCTCCGAGCCGGATGACATCCCAGCGCGGGTTCTGATCCTTCTCCAGGGACAGGCGCGGCTGGTGGGTCGCCACAACGGACGCCTCACCACGGTGGGCAAGTTCGGCCCCGGCAGTGTGATCGGTGCCGCAAGCCTGATGGTCGGCAAGGCCTGCGAGAACGTTGTGGCGTCCCAGGAGGTTGTGGCCTGCGCCATTAGCGATGAGCTCTGGACTGATCTCTACGCGTCGGAACCATCCTTTGCGGCCTGGTGTGATCGTCAGCTCTGGCCGCAGGAGCTCCTGCAGCTTCTCGAGGTGCTGGCAGCTCAATCGCCAACCGCTGAAGACACAGCGCTTGAGCTGCTTGAGGCGGCGTTGAAGGAGGCCGAACGCTGCAGTGCGGATGTGGAGTCGCTCCAGAGCGCACTCAACGATGGCCAGTCGATTTACGTGTCCTCGAGCTGGGGGGCTTGCACCGTCGGTCAGCCGGTTCTGTCGTTGTCGGATGTGGATCAGAGTCAGCGGTTCAGGCCGCGACTTGTTGCCCTTCCTCCGCAGATCCAACAACGGCTTGAAGGTTCTCCGTCAGAGGATGCAGCTGATTCAAGTGGAGAGGCTGGTACCGAACCGGTCAGTGGCGAGCTGATCCCCTTCGAATCGTCGGAGGATGGCGAAACACTCCCACCGGTCAGTCGCTATAGCCCTGAGCGCAATGTCGTCGACAGTCTCCGTTTGATTCGCGGGGATGGTCCTCTGCCGGAAACGCTGGCCTGCTTCCAGATGCTCGCTCAGCTGATGAAGCTGCCCTTCCGGCGTGATTCGATCGAGAAGGTTCTGCAGGACAACCTGCGCCGTGGACTGACACCCAATCTTCAGCTCTGCGGGCAGTTGGCAGCGAGTTTGGGATTGCACGTGATGGCGGCAAGGGTGCCATCAGAAGCAGGGACGCGTCTGCAGGTGCCGTCAATGGTGCCTTGGAAAAACGGCTTTGCCCTTGTGGTGGCCAGTCATGAGAAGGGTCTGACCCTTGCTTCGCCGAAGCACGGCATGGTGACCCTCGATCCGTCCGAGCTGGAGGACAACTTCCCTGAAGGCATCGAGCTCCTGCTGATGGAGCGCTCCAATGCCACACCCGATCAGAAATTCGGCCCGGGCTGGTTCTGGCCGGCTTTGAAGCGGTATCGGGGCGTGCTGATCCAGGTGCTCGCCGCCAGCTTCGTGGTGCAGCTCTTCACCCTGGCCAACCCGTTGCTGATTCAGGTGATCATCGACAAGGTGATCAGCCAGCGCAGTCTCGACACCCTTCAGGTTCTTGGCATCGCGTTGGTTGTGGTGACAATTCTTGAGGGTGTTCTGGGCAGCCTTAAGACCTTCCTCTTCGCTGAAACCACCAACCGCATCGATCAGCGGCTTGGTGCCGAGGTGATTGATCACCTCCTGCGCTTGCCGCTCGGTTACTTCGACAAACGCCCGGTTGGTGAACTCGGAACCCGGGTTGCGGAACTTGAGAAGATCCGCAACTTTCTGACAGGCCAGGCCCTCACCACGATTCTTGATGCTGCGTTCTCGCTGATTTATATCGCCGTCATGGTGGTTTACAGCTGGCTGCTGACTCTGATCGCCCTGTCGGTCCTGCCCATTCAGGTGGGTCTGACGCTTCTTGGTGCACCACTATTCCGCCGCCAGTTCCGTTCAGCGGCAGAGGAGAACGCCAAAACCCAGAGCCACCTGGTTGAAGTGCTCACAGGTATACAGACCGTGAAAGCCCAGAACGTGGAAATGGTGAGCCGCTGGCGCTGGCAGGAGTTCTATTCCCAGTACATCGCCAGAACCTTCAATTGCTGGATCGACTGTTCCAACTGATTCATGTTCTGCTGCAGCTGCTGGATGCCTTGATTCAAAACGGCGGTTTGCCGCATCCGTTCCACCTTCACCTGCATCAGCCGACCACGGGTCTCCTCAACCCGATTCTTCTGGCTGAGAGTTTGCAATTCGGACTCAGCTCCGGCAAGCCTCAACATCTCATAACGACGGAGAATTTCAGTTTCGAGCACCAACTTGTTATTCAACATCAACTCCTCTTCTTCACTCATCTCAAGGGTGCGCTCAAGCTCAATTTGCTTCAGTTTTTTCTCCTCAGCTTCAAGAAGCAACTCCTTTTCTTTGAGCTTGAGTGTTTCATCAAGTGCCTTGATC
>QCSN01000041.1 GCA_003211515.1 Synechococcus sp. AG-670-F04
CAGCAGTTGGGCCTTCGCAATGCGCTCAATCTGGATGGGGGCAGTTCCACAACCATGCTTGCGGCAGGACAAACGCTGATGACTGGCAGCAGCAGTTCACCTCGCATCCACAACGGACTTGGGCTGGTGCCACAGCCAGCCCTGCCATTGTGGTGAGCCCAGTCACATCAACCGATGGCTGACAACCTGCGACTCACCGCCTCCGCCGCAGCCGAGCTGGGCCGCCAGGCCGCCGTCGCCGGCACCCCCGGACAGATGCATCTGGATCTCACACCAGGGGATTGCGCCCGGCACTTGGTTCGAATCCGGCCGGGGCAACTCACCGGGGTGGCCGTCGCCAGAGCCGACGGGGTGACCCTTCATGCCCCAAAGGACCAGCACAAGCTCCTGCAGGGGCTTTGCTTGGATTACCGCGGTGATCTCAGTGGAGGCGGTTTTCTGATCCGCAGCTCCACGGCGATTCAGACCTGTGCATGCGGCAGTGCGTTCAGCCGCACCTAAAAGGGCGGACGACCGGGTAACGTGGCGGATTGTCGAATCAGGTCGGGGAGTCCGACCGCAAGCCGACCCTCGATGCCAACTATTCAACAGCTGATCCGTACGGAGCGTCAGCGCCTTAAGGCCAAGACGAAGTCACCTGCCTTAAAGGCCTGTCCCGAACGCCGGGGTGTCTGCACTCGTGTGTACACCTCCACGCCAAAGAAACCCAATTCCGCACTGCGCAAAGTTGCGCGTGTGCGTCTGACCTCCGGTTTCGAGGTGACCGCATACATCGGTGGCATCGGCCACAACCTTCAGGAACACTCCGTCGTACTGATCCGCGGTGGTCGTGTCAAAGACCTGCCCGGTGTCCGCTACCACATCATTCGTGGAACCCTTGACACCGCTGGAGTCAAGGACCGTCGCCAATCTCGTTCCAAATATGGAGCGAAGTCTCCGAAGGATTGATTCCCGGAACGTCACTCCACTGTTTTCACCGACCACAACGATCTGACCCTCCATGTCCCGCCGCAACGCCGCTGAAAAGCGCCCGGTTCTTCCTGATCCGCAGTTCAACAGCCGTCTCGCCACGATGATGGTGGCAAGGTTGATGAAGCACGGCAAGAAGTCCACGGCCCAGCGGATCCTGTCGGACGCCTTCGGTCTGATCAACGAACGGACTGGTGGCGATCCCCTGGAACTGTTCGAAACGGCCGTGAAGAACGCCACTCCATTGGTGGAAGTTCGCGCCCGACGCGTTGGTGGCGCCACCTATCAGGTTCCAATGGAAGTGCGCCAGGAACGCGGCACAGCCATGGCGCTTCGCTGGCTGGTGAGCTTCTCTCGTTCCAGGAACGGTCGCAGCATGGCGCACAAGCTGGCCGGTGAACTGATGGATGCCGCCAATGAAGCTGGCAACGCTGTTCGCAAGCGCGAAGAGACGCACAAGATGGCTGAAGCCAACAAGGCTTTCGCCCACTACAGATACTGAGCCTCCCAGGTCAGCGCAAAGCACTTTTGCTCACGTCTGGCCTGTAGAGTCTCACCCGCCTTTTAACGCCCCACTCCGGAGACTTTCCTGTGTCCCGCGCATTTCCCCTGGAACGCGTCAGAAATATCGGTATCGCTGCACATATTGATGCCGGCAAAACCACCACTACTGAGCGGATTCTGTTCTACTCAGGCGTGGTGCACAAAATCGGCGAGGTGCATGACGGCGCCGCAGTGACCGACTGGATGGCCCAGGAGCGGGAGCGCGGTATCACCATCACGGCTGCTGCCATCTCCACCAGTTGGCGGGATCACCGCGTCAATATTATTGATACTCCTGGCCACGTGGACTTCACCATTGAGGTGGAGCGATCGATGCGCGTTCTGGACGGTGTTATCGCGGTGTTCTGCGCGGTTGGTGGCGTTCAGCCCCAATCAGAAACCGTATGGCGTCAAGCCGACCGGTACTCCGTGCCCCGGATGGTGTTCGTCAACAAAATGGATCGCACGGGAGCCGACTTCCTGAAGGTTCACGGCCAGATCAAGGATCGCCTGAAGGCCAATGCCGTTCCGATTCAGCTGCCGATCGGTGCTGAGGGAGAACTGAGCGGCATCATCGACCTTGTCTCTAATAAGGCCTACATCTATAAAAACGACCTCGGTACCGACATCGAAGAGGCCGAGGTGCCTGCAGCGATGGCCGATGAGGTTGAAGAGTGGCGCAATACGTTGATGGAAACCATCGCCGAGACGGACGAGGAGTTGATCGAGAAGTTTCTCGAAACAGGTGAGCTCTCCTCCGAGGATCTGAAAAAAGGAATTCGCGAAGGTGTCCTTAAGCACGGTCTTGTGCCGATGCTCTGTGGTTCTGCCTTTAAGAACAAAGGCGTCCAGTTGGTTCTCGATGCAGTGATCGATTACCTGCCCGCTCCCATCGATGTTCCCCCGATCCAGGGGATTCTTCCTGATGGGACGGAAGCGGTTCGCCCCTCTGACGACAACGCTCCGTTCAGTGCCCTGGCCTTCAAGGTCATGGCCGACCCCTACGGAAAACTGACTTTTGTCCGGATGTACTCCGGTGTCCTGTCCAAGGGCAGCTATGTGCTGAATTCCACCAAAGACAACAAGGAAAGGATTTCGCGTTTGGTGGTGCTCAAGGCCGATGATCGTGAGGAGGTTGATCAACTCAGAGCAGGTGATCTCGGAGCTGTGCTTGGCCTGAAGAACACCACCACCGGTGACACGCTGTGTTCGACCGATGATCCGATTGTTCTGGAAACCCTGTTCGTTCCGGAACCCGTGATCTCCGTGGCGGTGGAGCCCAAGACGAAAGGCGACATGGAGAAGCTCTCAAAAGCCCTCGTCGCTTTGGCTGAGGAAGACCCCACGTTCCGCGTCAACACCGATCAAGAAACCGGTCAGACTGTGATCGCCGGCATGGGTGAACTTCACCTTGAGATCCTTGTGGATCGCATGCTTCGCGAATTCAAAGTGGAAGCCAACATCGGCGCTCCACAGGTTTCCTACCGGGAAACCATCCGTGGTTCTGCAGGCGGAGAAGGCAAGTTCTCCCGCCAGACAGGTGGTAAAGGCCAGTACGGTCATGTCGTGATCGAAATGGAACCCGGTGAGCCAGGTTCTGGCTTCGAGTTTGTGAACAAGATCGTCGGTGGTGTTGTTCCAAAGGAGTACATCAAGCCCGCAGAACAGGGCATGAAGGAGACCTGCGAATCCGGTGTGATTGCAGGATTCCCGCTCATCGACGTGAAGGTCACCATGACCGACGGCTCCTATCACGATGTGGACTCGTCGGAAATGGCGTTCAAGATCGCCGGATCCATGGCCTTCAAGGATGGGGTCAAGAAGTGCAACCCCGTACTGCTTGAACCGATGATGAAGGTCGAAGTCGAGGTCCCCGAGGATTTTCTCGGTTCGATCATCGGCGACCTGTCCTCACGCCGAGGACAAGTTGAAGGCCAATCGGTTGAAGACGGCACCTCCAAAATCTCAGCCAAGGTGCCCCTGGCTGAGATGTTCGGATACGCCACTCAGCTCCGATCGATGACCCAGGGCCGGGGCATTTTCTCGATGGAATTCGCAAACTACGAGGAAGTTCCTCGCAATGTGGCAGAAGCCATCGTTTCCAAGAATCAGGGCAATTCCTGATCTCTATTAACTACTTCATTCACCCCTCGATTCTTTAAACACTCATGGCACGCGAGAAGTTCGAAAGGAACAAGCCCCACGTCAACATCGGCACGATCGGCCACGTTGACCACGGCAAAACCACTCTCACCGCCGCGATCACCAACGTGCTCGCGAAAAAGGGTCAGGCCGAGAAGCAAGATTATGCAGATATCGATGGGGCTCCTGAGGAGCGTGAGCGCGGCATCACCATTAACACCGCCCACGTCGAGTACGAAACCGATACCCGTCACTATGCCCATGTGGATTGCCCCGGCCACGCGGACTACGTCAAGAACATGATCACCGGTGCTGCTCAAATGGACGGCGCCATCCTGGTGTGCGCCGCCACTGACGGCCCGATGGCTCAGACGAAAGAGCACATCCTGTTGGCAAAACAGGTGGGCGTTCCCGCGCTTGTGGTCGCTCTCAACAAGTGCGACATGGTCGATGACGAAGAGATCATCGAACTGGTCGAGATGGAAGTGCGTGAACTGCTCGACAGCTACGACTTCCCTGGCGATGAAATCCCCGTCGTTCAAGTCTCTGGTCTGAAAGCTCTCGAAGGCGAAGCCGAGTGGGAAGCCAAGATTGAAGAATTGATGGCTGCTGTTGACGCCAACATCCCCGAACCCGAGCGGGAAGTCGACAAGCCCTTCCTGATGGCAGTGGAAGATGTGTTCTCCATCACTGGTCGTGGAACCGTGGCCACCGGCCGGATCGAGCGCGGCAAGGTCAAAGTGGGTGAGGAAGTCGAAATTGTCGGCATTCGTGAGCCTCGCAAAACCACCGTCACCGGTGTTGAGATGTTCCGCAAACTCCTCGACGAGGGCATGGCTGGTGATAACTGCGGCCTGCTGCTGCGTGGCATCCAGAAGGAAGACATTGAACGCGGCATGGTGCTTGTGAAGCCAGGCTCCATCACACCCCACACCAAATTCGAGGGTGAGGTGTACGTCCTGAAGAAGGAAGAAGGAGGACGCCATACCCCCTTCTTCGCTGGTTACCGCCCGCAGTTCTATATCCGCACCACGGATGTGACGGGACAAATCACCGCCTTCACCGCTGACGACGGTTCGGCTGTGGAAATGGTGATGCCTGGTGACCGCATCAAGATGACCGGTGAGCTGATCTGCCCCGTCGCGATGGAAACCGGCATGCGCTTCGCGATCCGCGAAGGTGGTCGCACCATCGGTGCCGGCGTTGTGACCACGATCATCGAATGATCTGAGATCGACAGATCTCGGAGGGATGGACTGAGGCTTCGATCTCGCCATCCCTCACCCCTTTTTCGAACCTCGACAACCCAATCCACTCCATCAGGGATCTGACCCTGTCTTCCCATGACCACCGCGATCGCTCAGCAGAAGATCCGCATTCGCCTCAAGGCGTTTGATCGCCGCATGCTCGATCTGTCCTGCGAAAAAATCATCGAAACAGCCGACAACACCGCCGCAACCGCAATCGGCCCTATTCCTCTACCGACCAAACGCAAAATCTATTGCGTCCTGCGCTCCCCTCACGTGGATAAGGACTCCCGTGAGCACTTCGAGACCAGGACCCATCGCCGCATCATTGATATCTACAGCCCATCCGCAAAGACGATTGATGCTCTGATGAAGCTGGATCTTCCCAGTGGCGTGGACATCGAGGTGAAGCTCTGATCTCGTCAGAGCAGCAGGCCTCTTCCTAGGATTCATCCAACAGTCAGACGGCGTTCGTGAGTGATTTTTCCGTCAGGGAACTACCCCTGTTTCCTCTGCCGGACGTCGTCCTGTTTCCGCAGCAACTCCTACCGCTTCATATTTTCGAATCCCGCTATCGAATGATGCTGCAGTCGGTTCTTGAATCCGACAAGCGCTTTGGAATCGTTCGCATTGATCCCTCTAATCGGGAAATGGCTGAAATTGGCTGTTGCGCAGAAGTTCTGCAGCACCAAACCACAGACGACGGGCGCAGTTACATTGTCACGCTTGGGCAGCAACGCTTCCGGGTGCTCAACATCACCCGTGAAACCCCCTTTCGCTCCGCAATGGTGAGCTGGGTGGAAGACGATGACGTTGAAAATCCGGACGGCTTGAACGATCTCAGCACCACAGTTCGAGATGCGCTGCACGACGTGGTGAATCTCACCGCAAAACTCCAGGGCAGGGATGTGACCTTGCCCGAAGACCTTCCCGACCTACCGCGCGAGCTTTCTTTCTGGATCGGGGCTCATCTCGACAATCGAGCAGCAGGTGAACAACAAGGCCTGCTGGAACTCACCGATACCCATGAACGGCTGCAGCGTCAGTTCGACATGCTCGACAACACCCGTCGACAACTGGCAGCCCGCACTGTTCTCAAAGACACCCTCTCCAATCCCGATAACAGCGACGCCTGATGCTGACTGAAGCACTTCTCCTCACCGGTGGACTCAGTGCCACTGCTTTTCTGCTGTGGAAGCGTCGCAACCGCCGCTACACCTCCTCCGAAAGCGTGGCAGCCGCCTACGACGCCTGGACCGATGACCGTCTCCTGGAACGTCTCTGGGGAGAACATGTGCACCTCGGCCACTACGGCACTCCCCCGTCCGATCGGGATTTCCGCAAAGCCAAGGAGGCATTCGTCCACGAGCTGGTCCGCTGGAGTGGCCTCGACCAGCTGCCCAGGGGGTCCAAGGTGCTGGATGTGGGGTGTGGCATCGGGGGCAGCGCACGGATCCTGGCGCAGGATTATGGATTTGATGTTCTCGGCATCAGCATCAGTAGCGCACAGGTTCGGCGTGCTACCGAACTCACACCCGAAGCCTTGTCTTGTCGGTTCGAGGTCATGGATGCCCTGGATCTTCAACTGGCCGATCAACAGTTCGACGCCGTTTGGAGTGTGGAAGCGGGGCCGCACATGCCCGACAAACAGCGGTTTGCCGATGAACTATTACGAGTGATGCGTCCTGGTGGATGCCTCGCCGTTGCGGACTGGAACCGCAGGGACCCCTCGGATGGAGCATTGAACCGCAACGAACGCTGGGTGATGCATCAACTCCTCACCCAATGGGCCCACCCTGAGTTCGCCAGCATCAAAGGCTTCCGACAGAACCTTGAAGTCAGCCAACACAACAGGGGGGCGATCAGCACCGGTGATTGGACCCAACCCACCTTGCCCTCCTGGATCGATTCAATTGTCGAAGGCATACGACGACCCGGAGCTGTTCTCGGGCTTGGTCCAAAGGCTGTGATTCAAGGGTTGCGGGAGACACCAACGCTGCTGTTGATGCGCTGGGCTTTCGCCACAGGCTTGATGCAATTCGGTGTGTTCCGCCTCAATCGCTGATCAACTCCGAGCTGGGGTAAGCCCCAAAATGCGCCAGATGCTCACACATCGGTTCAAGATCGGAAATTAATGCTTTCAAAGCCGACGTCGACTGGCCTGCAAGATCAACATCCACAAAAAACACATATTCTCCGAGCTCCCGCTTCGACGGCCTGGATTCAATCCGGCTCATATTGAGGTTGCGCTGAGCCAGACAACCCAAGGCCTCAAGCAAAGCTCCAGGCGCATTGCAATGGAGTGAAAAGGCGAGGCTGGCGAGATCACCGGACAGCCTCCGTTCCCCTCGTTGCAACAACAGGAACCGGGTGCAGTTACCCGCCACATCATTAATCGGATACTCCAAAAGATTCAATCCGCGTTCATCACCAGCCTTACGGGAAGCGATGGCTGCTCTGAATCGACTGCCCACCACCATGCGGGCCGCCTCGGCAGTTGAGCTGGTCGGCAGCTGCAGTGCAGACGGGAGATGGGAAGCCAACCAGCCGCTGCACTGCGCGAGAGCCTGCGGGTGAGACAACACCTCGGTGATCGAGTTCAGATCTCCATCGCTGAGCAGTGCATGGCGAATCGGCAGAACCAACGCTCTACGAATGGTTAGGTCTCGATGCCTCCAGAGGGCATCGAGCGTGGCGGTGACACCACCTTCGACGGAGTTCTCCACGGGGACAACCGCGGCATCGCTTTGACCGGATGCCAAATGATCCACCACAGCGCGCAATCCCACGCAGGCCACCGGTTCGGCATCAGCCAACCCCTCCAGCTCGATGAGCGCCGCAGTGGCTTTCTCTCCATAGGTGCCCGCCGGACCAAGAAATGCGATGCGTGAAGGCATCAGGGCTGGTGGCACGGACTCGATAAGATCATGACGCGCCGAGCGTCGACCATGCCTCTGGCTTTCAAGGCCAGTCAGCACCTTGATCTCCCTGTCCGTCGCCAGGCACAGAACCTTCCCGCCTATCTCCGACAGGACGATCGCCTGATCGCAGCACTGCTGGACGGTCAACAACTCACGCGCATTGGGCCTGGCCGTTATCGCTACCTGGTCACCAAACTTCAGGTGTTTCAACTTCAGGTGACCCCTGTTGTCATCCTCGAAACCGAACACCAAGACGAGTCCATCGTGATGCGCGCTGTGGACTGCGAACTCGAGGGTCTTGGCGTGGTAGATGACTTCAAATTGACCCTTGAAGCGATCCTTAATGCCACACCCACCGGGTTGGTGGGCGACGCTTCACTGGCCGTTCAGGTCAGCCAGCCAGCACTCCTGCGGCTGATTCCGCGGCGGCTGATCGAATCGACAGGCGAATCGATCCTCAGTGGCATTCTGATTGGCATCAAGGCCCGTGTTGGTCAGCAGCTGCTCAGTGATTTCCACCGCTGGTGCAGCTCAATCGAGAGTGCCAAGAAGACGACGGAGAAAACTGCGGCGGTGCAGGGCAGTCGGGCCTGATAACAGGAGCGCCTGACGGTGCTGAGCGGTGCCATACCCGGCATGGCGTTCGAGCCCATAGCCCGGGAAACGAAGCGCCAGCCGCCTGATCAAGGCATCTCTGGCCTGTTTGGCCAGCACACTGGCCGCAGCAATCGCCGCGGAGAGACTGTCGCCAGCAACAATGGTTTGCTGATGCCCTGTCCAGGGGCGCAGCGGCAGCGATCCATCCACCAACACCAGCGATGGTTGTTCCGGCAAACGCTGCAAGGCACGAAGCATGGCCAACTCCGTCGCCACCCGGATCCCCTGCCGATCAATGTCCCGGGCTGAGCCCTGCCCGAGGGCCCAAGCGATGCTGTTTTGCTCGATCAGTGGAACAAGAGCCTGCCGGCGTTTGGCCGTCAGCTTCTTGCTGTCAGTGAGGCCGGCCTCCAAAAGCCTCCCAGCCGCCTCGATGTCCAGCACAACAGCAGCCGCAAACACGGGACCAAACAGGCATCCACGACCCACTTCATCCACACCGGCCACCCCTGGTCCCGCTGGAACATCCACCGTCAACTGAGCAGAATTCAGCTGGAGCCAGCTGCCGACGACCGACGACGACGACGACGCGGTTCCTCGATCTCCTCGTGCTTTGCTTCAGGTTCAGGGGGCTGCTCAGCGCTGGCTTGGGACTGATCCAGACCCGCACCATCCTGTTGAGTCACGACAACCATGCTTTCGGAAGGCGCAGAGTCCACCGGCAGCGGTAGCGGGGTGATTTCCACCATCAGCGGTTTGGGATCATCCTGAACAGGAGTGTCATCAGCGGCTACTGGATCCGACGAGCTGTTGCCGACCGGTGTTGTCGTCGAACCATTTCGGCCTGATCCTGATCCCCGTCCGCCACGCCCGCGCCGGCGGCGGCGTGCAGAGCTGGCTGCAAGCTGTTGACGGGCTTCCTCCAGAACGGCCTCAGGATCCTCGCCGGGACGAACCACACGAACGAGCACATGGTCTGATTCCGGCTGTGACTCCAGCAGCAATGCGGGATCCAGCCCCAACCATCCATAAACCTCCTGTTGCTCAGGTGTCATCGGAACCGCAACCAGCTCCGGCTCTGGACGGCGAGTTGGTGCTGCGGCGGCTGACGAACTGCCCTCCTCCTGCTGCTGCTGACGCTCCTCGGGTGCCGGGTCTGCATCAGCAGTGGCCGAAATAGAAACCTGTTGTGCAGCAGCGGGAACGTCTGAGGACGCACGACCCCGCCCACCCCGTCGTCGGCGGCCGTTTCCACCAGCTTCCAAGGGTGAAACCACCTCCGCACGGGCAGATGCTGCTGATCGCACCAGGCCGGAGGCAGTGGCCACAGGCATTAGCAGATCCTTGCCGGGAAGCACGGCAACGTGTCCCAGTCCTCCGCAACTGGGACAGGCGCGACCGAACAACTCATAAATGTTCTGCCCCTGACGTTTGCGGGTCAGCTCCACCAAGCCAAGTTCCGTCAGCTGTGCGATCTGTGGTCGCGCCGCGTCATCGCGCACCGCCGTCGTGAAATGTTCGAGCAACTGCAATTGATCACGGCGTGAATCCATATCGATAAAATCGATGATGATCACGCCGCCGATGTTGCGAAGCTTGAGCTGTCGAGCGATTTCGATCGCTGCTTCGCAGTTGGTCCAAAGGACGGTTTCCCGCGCATTCGCCGAGCGGGTGAACGAGCCTGAGTTCACATCAATGACCGTGAGCGCCTCGGTGGGCTCGATGATCACGTAACCACCGGAGGGAAGATCAACCCGCGGTTTGAGCGCATCACGGATGGCGGCATTGATCCGGTAGTGCTCCAGCAGCTCGGAGGGCTCGCTGTGGGCTTCGACGAGCACATTGGACCCGTCCTGTCCCAGGAAACTGGTCACCCGTTCCGTTGCAGCCGGCTCGTCGATGACGACCCGAACCAAATCGGGACCCATGTGATCGCGCAGGATGCGATGAATGAAGTCCTCGTCACGATTCAGCAGAACTGGTGGTGACGCGGTTTCCGCCGCCTGTTGAATCGCCTCCCATTGGCGCAACAGCGCTTCGAGGTCATCAATCAGCAAGTCTTCGCTGATTCCATCGGCCTCGGTGCGAATGAGTAGTCCGGCCCCGGGAGGTTTGATAAGCACACCCAAAGCTCTCAGACGGTTTCGTTCGGATTCCGCGCTAATCCGGCGTGAAATGTTCACACCTTGGCCATGGGGCTGAAGCACCAGATAACGCCCTGGCAGAGCGAGATTGCCTGTGAGCCGAGGACCTTTGGTGCCCGTCGGCTCCTTCATCACCTGCACCAGAACCTTCTGACGAGGCTCGAGCAGTTCGGTGATCCCGGCGGATCCTTTCTTCAGCCGCAGGGGACCGAGATCTGTGACATGAATAAAGCCGTTTTTCTCACTCTCTCCGATGTTGACGAAGGCGGCATCGATTCCCGGCAGAACATTTTCAACGGTGCCGAGATAAACATCACCGATCTGATATCGACCCTGCGCAACGATTAACTCATCAACGCGATCATCAGTGAGCACTGCGGCGATCCGCAATTGCTCAGCGATGACAATTTGCTGGGGCATGGATGAACACAGATGGAGCCCGCAATGAGCTCTAATCCGCACAGATGTCTGACGACCATCCGATGCGGGGGGCAAAAGAATTGAATTGAGGTCTTAAAGACCTGAATGGCGCGGAGTGAAGAAACTCCTCTGGTTTTCCCTGGGCTCAGATCGGAACGAACCGCCTATCGGGAACTGGTTACGGGCTGCTTGAACTGAAGCAAGATCAACCGCGGAAGACGAGTGAATGTTTCTGAAACATCCATTCGACCTCTTTAGAAACTAGCACTGTGAGAGGAGGAGCCCGTCGCGGCACAGGCGGTCCATCCCAATGCTGCACTGCAGATGCTCTGTCAGCCAATGCTGGATCTGCATCGGCCGAATACTCCGACCCAAGGCATCAACCTCGGCCTTGAGACGCAGCCGAATGCGCCCCTGTTCCTGAAGGCGAAGACACTCCAGAACCTGAAGGGAGGGTCTGCAATCCCGCTGGCGGGGACGACCTTTCTTATCGGTGTCGTGCCAGATCAATGACTCCGATGCAACGACGGCCCCGACAGCCGCCAACCAATCCACCGGTGCGACATCCCGGCTGTTTTCGCCTGCGAGGAACAGATCAAAACTCCAGACAGCCGCTGTGATCCGCTGCGAGAGGCTCGGACCGCTGACCGGCACCTTTCGACACTCGAGCAGGTTGATCCCCGCGGGCAACAATGGCTGCAGGCGCTCGATCAGGTGGGCCTCGGGGAGAACTTCGCTGAATTCAAGGTCCATCCATTCGCTGTGGGCTTCCGCCCCGAGGGGGAGTGCCAATGCGATCTGAATCCTTGGCAGCGGATGGAAGCCGCCCGTGAAGCTGATCGGCAAACCACTGCGGCGCAGAGCACGCTCCAGCATGCGCATCAGATCGAGGTGGCTCAGAAGCGCCATCGCATCGGTCTTGGCGAAGCGAATCCGAAGCCGGCAACTGCGATCGCTGGGCGGGGCCTGAGTCGGCACCTGAATGGGAACCTCCGGAGCGGGAACCACCACGTTGTGGCCAAGATCAGGCCCACACACTCCACAATTGCTGCAACCGTCAAAGGAACAGTCGGGGACCACCGCTGCCGTCAGGGCCCGCTGCAGATCCTCCGCCAGCCAACCTTTGTCGATGCCGCTGTCGATGTGATCCCAGGGCAGAGGTTGAGCGCAGAACGCCTCCAGATCGTCGCGGTCGAGAGCGGCCACTGCACTCCAGCTCCCCAGTTCCATCGTCCGGTAGCGGCCCTCCAATCCGGCCGCGGCGATGGCCCCTGTCCAGGCGGCATAGGTGCGATCGAGTGACTCAAACCAGGCATCCATCCCTGCACCGGCCCGCCAAGCAGCTTCGATCACCTGTGCCAGACGACGGTCGCTGCGGCCGACAAAGTCTTCCATCGCCGACAGGCGCACATCGGTGAAATTGACCTTCACCCCCCGCAACCGCTTGAACGCTTCACGGAGCAGGGCCTGGCGTCTCAGAAACTCTGTGGAGGACACGCTGTGCCACTGAAACGGCGTGTGGGGCTTCGGCGTGAAATTGCTGATGGTGATGTTGAGGTTCAAGCGCCCCAGATCGCGGCAGCGCTGCTGAAGCATGACGCAGGTCTCAGCAACACCGAGCACATCGGCGTCGGTCTCACCCGGCAGCCCGATCATGAAGTAGAGCTTCACCTTGCGGTAGCCGTTCTGCATGGCGGTCCGGATGCCGTTGAGCAGGTCGTCATCGGTGAGGCCCTTGTTCACGATGTCCCGCAGCCGCTGCGTCCCGGCCTCCGGCGCAAAGGTCAGCCCGGCCTGGCGGGTGCCGCCGAGGATATGGGCGATGTCCTCATCGAAGCGATCAACCCGTTGGCTCGGTAGCTGAAGGGTGACGTTCTGGTCGGCCAGACGATTGCGCAGCTCTACGCCGACCGCCGGCAAAGCCAGATAGTCGCTGCAGCTCAGCGACAGCAAGGAGAAATCGCTGTAACCGGTCTGCTTCATGCCCGTCTCAACCGCCTCAATCACCGCCTCCGGCTCCACATCCCGAGCCGGGCGGGTGAGCATGCCGGGCTGACAAAAGCGACAGCCCCTAGTGCAGCCACGGCGGATCTCCACCGTGAGCCGATCGTGCACCGTTTCCACATGGGGCACCAGTCCCATCGCGTAATGAGGCATGGGCGTTGCGACACGGCGCAGCACCCGCTCCGGCAACTCAGTGTGAAGCGGTTTGAGTGTGACGCCGTCTGGGCCGACGCAATACAGGGAAGGCACGTAGACCCCCGGCACCAGGGCCAGATCCCTCAGCAGTTGCGATCGGCTCAGACCCTCCGCTTTCGCCTGGGCAACCACGAGGCCGATTTCCGGAAGAAGCTCCTCCCCATCACCCAGTGCAATGAAGTCGAAGAATGCGGCGTAGGGCTCCGGGTTGCTGGTGGCAGTGGGTCCGCCGGCGAAGATCAACGGTGGTGATGCAGGGTCGGTGAGCGGACGATCGCCCCGCTCCGCTGCCCGGATCGGAACCTGGCAGAGATCCAGCATCTCGAGAATGTTGGTGGCACCCAGCTCATAACTGAGGCTGAAGCCGAGAATGTCAAAGGCAGGCAGCGGCCTGCGACTCTCCACAGCAAAGAGCGCTTGCTGCCGTTCCCGCAGCCGGGCAGCCAGGTCGGCGGCGGGGAGATAAGCGCGATCACACAACTGCCCTGGCACGGCGTTGAGGATCGAATACAAAATAATGTGCCCCAGGTTGCTGGACCCCACCTCATAGATCTCTGGGTAGGTGAGAGCCCAGCGCACGGAGGCGGTCTGCCAGTCCCGTTCCTCAACTCCAAGCTCATGGCCCATGTACCGGGCCGGCTTGTTGATTCCACTGTCCACAAGGGCATGGAAATCAACGGGGTGATCCACAGCAGGCATGACCACGGCGGATGTTCTGACTCCTGATTGCATCGTATGGATTAACCGTCGAACCGGCCGACACGGCAAGATGCCTGCTCATCACTCTCCCCTCGCTGTTCCGTGGTTCAGGTCAACGGCAATTACCTCAAACTCAAGGCTGGTTACCTGTTTCCGGAAATCGGCCGAAGGGTCAAGGCATTTAGCACTGCCCATCCCGACGCCTCGCTGATCAGGCTCGGTATCGGCGACGTTACGGAACCCTTGCCTCAAGCCTGCCGCGATGCCATGAAAGTCGCCATCGATGAGATGGGAACGGCCGAAGGCTTCCACGGCTATGGCCCTGAGCAGGGCTACGCCTGGCTACGCGAAGCGATCGCCCACCATGATTTCCAGGCGCGCGGCTGTGAGGTCAGCGCTGAGGAAATCTTTGTCTCCGACGGCTCCAAGTGCGACAGCAGCAACATCCTCGACATCCTTGGGGAGGGCAATCGCATCGCCGTAACCGACCCTGTCTACCCGGTGTACGTGGACAGCAATGTGATGGCTGGACGCACCGGCGATGCCGGCGATGAAGGCCGTTACGGCGGCCTGACCTACCTGCCGATCAGTGCGGAGAACAGCTTTTCAGCGCAGATTCCCTCTGAACCGGTCGACCTGATCTACCTCTGCTTTCCGAACAATCCCACCGGGGCAGTCGCCAGCAAGGAGCAGCTGCAAGCCTGGGTGGATTACGCCCGTAGCAATGGGGCTTTGATCCTGTTCGATGCCGCCTATGAGGCATTCATTCAGGATCCCGCGATCCCCCATTCCATTTTTGAAATCGAAGGGGCGCGCGAATGCGCGATTGAATTCCGCTCCTTCTCCAAGAATGCGGGCTTCACAGGAACCCGCTGCGCCCTCACCGTTGTGCCCAAGGGGCTCAAGGGCAAGGCCAGCAACGGGGAGGAGGTGGAACTCTGGGGACTCTGGAACCGCCGCCAGAGCACCAAGTTCAATGGCTTGAGCTACATCGTTCAACGCGGAGCGGAAGCGGTGTATTCCGATGCCGGTCAGGCAGAGGTGAAGAACCTGGTGAGCTTCTACATGGAAAACGCTGCGATCATCCGCCGGGAACTCAGCGCTGCAGGCCTGACCGTTTACGGCGGAGAGCACGCTCCCTACGTCTGGATTCAAACCCCCGAGGGCATGGATTCCTGGGGGTTCTTCGATCACATGTTGAACAAAGCCAATGTGGTGGGCACCCCCGGCAGCGGCTTCGGCGCTGCGGGCGAGGGGTATTTCAGGCTGTCTGCGTTCAACAGCCGCGCCAATGTTGATGCGGCGATGGCGCGAATCGCAGCACTCTGAGCCCATCAACCGAACGGCCATGCTCCGATTCCCTTTAAATTTCGATTCCGTTCGACCCTTCGTCATGGCGGTGGAGAGCCCAGGTCGCAGCCCCGGTGGGGCTGCGGTGATGGAAAAGGCACCTGAGCGCGTGCGCAAAAAAGCCCCGCGTTACAAGGTCCTGCTCCACAACGACCCTGTGAACACCATGGAATACGTGGTGAACACCCTGCGCCAGGTGGTTCCTCAGCTCAGCGAGCAGGACGCTCTTGCCGTCATGCTCGAAGCCCACAACTCAGGCGTTGGTCTGGTCATCGTCTGCGACATTGAGCCGGCGGAGTTCTACTGCGAAACCCTCAAAGCCAAAGGTCTCACCAGCTCGATCGAACCGGAAAGCTGATTGAACCCGTCCATCCCATCTTTCAACAATCTGCTACGGCTTCAGCCCCCATGGCTCCCCAGTTTGCTGTTCGTCCCCTGCCTCTATGCCATGGGTTGGTTGACAGCACAGCTGTTGACACCTTTTGGCCTCAGTGAATCCAGCGTCTCACCGCTGGGAACCCTGTTCAGCTTTTTGATGTTCATGGCGCTGCTGCCGCGTTGGAGCAGGGTTCGCTGGACCAGCAAACACCCATGGAGAACTCTTGGAATCAGCGGTGGAGGGCGTGATGGGCGCCCAAGAATGACTGTCGTTCTGTTTCAAGGATTGATCTGGGCGCTGATTATGCTGACCGTGATCGTTCTGCCGATCCTGGTCGGAGCCTGGGGCAACTGGCTTGGCGAATGCTCACTTCAAAAACTGCTGAATGGAATCCTGCTGATCATCGGTGTGGGCTTCGCGGAAGAACTGATCTTCCGAGGATGGCTGCTTGAAGAGCTCCGCACTCTGTTCGGAACCAAATGGGGGATCTTGGGGCAGGCCATTGTCTTCAGCCTGGTGCATACCCGGTTCAACCTGGGAGTCATTCCGATGCTCAGCCTGCTGGTTGGGCTCTTCCTGCTGGGATTGCTGCTCGCCGAGCGACGTCGCCAGGATCAAGGCTCCCTATGGGGCTGTATTGGTCTACACGGAGGTCTTGTGGGCGGTTGGTTTTTGCTTGAAGCCGGACTCCTGCAGCTGTCGCCGACGACACCAGCATGGCTCGTGGGGCCAGGAGGACTGCAACCCAATCCACTCGGAAGCGTTGTGGCGATCACGGCCCTGCTCGTGATCTTGTTCACGTCGAAAAACAAAGGCTGGCCATTAGGCATCGGCACCGCTTCACATCTCCCTTCAAAAAATCCTGACTTATCACAATCCGTCGAATTATCTGAGTGAAACCGCACCAAAATAGCAAGACA
>QCSN01000042.1 GCA_003211515.1 Synechococcus sp. AG-670-F04
TCCAGGGCATAACCGAACAGGTTTGGATCAGGTTCCTCGGCTCCCAGGTCATCGAGGCCAAGTTCGCTCCAACGGTCTGCGACGCGGCGTTCCAGCTCCTGAGGGCGGCTCAGGGGCTCGCCCCAGTCATGGTTTTTCTCCGGTCCCACCTTGGTGGTGGCATCGATCGCCAGTCGCCCGCCGAGTCCGAGCTGTTCGCTGGCGAAATCGAGACTGTCGAACGGGGTGTCTTCCAACGTGAAGAGATCCCGCTGCGGGTCCACCTGGGCTGCAATCGCCCACACCACCTGACGTGGATCACGGACGTTGATCTGGCTGTCCACCACCACGACAAACTTGGTGTAGGTGAACTGTGGCAGGGCGCTCCAGAAGGCCATGGCGGCACGCTTGGCCTGGCCGGGATAGGCCTTGTCGATCGAAATGACCGCCAGCTTGTAGCTCAGTGCTTCCATCGGCAGGAAGAAGTCGGTGATCTCCGGGATCTGCTGACGCAGGATCGGGGTATAGATGCGGTTCAGGGCGATGGCGAGCATCGCTTCCTCCTTCGGTGGACGCCCGCTGAACGTGGTGAGAAAGTTGGGGTTGCGGCGCTGCGTCATGCAGTGGAAACGCACCAGTGGTGAGTCCTCGACACCCCCGTAGAAGCCCATGTGATCACCGAACGGGCCGTCAGGCATCACCTCCCCAGGGGTGATCGTGCCCTCCAGAACAACTTCGCTGTGACTGGGCACCTGCAGGTCCAGGGTTTTGCAGGGAGCGAGCAGCACCCCACGACCTGCATAGATCCCGGCAAAGAGCCATTCGCTCAGTTGCACAGGGATGGGAGTTGCCGCGGCCATGACGAGCAAGGGGTGCACGCCGATCGCAACGGCAACCTCCAGTTTTTTGCCCAGGGCTGCGGCCTTGCGCAGGTGGCGGGCTCCACCGCGAACGCTCAACCAGTGCACCGTCATCGTGTTGACCGACTGTTTCTGAAGGCGATAAACGCCAACGTTCGGAACCCCTGTCTCCGGATCCTTGGTGATCACGAGGCCAAGGGTGATCACGCCACCGGCGTCACCTGGCCAGGGCCGGATCAGGGGGATGCTGTTGAGATCGACGTCACCTCGATGCAAGACCTGCTGATGGCAGGGGGGGATCAGGTCACGATCTGGCTTGGCCTTCACCAGATCCCAAAACACCCGGGCGAACTGCTTGGTCTCTTCCAGACCTTTGGGAGGGCGGGGCTGCTGCAGCAGTGCCAGGCGGCTGCCCAGCTCTTCGAGCTCTTCAGCCCGTTCCAGCCCCATGCTCCACACCACCCGCTCGACGGTGCCGAGCGTGTTGACCGCAACGGGCATCGTGGAACCGATCACGTTTTCGAACAGCAGGGCAGGCCCTCCCATGGCCAGCACCCGGTCAGCGATCGCGGCCAGCTCAAGATCGGGATCGACTGGCGCTGTAATGCGTCTGAGCTGGCCTCGGTCCTCCAGCAGCTTCAAGAAGCCGCGCAGGTCGCGGGTGGCCGCTCCGGATCCGAACAGGGCCATGACTGCGCCAGGTATTGCAAAGACGATCCCGGTACTGTGTCGCACGCTGATCCGGAGCGTGGCCTTGCAGATTTCCTATTTCCATGTGCCGGCGGACATGCCTGAGGACTGTTGCCCGGACGCCGCCGTGGTGATCGATGTTCTCCGGGCGACAACCACAATCGCCTGGGCACTGCATCACGGTGCTGAGGCGGTGCAGGCGTTCGCTGATCTCGACACGCTGCGGAGCACTGCTGCGGCATGGCCTGCCGCTGAGCGCCTGCTGTTGGGTGAACGGGGCGGCCAGCGGCTTGAGGGTTTTGATCTGGGCAATTCACCCGTAGCGGTGACACCAGACACCGTTGCCGGAAAACGGCTGTTCATGAGCACCACCAACGGCACCCGTGCCCTTGATCGAGTCCGTCAGGTCCCTCTTTTGATGACGGCTGCACTGCCGAATCGAGACGCCGTGGCTCGCCGATTGCTGGCGAAACAGCCCGCTTCGCTGGTGATCGTCGGCAGCGGTTGGGAGGGTGCTTATTCCCTGGAGGATTCGTTGGCGGCGGGGGCGTTGGCTGCCCGGCTTCAGGAACTCGATTCCAACGCTGGAGCGGATGCCAATGATGAGTTGACGGCAGCGATCGCTCTGTGGAACCAATGGACTCACGATCCGGAAGCATGCCTTCGGGTCGCCAGCCATGGGCGACGGCTAATTGGGCTGGGCGACCACGATGCCGATTTCCGCTGTTGTGCAGGAGTGGATCAGCTCGATGTCGTTCCCACCCAAGTCGAACCTGGCGTTTTGAAGGCGGCCTAAGCGGTTTTAAAGTTCATCCTCTGAACCGAACTTGTGACCGATTTCCTGGCGGCCGCCGTGCAGCTCACGAGCGGCCGGGACCCGGAGGTCAACTTCAATGCTGCAGAGGAGCAGATTGACCTTGCGGCTCGTCGTGGAGCCGAACTGGTGGGTCTGCCTGAGAACTTTGCCTTCATGGGCGACGACGAGCGGCGCCTTGAACTCGCTCCCTCCCTCGCTGAGCAGTGCAGCCGATTCCTGGTGACGATGGCTCGCCGTTATCAGGTTGTTCTTCTGGGTGGAGGGTTCCCCGTACCCGTTGGAGATGGCAACAGCACGCTCAACCGTGCCGAGCTCGTTGATCGTGATGGTCAGATCTTGGGCAGGTACGACAAGATCCATCTCTTCGATGTTGATCTCCCTGATGGGAACACCTACAGGGAATCGGAAACGGTGACCCCGGGAGATGCGCTTCCTCCCGTGGTTGATGTGCCTGAAATGTGTCGCCTGGGGGTATCCATCTGTTACGACGTGCGCTTCCCTGAGGTTTATCGCCATCTCGCCAGTGCCGGCGCCGATCTGCTGATGATTCCCGCTGCGTTCACGGCGTTCACGGGCAAAGACCACTGGCAGGTGCTTCTGCAGGCCCGCGCGATCGAGAACACCGCCTATGTGCTTGCCCCTGCTCAGACAGGCCTTCATTACGGACGCCGCCAGAGCCATGGGCACGCCATGGTGATTGACCCCTGGGGAACCGTTCTTGCCGATGCCGGCGTTCAGCCGGGTGCCGCTATCGCTCCTGTGAACGTCTCCCATCTGGGCCGCGTGCGTGAGCAGATGCCGAGCTTGCGGCACCGACAGCCAGCTCTGTTCTGACCTGATGATGGCTGCCATGCGGTCCCGTCGACTGGCGCTGCTTGCGCTGGTGGTTGTTCAGTTCTCGACGCTGATTTCAGCGCTGCCCGCCCGGGCAGCCAGCGCCTTGGCGGCCTGGGCCCTCACGGAAGACGGCAAGCTTCAGCTCCGAACCAGCCGCAATGCCAGCCTCCAGGCTTTTTTTCAAAAGGCCAGCGATGGGCGGGGCACACGGGTGTGGATCGACTTTCCTGGTGAACTGCGTTTTCCGAGAAAACTGACAGGACGCGGTCCGGTCAAGGAGGTCCGCCTTGGAAAACCGAATCCGGGCTCCACACGCCTGGTGATTGAGTTCCGGCCTGGGGTCAACCTTGATCCGTCGCAGTTGAAACTGCGGGGAACGGCTCCTGATCGTTGGGAGCTGGCGTTCAAGGGTCTGCAGACGCGTGACCTGGTGGATATGGGAGAAGGGGATCTGACGGCCCGGACAACGGCATGGCGACCTCCCAACCGAAATGTTCCGAACACAGCCCCTGTTAACCCAGCTGGTCTGCCAACGGTCGCTCGCAATCGTTATCGAGTTGTGATTGATCCAGGCCACGGCGGTCCGGATCCTGGGGCCGTTGGGATCGGCGGATTGCGCGAGACCGATGTGGTGCTGGATGTGTCGTTGCAGGTGGCGGCGCTGCTTCGGGCTCGGGGCGTGGACGTTCGCATGACGCGAACGTCAGAGATTGATGTGGACCTGCCACCTCGCGTCAGCTTGGCCAATCGGTCCGGCGCCACAGCTCTGGTCAGCATCCACGCCAATGCTCTGAGCATGAACCGGCCGGATGTGAACGGCATCGAGACGTTTTATTTCTCCGATCCGCGCTCCGGCCGCTTGGCTTCCTACCTCCAACAGCAGATGATGGTGGTCTCCCCCGGCACGCCTGACCGTGGCGTGCGGCGTGGTCGCTTCTTTGTGATCCGCCGTTCCACGATGCCGTCAGCCCTGGTGGAGATGGGCTTTGTGACCGGCAAGATCGATGCTCCGCGTCTGGCTCGCGCTGATCACCGGCGTCGTCTTTCGCTGGCCCTCGCCGCCGGCATCCTTAACTATCTCAAATTCGAGGTGCGGTGACTCCCGTTCTCGGCTTTTTTGATAGCGGTGTAGGGGGACTCACCGTTCTTCGGCGTGTGCTCGAACGGCATGGCCCTGTTCGATGCATTTACTTGGGGGATACAGCGAGGGTTCCCTATGGCAGCCGTTCGGCGCCGGAAATTCGATTGATTGCGGCGGAAGTGGTGGGGTGGCTGCGCCAGCAGGGTGTCACCACCGTGGTGATGGCGTGCAACACCACCAATGCCTTGGCGCGGGATGTGGCGGAGGGCCAGGCAGGTGTTCCGGTCATTGGTCTGATCGGAGCGGCGGCGGCGATGGTTCGGGAGCAACGGGTCGGCGTACTGGCAACACCAGCCACGGTGGAATCAGGGGCGTACCGAGCCAGCATCGAGGCCCTCCACCCCGGTTGCCTGGTGCTGGAGCGGGCCTGCCCTGACTTTGTTCCTTTGATTGAACAGGGTCTGATCGCCAGCGATCAGATCCGACGGGTTGCGGCTGCCTATCTCGAACCCCTGCTGGCCAGTTCCGTCGAGGAGATCATTCTTGGTTGCACCCATTACCCCCTATTGGTCCCGCTGCTGCGGGATCTTCTTCCGCCTTCGGTTCGCCTGATTGATCCGGCGCTGGGCGTCACACAACAGCTGGATGCTGTTCTGGGCAAACCGCAGCCGTGTTCAGAGTCTGCGATGCATTTGGATCACTGCCGTCTCTGCGTGACGGCGGATGCAGAGGGTTTTGCAGAGCGAGCCGCATCTTGGCTTGGGAAACGTCCAGCCGTTCGGCTTGTGCATCTGCGTTCCAGCTCAGAAGGCCACTAGGATCGCGGCGCGAAGGGGGTTCATGTTCACTGTCACCGAGTTACTGGAGCCGGTCGAGAACGACCTCGAAACCCTGCTCGGCGACCTTCGCAGCCTGATTGGTGCCGGTCACCCGATTCTTCAAGCAGCGGCTGAGCATTTGTTCAGTGCAGGCGGAAAACGGGTTCGGCCTGGAATCGTTCTCCTCATCTCCCGAGCGTTATCAAGCTCGGGTGAACTCACGCCGCGGCACCGCCGTCTGGCTGAGATCACCGAAATGATTCATACGGCGTCTCTCGTTCATGATGACGTCGTCGATGAAGCGTCCACTCGCCGAGGCGTCGCCACGGTTCACAGCAGGTTTAATGCGCGGGTGGCTGTTCTCGCCGGTGATTTCCTGTTCGCACAAGCGAGTTGGCATCTTGCCAACCTTGATGATCTCGATGTGGTGAAGCTGCTGAGCCGCGTGATCATGGATCTCGCTGATGGTGAGGTCAAACAGGGGTTATTCCGTTACGACACATCGCAGAGTTTCGAGACCTACCTGGAAAAGAGTTACTTCAAAACCGCTTCGTTGATCGCCAACAGTTCCAGAGCTGCGGGGGTCCTCAGTGGTTGCCCTTCCGATGAGCTCGATGCTCTTTATCAATTCGGGCGGCAGCTCGGCCTGGCGTTTCAGGTTGTTGACGACATTCTGGATTTCACAGGCAACGACCAACAACTCGGAAAACCAGCAGCAAGCGACCTGGCAAGTGGTTATCTCACTGCTCCATGCTTTTATGCCATGGAAGAGCATCCTGAACTCAAGGCTCTGATCAAGACGGAATTCAATCAAGAGGCTGATCTCGAAAAAGCTCTCAGCATGGTGCGTTCGTCCCGAGCTATCCCACGAACGCTTGAATTAGCAGAAACATTTGCCCGTGAATCGCGCGAATCCATCGCGTGGTTACGGGATTCCTCGTACAAACAGGCTTTGCTGGAGCTGCCTGACTTTGTTCTCAGTCGTCTGTCCTGAGCAACGCGTTCTGGACCACATCAAGGGTTGAAATTTTGCAGGGATTCCTCCCAAGAACGTTTTGCTCAATTGTTAAATCCAGGACCCACACCTGACATCCAGCTGCAAGCGCTGCGGTGGTTCCGGCCTTTGAATCCTCGAGTGCCCAGCACTGATTGGCGTTGGTCCCCAAGCGTTGGGCCGCGAGAACAAAGGGTTGCGGATCCGGTTTTCCCCTGTTGAGTTCAGGGTCGTCCCCGTAAACCCTTTCCTGGATAGAGGACAACCAAGGGTGTGGTGCGCTCTTGAACTCCACGGCGTCTCGGCTGCTGCTGGTGACCAATGCCATTGGAATGCCCCGGTGGATGCAGGTCTGAATGAGTGACTCAGCACCAGGCATTGCAGGGGCTTTCGGTAGAAGTTTGCGGGCGATCGGCTGTTGGATCGCCAGCAGAGCATCTTTGCCTACAGCACTGGGTAACCAGCTGTCGACTTCGGATGCACAGTCCTGTCGGCGACGTCCCCGCAGTTCAAGCAGCTGAGATGGCGACAGTTGAGCTCCGAAGTGTGCGGCCGCTTCCGCCCAAGCCCGACCATGCAGCGGTTCGGTGTCGAGCAGAAGTCCATCGAGGTCAAACAGGCAGGCGGCGGGAGTTTGGAGGGCATCCAGCACGGTTGGTCCAGCCGATGTTGGTAGCAACAGTCAAGCGTCCCGTCTCGGTGGATTGAGCAATGTCGTCATGGGTGGCGTCGATTTGTGGACTGAACGGAAATACGTTGTTGTTCCTTTCTCGGTCCTTGAATCGTCTCCGTGCCTCCACAAGGAACTGATTGATCTGTCTTAATCAGGGCTCAAAACCGCATGGTTTGAATTCAGATGCAACGAGGATTGACCCGCAGGGTTTGTTCTTTTTGCCAGGTGTTGATGTACTGCTTCACTGAGCAGAATTGTTGCTGTCCGGCGCGGCAGGGTTCACGTTCGAGCCGATTCTGGACAGACTTCTCCTCGGATTGAAACGTCTGCTTCCGTGACCGAACCCGCGACCACCACGATTGAGAGCGTGCTGCATGAGCAGCGGGTGTTCGAACCTCCCGAGGAGATGGCGGCGAAGGCTCGGATCAGCAGCCTGAAGGCATATCGGGCACTGGCGGAGGCGGCTCAAGCGAATCCTGATGCCTTCTGGGGAGATGCTGCGCGGCGGGAGTTGCACTGGTTCGAGCCGTTTCACACCGTTTTGGATTGGAGCGAGGCGCCGTTTGCCCGCTGGTTCGAAGGTGGCACGACCAACCTGTCCTTCAACTGCCTTGACCGTCACCTTGACGGCCCCACCGCAAACAAGACGGCACTGATCTGGGAGGGGGAGCCCGGTGATGTGCGCCGTTTCAGCTACCGCGAATTGCATGCGGAGGTCTGCAAGGCGGCCAATGCCCTCAAAGCCATGGGCATCGCCAAGGGTGATCTGGTGGCGCTTTACATGCCGATGATTCCCGAAGCGGCTATTGCGATGTTGGCCTGCGCGCGGATCGGCGCCCCTCACTCGGTGGTGTTTGGTGGTTTTTCAGCAGAAGCCCTTCGCGATCGGTTGATTGATGGTGAGGTCAAGGCAGTGATCACTGCCGATGGAGGCTTTCGCAAGGACAAGGCCGTGTCCCTGAAGCCTGCCGTGGATGCGGCGCTTGCCGATGGGTCCTGTCCGACGGTGCAGTCGGTGTTGGTGGTGCAACGCACCAAGCAGGACGTGACGATGGTGGAGGGCCGTGATCAGTGGTGGCATCAGCTGGTGGAGGGGCAGAGCGCGGACTGCCCGGCTGAACCGATGGCCAGTGAGGACCGACTCTTCGTTCTTTACACCTCCGGCTCAACGGGAAAACCGAAGGGTGTTGTTCACACCACAGCCGGATACAACCTCTGGGCCCATCTCACCTTTCAGTGGATTTTCGACATTCGTGATGACGATGTGTATTGGTGCACCGCGGATGTGGGCTGGATCACGGGGCACAGTTACATCGTCTACGGACCGCTATCCAACGGTGCCACCACGGTGATGTTTGAGGGTGCGCCTCGCCCCTCGAGACCAGGAGCCTTCTGGGAACTGATCCAGAAGCATCGGATCACGATTTTCTACACCGCCCCGACGGCGATCCGGGCGTTCATGAAGAGCGGTCGCGAGGTCCCCGACCAGTTCGACATGAGCAGCCTGCGCCTTCTCGGCACGGTTGGTGAACCGATCAATCCCGAAGCCTGGATGTGGTATCGCGATGTGATCGGTGGGAACCGATGCCCGATCGTGGACACCTGGTGGCAGACCGAAACCGGGGGCGTGATGATCAGTCCGCTCCCCGGTGCCACGCCAACCAAGCCTGGCTCCGCAACGCTTCCATTGCCAGGGATCCAGGCCGACATCGTCGATGCCGAAGGAAACAGTTGTGCCGCTGATGAGGGGGGCTATCTCGCGGTGCGTGCCCCTTGGCCAGGGATGATGCGCACGGTTCACGGCAATCCGCAGCGGTTCCGCGAGAGTTACTGGGAACACATCCGTCCCGCAGACGGTTCTTATCTTTATTTCGCCGGTGATGGGGCACGGCGGGATTCGGATGGTTATTTCTGGGTGATGGGCCGGGTGGATGACGTCATCAATGTTTCAGGTCACCGGCTTGGCACCATGGAGATTGAATCCGCTCTCGTGAGCCATCCCGCTGTGGCTGAAGCTGCAGTTGTTGGTCGGCCTGACGATCTCAAGGGTGAAGGCATTGTTGCCTTTGTGATGTTGGAGGTCGGTCGTGAGGCAACCGATGCGCTAGTGAGTGAATTGCGTGGCCATGTGGGCCAGGAGATCGGTCCGATTGCTCGGCCTGATGAGATTCGCTGTAGCGATGCCCTGCCCAAGACCCGCAGCGGCAAGATCATGCGACGGATTCTCAGGGCACTGGCATCGGGTCAGGAGGTCAGCGGAGACACCAGCACGCTGGAGGATCGATCCGTTCTCGATCGCCTGCGGGCGTGATTCTCTGATCAGGATCAGCTCTGCTGCATCGAGGCTGAGTCGTGCGGTGCTGGGGTTGGGGGATTGGTTTTTGTCCAGCTCACAATCAAATCCTGGAGCCGTTCAATCTGCCGCTGGCGCTGGCTGCTTTCAGCCCATGCGCCGAGGAGGTTGCGACGCAGCCCCGCACTGGCTGGGGTGAGATGGTCGCCTGGGAGGTGCCTAAATTCGGATTCATCCTCTTGGCGCCGTCGCAAGGTTCTGATCAGGTCATCGCTCTGATCCAGTTCATCCTCCCCGAAACGCACTACAAGATTGCGTTGCTGGAGGTAGCGGGATTGGATCAGACGCAGCGTTTCCTTCGGACTGGGGCTGAATTCGGTCTCCATTCCCAGGCGCGGGGCAATTTCGCCGAGCAAGGGAATCGAGCGGTCCGCTTCGAAATTGTTGAAGCTCAGGGCGATGAAACTGCCGCAGCCGCGCCCACCATCGGGAGCGAGCAGGTGGAGCTTGCAACCGAGGCTGTGGCCCAGCCGTGCAGGTGATGGTAGTGGTCCGACCCTTTCCTCAAGGCGGCGACGAGCACGGCGTAGATCCTTCCAGGCCTGTTGGGCTTGGTTTTGGTGATCGAAACCGGGCACGAAGGCCCAGGCGTTGATGGCGAAACCAGAGGCAACAAGAGTTTCCAGAAGCCGCCGATAGCTCACCTGTGGAGTGGCAGCGAGGTAGCTGCCGCCGATGAACTCAATCAGTCCACGAGGACGGCTCGGTCTCAGTTGCCAGATGCTGCCCTGTTGCCGCCAACTGGTCATACCGGGCAGTGGTTGAGGTCTTTCAGGATCCGGGATGCTTCGCGAACGTGGGCAGGGCCATCGAGAAGGTTGCTGAAGATATGCCGAACGATTCCGTCGCCATCGCAGATGTAAGTGACACGACCGGGGAGCAGACCCATCGCCTTGGGGACGCCGAAGCGTCGTCGCAGCGTGTTGCCGGAATCACTGAGGAGCGGGAAAGGGAGATTGTGGCGTGCTGCAAAACGTCTGTGGCTCACCGTGTCGTCGCCGCTGACCCCCCAGACCACTGCCCCGAGCTGTTCCAGAGCGTTGTTGCTGTCTCGGAAACTGCAGGCCTGCATCGTGCAGCCAGGGGTGTCGTCCTTTGGGTAGAAAAAAAGAACCAAACAGCGGCCGTTTAGTTCATCGGTCGAACGTCGCTTCCCATCCTGATCGGTCAATGTGAATGCAGGGAGCTGATCTCCGACGCTGAGCCCCATTGAATGAATCTCGTCTTCGATCACCCTAGAAATCCTTGGGGTTGTTCCGAGCCCGAGAATTGATGCAGCCAATGGCGCAGGACGTGCAATGGGTGATGAGACAGGCGCACAGCTTGATCTACTGAGCGGTTTGTCCGGCGTCGACCCGGCTTCCCGGGATCCATCACCTGGCGCCGCCGCCGCCGATGGCCCTGGCTCGGATCCTCAGCATCAACTTGCCGTTCCAAGTCCTGGCCCGGTTTCTCTCCCAACAGGCGCGTCCTCGCCAGCTCCGGCGCCAACGCCATTAGCTCCGGGCACGCTTTTGATTGTCGATACGGAAACCACAGGACTGGACCCTGAGCAGGACCAATGTTTAGAGGTTGGAGCGATTCTGTTTGACGTCGCTTCGCGCGCTGTCCTCGCGCAGCAGTCGTTTCTGCTGCCTGTCGAGCGCAATCCAGCTGAGTCGATCAATCGGATTCCTGCTGCGGTGAGTTGCCTGAACCAACCATGGCGCCCTGCGCTCTCTTATCTCCAGGCCTTGCTTGATGCGACAGATGTGGTGGTTGCTCACAATGCCTCGTTTGATCGCCAGTGGTTCGGTCGATCTCCTCTGCCCGAGATCTCCCATCCCTGGCTCTGCACGATGGAGGACATCCGCTGGCCATCTGAACGGCAATTGCGCAGTCGCCCCTCGGTTCGTGACCTGGCCCTTGCCTACGAAATACCTGTATGGGCAGCTCATCGAGCTCTGACCGATTGTGTTTACATCGCGGAGGTGTTCCGTCGATGTGAAGATCTGGAGTCGCTGCTCATCGCTGGCTTGGAACCACGACGCCTGATGCGCGCATGCGTGAGCTATCACGATCGGCAATTGGCAAGGGACGCCGGTTTTCGCTGGAACGATCCCGTCAAAGGCTCCTGGACCCGCCGCTTGAGTGATCGAGACATTGCTGCTCTTGACTTTGCTGTCGAGCCGATCGAGATGGGAGGGATGCCGGAATCCGGGTGAAGCAGTGGTGTGGTCGCGGCTTAAGTGTGCTCATTTGCTTCAGCTCTCCGAAGGCAGTACGAGTTTTTGAGGGATTGGGCCTGGATCAGTTCATGGTGTAAGCATGGCTGCTTTCATTCACCATCGAGAACGTCCTTTGCACGCTCGTCTAAGACAGTGGCAACAGGTAAGAACATGGGCACGTTTGATCCGCGAAGCAGAAGCGCTTTGGCATGTTGATGTTCGTGCACTGAAAAGAATGGGTGCACTTGAGTTATCGCAATTGCTTGAAGAAGTCCCCCCCATGCATCGCCATCGTGTCAATCGCTGGTTGACGTCTTATTACGTTGCAACACGGTTGAACACGATGCCAAAGGAGCCGGAACACAAACAACAATCTATGCCGTGAAACTAGATCGTCGCTTCAGTATGCTACATAATATTTAGACTTTTAAATTGCCGTTTGTTAGGCTGTTGATCACCATTTGATATTTAGCTTCTTAGATTGTAATTCTATATAACCAAGAGGTGGTCTTTCGGTCAGGCTTGGCGACGTTTTCAACAGGCGAATTCAAGTCCTTTGTCTATACATAATTCTGTGTTTACCAAAGCTTGTTGACTGCTTAATAAGAAGTTAAAGACATCTGTGCATGCCTTTCGTTATGAAAGATTTGTATTCATTAAGTCATTCATGATGAGCTTTTTCAAAAAGGCTCTTGTCTCTTCCACGTTGCTGGCCCTTGCGTCCGGTTTATCCGTTTCAGCTTCTGGCAGGTTGAACGGAGCTGGGGCAACTTTCCCTGCCAAGATCTATCAACGCTGGTTTGCTGAACTTGCAAAATCTGGCGGTCCCCAAGTCAACTATCAAGCTGTCGGTTCTGGCTCAGGTCGGAAAGCCTTTATTGATAGAACCGTTGATTTTGGTGCTTCCGACGACCCAATGAAGCCGGGCAGTATGTCCAAGGTTAAGCGTGGTGTTGTTCAAATTCCAATGGTGGGAGGAACCATTGCCTTCGGTTACAACAAGCCAGGCTGCGATTTGAAACTAACCCAGAAGCAAGCTGTTCAAGTTGCAATGGGGAAAATCAAGAACTGGAAGGAGCTTGGCTGCAAGCCAGGCACTCTCGTCTGGGTTCATCGCTCTGATGGATCTGGCACCACGAAGGCGTTCACAAACTCAATGCAGGCTTTCTCTTCCGAGTGGACTCTTGGAACGGGTAAGTCGGTTAAGTGGCTAGCTGGCGTTGGTGCCAAAGGGAATTCAGGTGTTGCTGGCGTGATTGAGAACCGCGAGGGTGCAATTGGTTATGTCAACCAGTCCTATATCCGAGGCAAGGTTAAAGCAGCAGCACTTCAAAACAAGTCTGGTGAGTTCCTTCGTCCCAGTGTCACTTCAGGTGCAAAAGCATTGAATGGCATTAAACTGGATGCCAACCTTGCTGGTAAGAACCCCAATCCAACGGCGAAAGGTGCTTATCCCATTGCCACTTTGACTTGGGTTTTGGCATACAAGACTGGCAATGGTCAAAAATTAGTTGATATTAAGAAAACTTTGACTTATATGTTAAGTGACCGCGCTCAGAAACTAGCTCTTTCTCTTGGATTTGTCCCTCTTAAAGGTAATATACTGAGCAAATCTAGATCTGCCGTTAACAAGATTGGAAAATAGATTTGATCCGATTGTTCCAAAATCATAAAGTTAAAAATTATTTTGGAAGAAAGAGGGGCCTTTGGCCCCTCTTTTACGATTGAAAGAATTGTTAGTAGCACTTTACTTTTTCTTGTATTAATCTCCAACCCTTCTTAAAGAAATCTATCCCGCTTCTTGACTTGGTTTGGATGTTTTTCGCCATACAATCAATTCGGATCCGTGAGTCATTTCCATGGCTGCAATTCCTTTTCGCGAAGTGCCTTCCCCACGTCGGGACCTTCGTGAGTTGTTGGAAATAAACTATAAAAATCGCAATCTTGTTCATTTGACATCAGGAAATGTTGTCCCATTGTTGAAAAATAGTATTTGGCTTGTCGTGCGCGGGATGGTTAAGTTAGGTGCAGTCTCCCTCCATGGAGATGAGATGTTGTTGGGTTTAGCGGGTCCGAACGAACCTTTTGGGCAACCGTTCACCGTGGTTGAGGCCTATGAGGCTGTGGTGTTGGTCGATAGTGATCTGCTTTGCATCTCAACGGCTGAAATCCAGCAGTCTCCTCAACTCGCTATTGCATTGGTTGATGCTATCGCTATCCGATACCGCCAGGCTGAATTGATGCTTGCTCTGCTTGGTCTCAAACGAGTCGACGAACGGGTCTGCGGCTTTCTTGAGCTGTTGGCTCAGGACTACGGTCAACCTTGCTCTGCAGGATTGCGGTTGTCTGTGCGTCTCACACATCAGGAAATCGCCAGTGCCCTCAGTACGACACGTGTCACCGTGACACGTGTCATTGGTCAGCTTCGCAATGAAGGGTGGCTTACTCTCGACTCAGATCGTCATCTCGTCATTTCCCATTTGCCAAAGATAATGTGTTGAATGATTGGCTTATAGTCAAATAAGACACGTTTCTAAATCCTGGGGTTGAAAATCATTTGACGGAGATCTTCTTTGTCTATACATCATGAGTCAGGTCATGAGACCAATCATTCTTATGATTAAATATGACTTTTTCTAAAATATATTTCTTCATTCTCTCAACTTCTTCTATATTTCATGTCATCAATTTAGTTAAGTTCTCGTCTTGGCTATCTAATCAATTCGTAATCTCACTCTGTTGATTGCGGTTCGTTCTCGCTCCTTTCGATCTGTTTTCAGGGGACTCGAGGTCAAACATTGTCGCTGCGGTGGTCAACCCAAAACTGAAAATTTTGAGCAGTAATGCGCCTAGGCTCTCTATCTGTTCAAATCCCGCCCATGTAGGCCAGCCATCCCCCTAGCAGTGCTGCACTGATGCCGCAGACAAGGGCCTGGAGGATGAAGCTCTCGGGATTGGGTTTTTCCCATTGATTAACCGTCCTGCTTGCTGAAGCAAAGGTCTCCAACTCTGTCTTGCATTTGTGCAGGTACCGCTCAATCACCGCATCAGACATTTCAAGACGACGCAACTTGGCTCGAATCCGGTTGCGTTCAACCTCCGTCATCCCTCTCATCGTCCATCCGTCTAGATGCTCCAGAGCATTCATAGCGACTCGCCGGGCCTGACTGCGTTATCCCCTCAGAACGCGCATCAGAGCTGTTCATTTGCAGCCTGCAGCACTCCAGATGGTGCTGGATGTGGCTCTGATCGTTAGCGAACAGCTTCAGTCTTTCCTTCAGAACCGCTGTTCGCTCTGCCTAACTTGCGTTCGCCTGCACATATCGAAACCGATGGGATCATGCGTCACTCCAGTCACTGCAGCTGGATTCCAACGCTTCCATTGCGTTCAATTGCCAATGATCGCTCCTCTCTTCAAGCGGTGAAGGGAGGGAGTATGCGAAAATGGGTACGAACGACTAGCCGGTTCAGTTTTTTGACCATTTTCATCGGAAATCTTTCCTGGGATACCGAACGTGAAGATCTGATTCATCTTTTCGGACAATACGGAGAGGTTAAGAAATGTTCTCTGCCCCTCGACCGAGAATCAGGGCGCAAGCGGGGCTTTGGTTTTGTTGATCTAGCCAATGGAGATGATGAAACCAACGCGATCAATGATCTTCAGGATGTTGAATGGATGGGTCGCAACATCACTGTGCGTAAGGCTGAGCCTCGCCGTTGAAGCAAATTCAATGGGTTGGGCTTCGTAAAAATTACAAAATATTAGCAATAAGTTTAAGTTAGAATATCGTTCAATCGAATATATTTTGCATTAAATGACTGTTTTGTCTTGTTTCAATGTATAAACTCACATATTATGGATTTATATATTTGGATAATTTTATTGTTTTTGGTTAGAGTGCAAAGTTTTTTTCGAGGCAAAATCCAGGTCAGGTTAAAACTATCTGCCTCGAGTTTTGTGTCAAAGCTTTAGGGCGCGTTTGATGTTGAGGCGAAGAATATTAGTCTCTTTGTTGTTTAATTTATAAAGCTTGCTCGTCTTTTTCGGAGATTTCTTCGATTGAAAGGATGTCCTGCATAAGTTCTAATGTGTATTGGTAATAGTCGGAAACGGTTTGATTGCTTCCTTGATTAAATGCATCGCTCAACATGACAGTTGGTGTAACCAGTTCGAGTACTTTGGCTATATAGGTTAGACCTCCCTCGTCAATGGCGTCAAAGAAGCCGCGAATCTCTTTGAGTGATTCGGGCGTATCGTCGTTTGCTTCGCTCGATTTGTCTTCAGTGTCTGGAAAGTACTTTTTTAATGTACATGCAACAAATGAATTGATTATTTGTTCGGTTCCTCGTGCAAAATTTTCTGCGTCACGCTTGCTCTCGTCGTCGAGTGTTTTAAATGTTTCTTGAATGGCTGCATGAACCGGAGGTGCTTTCATCACCCACATCATCTGTTCTTTTTGGTTCTCCGACGTTGCCATTCCTGTTTGAACCTGGCTTTGTGCCCACATACTTGCAATGGTTAGAACTGCAGTGGACGTTGCACGTGCCCCTGTGATTCCATACTGCCTAAGATGATCGGTCGCCTGCAGAAGGAGATTGGCCTTTTGCGTTGTCTCCCTTTTGTTGACCGCTTGGTTTCCATCCTTGGCGACTTGTTCTTCGATCCATCCCGTAATCGCAACAGTTAGCATACTGATAGCTTTTTCAAAGTTCTCCCTGGATATTTCAGTGTCCTTCCCTGGAACGTCCAACATTGTCGTGTTTAGCGAGTTAACCCCTTGATAACTCCCCCTACGAAAGAATACCTAAGCTAATGTTCGGTGATCTAACCGGTTTGGTTTGGCTCTTTTTGAAACCTATTGGTTTATGTATTGCGAAAAAATCAATCTATTGTGCAAAATTTGGCTTTTGCTCTGGCGTAGCACATTATTTTAATTGAATAACCTTGAACTGTTTAATCTTGATATTTTGCGGAGCTTGTTCTTTGCGCAAGAAATCTTTTTTATAAAGTCAGTAAATCCTTTTTGAATGTAGTGCAGAACACATTGATGGCGTGATTGAGATTGCGACCTTCTGCTTTTTTGATTCTT
>QCSN01000043.1 GCA_003211515.1 Synechococcus sp. AG-670-F04
CTGATCCGGTCCAGCAGAGATGCATTGGCCCGCCCGGTGCGGATGGTGTTGAAGTTGCGCTGGGTGGCCTCCACCGACTTGCGCATGCTTGCTTCGAGGTCCTTGGTCGACATGGGGTGCTTGCTGGAGGAGGCGTTCAGGTTCAGAGGGGATCGCCGATGCGGGATCCAATCGGTTCACCGGCAACCGCTTTGCCGATGTTGCCAGGTTCAAACAGGTTGAACACCACAATCGGGATGTTGTTGTCTTTGCAAAGCGCAATGGCGGTGCTGTCCATCACAGCCAGTTCTTCGCTAAGCACCTGCTGGAAGGTCAGGTGCTCATGCTTCACGGCATCAGCGTGTTGACTGGGGTCCTTGTCGTAGACGCCATCCACCTTGGTGGCCTTGAACACCACGTCAGCGTTGATTTCAGCGGCTCGGAGCGCTGCGGTGGTGTCTGTGGTGAAAAAGGGATTGCCACATCCGGCTCCAAAAACAACGACACGCCCTTTCTCAAGATGGCGCATTGCTTTGCGACGGATGTACGGCTCAGCCACCTCCTGCATGGCGATCGCTGTCTGCACCCGAGTGGGAACACCGGCCCGCTCCAGTCCGTCCTGAAGCGTGATCGCATTCATCACCGTGGCGAGCATGCCCACGTAGTCGGCGGTGGCCCGTTCCATCCCCGCCGCTGAACCTTTTAAGCCGCGGAAGATGTTGCCTCCGCCCACAACGATGGCGAGTTGGGTGCCTCCAGCCACCACCCTGGCCACGTCCTCCGCAATCGATTGGACGATGGCGGGATCGATGCCATAACCCTGAGACCCCATCAGAGCTTCTCCGCTGAGCTTCAGCAGAACGCGTGAGTACGCCATCAAGAGCCCTTGATCTCGCCGAGAGTAGCAAGCAGTGGCTTGTCCTACTCAGAGTCGCTTGCATGGTGCAGATCCCATCGCCGAATGGATGATTCCTCTGTCAGTCACAGCGCCGTGATGGCTCGGTTGACTCTCTCTGCTCTGAAACGTGCCAGCCAAGATCCATCCTGTTGGCGGGAGCCCACGGTGCACCGTGCCCTGCTGGTGAGCGGTCTGTCGGTGCTTACTGAAGCCACGCGGCAGCTCAAAGCGGATCTGGATCAGAACATCGCCTGACATCCTCAAGGGTTTGTTGATGCCAGCCGATCTCAGTACTCGATTCCCGCTTGAGCTTTCACCCCTTGTTCACGGAAGGGATGGTGCACAAGCGTCATCTCTGTCACCAGGTCTGCACGTTCCAACAGGGCTGGGGGTGCCCCCCGGCCGGTCAGGGCCACGTGTGTGAGCTCAGGGCGTTCCTTCAGTCCTGCAAGGACGGCATCGACCGCGATGTATCCAAGCTTCAGCGCAACATTGAGCTCATCAAGCACCACCAGCTTGAAGCTTGGATTGCGGAGGTATCCCAGGGCCGTTTGCCAGGCTTCACCCACCAGCTGCTGATCCCGTCCTCGATCCTGGGTTTCCCAGGTGAATCCTTCTCCAAGGGCATGCCACGAGATCTGATCGCCGAAGCTCTTCAAGGCACGGGCCTCGCCGGGTTCCCAGCCCCCTTTGATGAACTGCACGACGGCCACCTGTTCGCCATGGCCGAGGGTCCGAAGCACGAGTCCGAGTGCCGCCGTGGTTTTGCCTTTGCCGTGGCCCGTGAAAACCAACACAAGCCCCTTTTCCTTGTTCCGCTCTTCCACCCGCTGGCGTTGCACCTGCTGGCGCCGCTCCATGCGTTTGCGATAGCCAGCTTCATCGGTTTCCGGAGCGAGTTGTCCACCCATGCCGAGCTCCGCGGCTCTCTGGTCGAGGTTGGGGTCACTCATGGTTGGGGTTAATGGGTTGCGGGCAATGATCCGTTGCAGCGCCTGCCCAGCCAAGAGCTCCTGGCCCAACTCCGTGAAGCCGAGATGCTGGAGCTGGGCGGGGAGATCGTCGCTCAGCATGGCGGTTGCGGTGTCGGTTTCGAACAGCGTGCAGAAGAGCCATTGCGGAAGTTTCAGCATGGGCCCTGCAGGGTGAAGATCCACTAACACCAGCCATCCCCCCGGCCGCAGCAGGCGCAGGCACGACTTCAGCACGTGCTCTCTCTCTGCTCGCGGAAATTCATGCAGCGCCACGCTCATTTGGATTGCCGCAAAGCTGTCGTCTAAAAAAGGGGGGGCTTCAGCAAGTCCTTCAACCCGTCGCAATCCGGGATGACGGAGCGCGGCAAGGTCCAGAGCCCTCGGAGCAATGTCGAGCCCTGTCACTGTGAATCCAGCGGCAAGCCACGGCGCGGCAGCCTCTCCGCTCCCGCAGCACAAGTCCAGCACCGAATCTCCAGGGTTGAGCCGTGCTTCCAAAGCTTCCAATCCAAGCCGCCTGAGACGGTGGACACCGCCCACGCTTAACGACGAGATGGCCGTGACGGTGTCGTAGATCCAGCGGTGGCGATAGGCAAGGGGGCGCAGAAAGCTGCTCATCTGGTGCGCTTCAGGCCTGGCAACATGGAGCGAAAATAAAGCGTAATCATTTGTTTTGAAGCCGGCATGCCGATCGGCCGGATCGGTCATTCATCACGGGGTGTGCAGATTGATCTCCTGGTTCGGATTTTGACCAGCTCAAAACACTGACAAGTTTCCGCTTCTGTCGTCGCGATGGGTCGAAGGATCATTGGAACAACTGGACGAGAAGATCCATGGTCGATTCTGCCCTGCCGGCTTGAGTGAAGAATTGGCCGTGATCGCGGTAACGAATAGAGTGATCAAAGAATTTTTTAGAGCCAATGAGTCAATTTTTGCGCCAAAATGACTTCAAGCTTCTTTTCAAAGGTCCTTACAGACGCATCAAAAAAAAGCGCGACTACTCTATTGGTAAGTGGAAAGCAAAATCAACGGATGGTTCAGATGCAATCATCGGCTTTGCAAGATTCTCGAAACCTGAGGGTGATTATTCTTATCACTTTGGCACCGTCTATATCGATGCATTGCGCAATGGTGAATATGATGAATATCGCGGAATGGGAGAAGACTCTGATCAACGTTTCCCCACGAGCTATCGGGGTTTAGATTATTCCAAGGAGATGATTGGTGTTAAAAAGGGAAGGGTGCAGATCTGGTTTGGGCAAAAGGCAAAAATTCCTTTTTTGCAGGAATATGCTGACGGTTATTATAAAATCAGGATCAAGGATGTTAAATCAGATGAATATTATGATTATGACTCATATAAGCTTGGTTTTGAAACAAGTGTTGCAGAGGTGTTCGGTATCGATCTGTCCTGATCTTTGCCCAGGGAAAAGATGGTGGTGGACGAAAGGAGCTATGGAATAGTGATCGCTTTCATCAAAGTTGGTCGCTGGTTTTGAAGGATTGAATTTGGCCTGGTTTGATCGCACCCTGTGAAAAGGAAAGAAAAGTCAAAACAGCTCCGGCTGAACGTTTTGGTTGGAAAACATGGTTAGTCTTGCGATACTAGAAATAAAGATCTTCCTAGGATCTAAAAGCTTCTGAGTGCGCCATTGTTGATTCTCAATGAAAAACCTTGTTTTCCACTCCAAGAGTTATGACAGGAGAGGTCGCGTATGTGAACAAATAGAGCATCATAATAGCCATTTATCGCCGGCAAGTCGGGGTCAGAAATTTAGGAAGATGAAGGCAAGCCCCTTCTCTTTTTTTCGTGGTACAAATCATATTTTTTGGTCTGACTTTGCTGGAAATTGGCAGATCAATTGTTTTGGTGGCAGTGTTTTTTCGAGGACCTGGCTTCAGGGCGATGCCCATGTGTACAACATGGGTGCCTTCCTGAATGATCTAGAGGATATTTCCTATGGATTTGATGATTTTGACGATTCTCTTGTGGCGGATTATCAGTATGACGTCTGGCGATTTGCAGTGAGTATGGTTCTTGATGGTGTGCAATCAAGACATCTATCCTCTGATGATATTTCAAAGGGTATTCGTGAATTCAGCCGCAATTATCTTGAGACCATTGCTTATTATCAACAGATCGACTGCTTTTCGAGCTCATTTGGCAAAAAAAATACGTGCAAATTGCTCAACAAGTTCCTTGTTAAGACCGAGAAAAAGCTTGGTCGGAGTAAGATGCTTGACAAATGGACAGTCGTTGACCAGGAAAGGCGCTTCAAAAAGATCGATGGAAAGCTTGAGCCCTTGGCTAAGGATTCCATTCTTTACCAGCAAATCACGGATTCATTTCGTGATTATATCGGCACAGTATCTGAGGAATTTATTGACTACTATCAGGGTCATTACAACATTCTTGACATTGCGATTAGGCAAAGTGCTGGTACGGGCTCGCTAGGGTTAAAGCGATATTATGCTTTGTTGAGAGGTAATACTGATCATTCCTTTGACGATGTCATTCTTGATATAAAACAACAGCAGCAGCCCACTGCGTTTTCATACTTGAGCGAAGAGGAGGTGCGCGAATACAACTTCAATTTTAAAAATCATGCCCACCGACACCTTGAAGCGTATGGGGCCCTGTCGGAATACCCTGATTGTCACCTTGGTTGGCTGGGTATTGGTGACCATTGGTTTTCCGTTCGAGAGAGATCTCCACTGAAAAATGACTTTCCGACCTATAAATTGAAATCCCTTAAAGATTACAAATCAATGGCTTTGCAGTGGTCTGAAATCATGGCCACAAACCATCTGCAAGCTGCTAGAGGGCTGAATAGCACGCTTGATCAATACGTGTTTGAGGCGACGATTAATCGAATTGCCAAAGATCGCACAAAAGAATTTTCAAAATTTGTTGATGGAATTGCGCACGCTTATGCAAAAGAAGTGCGTATGGATTATCTGTATTTTTGCGAAATGTATTAGAGGCTCCTCGTTTACTGACGCTGGTACTCAACACATTTCAATCATCGTTTGGTTTGAAATTTAATTTTGAGGATTCAAAACTTTTCGGCATCGCAGTTTTGGCATCTTCTCCCTTTTTCGCTGCTGAGCGTTGATTGATGCGATCAGCTCCTCGCTCAGGCGCGTTGCTTGGCCAGTGCAGCGTCGACGGCCTGTTGTTGGTCCCGCCGCGTAATCCAGTGGTGATAGGTACGGGTGTGAACAGCCACAGAGTGCCCCATCATCCGAGCTGCAACCGTGTCAGGCAAACCGATGTGGATGGTTCGGACGGCCCAGGCATGGCGCAGGTCGTAGGGCGTCAGAGGCAGGTTGTAGCGACGGAACTGTTCGCTTACACGGCGCCCCACCTGCTGGAGTGTGGTGTATCGCAGGTCGGTCTGAATGGCCGGTAAGGCGTCAGCCCTTTTACCGAGTTCGATCAGACCGAAGCGGTCCACCCAATCCGGCTGAAAGGGCCATACCTGGTGTTCGCCGGTTTTGGTGGTGGGCAAAACCCGCACGACCCTGTCTCCTTGCCCTTCACGGAGCGGTTCAAGGTCGCAGAAGAACACCTCGTGATTGCGTAATCCATAAGTGGCCATCAGTCCATAAACCAGCCTCCAGCCGGGATTCGGGATCTTCAGTACCGTGGCCACGATTTCGCCGTCAGTCGGCAGCCGTCGGAAACGGGCACGATGCAGGCCATACCCTCCTGCTTCGCTGCGCCAGTCGTCGGGGAGTTGGATGGCGAGAAATCGCGCCAAAGCGGCCAGTGCGGTGGCGCATTGCTGTCGGCTGCGGCTGCCGTCGTCGTAGCTGGCGAGCGTTCTTTGTAAAAGGTCAGCATCGATCGCTCTGTCCCTGGAACTATGGGTGGACAGAGCTTGTAGGCGCCGAATGTAGGGCTGATACGCCCCACTCCAAGTCGTGCGGCTGCCGGCAGGGGAGCGGCGGCGGAGTGGATCAGCGAAAAAGGCCCGTTCGAAGCGCTCGAGCGCCCCAGTGACTTCTGCGTCTTCCGAGCCTGTCGCGGGAGCTGTCAACCAGCCGGTCCAGCAGAAGTCGTCCCGTTGCAGTTGCAGTTCCACCAGGCGCAAGCTCTGCTCAGCCTCCTTAAGCCCCTGCAGATCAGCTTTGAGGCCAAGGCTGAGGCGCTGCATCTCTACGCCGGGCTGGCCATCGCGCCGCGGAAGGGAGCCCCTCAGGTTCAAGCGTTGTCCCCGTTGTTCGAGTCTTAAGCGGTATCCCTCGCTCTGCAGACGTGTATTCAAAGTCACGAGCTCGTTGCGGAGGTTCATCAGCCCGTGATCGCAGCCCACCATGACGTGCACGGGGGCTACGCTCAACCCCCTGAATCCGCAGTTGTTTGCATGGCCCGCGTCGGCGTCCTCTTGTTGAATCTGGGAGGACCGGAGCGAATCCAGGATGTTGGGCCGTTCCTCTACAACCTCTTCGCGGATCCGGAGATCATTCGTCTGCCGATCCCTGCTCTTCAAAAGCCTCTGGCGTGGTTGATCAGCACCTTGAGGAGCAACAAATCCCAGGAGGCCTATCGATCGATCGGTGGGGGATCACCACTGCGCCGGATCACTGAGCAACAGGCTCGGGATCTCCAAAGTCTTCTCAGACAGCGGGGTGTCGATGCGACAAGTTACGTCGCGATGCGCTACTGGCATCCTTTTACTGAATCGGCTGTCGGAGACATCAAGGCTGATGGCATTGACGAGGTGGTGGTGCTGCCTCTCTATCCCCACTTTTCAATCAGCACGAGTGGCTCAAGCTTCCGCGAGCTGCAGCGGCTGCGTCAGGGTGATGACGCGTTCCGAAAGCTTCCGATCCGCTGCATTCGCAGCTGGTTTGATCACCCTGGCTATGTCAAGGCGATGGCGGAGCTGATCGCGGAGGAGGTTCGCAACAGCGATGAACCTGAGCAGGCCCATATCTTCTTCAGTGCCCACGGAGTTCCAAAGAGTTACGTAGAGGAGGCTGGCGACCCCTATCAACAGGAAATCGAATCCTGCACAGCACTGATCATGAAACAACTGGCCGAGACTGTCGGCCATGACAATCCCCACACCCTTGCCTACCAGAGCCGTGTCGGTCCCGTCGAATGGCTGAAGCCTTACACCGAGGAAGCCCTGGAAGCACTTGGAGAGGCCAAAACCCGCGACTTGGTTGTTGTCCCGATCAGCTTTGTGAGCGAGCACATCGAAACACTCGAGGAGATCGATATTGAATACCGCGAGCTCGCAACGGAATCGGGAGTGGTCAATTTCCGTCGTGTGCGGGCTCTTGATACGTATCCCCCATTCATTGAGGGTCTGGCGGATCTGGTGACCACGAGCCTTGATGGTCCTGAGGTAACGCTCGATGCGGCAGCGGAGCTCCCCACGAAGGTGAAGCTCTACCCCCAGGAAAAGTGGGAGTGGGGCTGGAACAACAGCTCGGAAGTTTGGAATGGCCGATTGGCAATGCTCGGGTTTTCCGCTTTCCTTCTGGAGTTAATCAGCGGTCATGGCCCGCTCCATGCTCTCGGACTGCTCTGAGCGATGTCGATGGCCCCTGGCTGGGCTGCTGCTTAGTTGTTTGATCGTTTCAGCCGCATCGGCCGCTGATTTTCGCTGGCGCTCTGGCGTCTTTCCGGTTGCGGCCTTTGCGGGGTACACCAGCCATTTCGGTCAACGTCTCGGGCCAGCAGGACAGATGGAAGCCCATCGCGGCCTCGATATCGCAGCTCCCCTTGGTTCACCGGTCTTGAGCTGGTGGTCCGGGCGCGTGGTGTCCGTTATTGACGACTCCAGTTGCGGCATTGGCGTTGTGATCGCTTCTGGAGACTATGAACACATCTATTGCCATCTGCAGGACGCCCTGCTCCGTCAGGGGCAGGACGTGTTGGGGGGGCAGCTGATCGGCCGGGTTGGAATGACCGGTCGCACCACAGGGCCTCATCTCCACTGGGGGATTCGCTACCAGGGGCGCTGGATGAATCCTGCGCTGATCCTCAAAGCGATGATCAGCGGCAAGCGGGCGCACGGAGCAACCGGCCCTTAACCTGAAGGGTCAGTTCAGCCGTTGATCCGTGACCCTTATCTCCGCACCTTCGGTCGCCGGCGGACAGGACTTGGATCACTCCGTGCGGATCAGCGGTGCCCATGCCCTGATGGATGCTCTGCGTCGACATGGCGTGGACACGATTTTTGGTTATCCGGGCGGCGCCATCCTCCCGATCTACGACGCTCTTCACATTGCCGAGAGCGAGGGGTGGGTGAAACACATCCTGGTCAGGCATGAACAGGCTGGAACCCATGCAGCCGATGCCTACGCAAGGGCAACCGGAAAGGTGGGAGTGTGTTTCGGGACTTCGGGGCCCGGTGCCACCAACCTGGTCACAGGCATCGCCACGGCCCAGATGGATTCTGTGCCCATGGTGGTGATCACAGGTCAGGTTCCGAGGCCGGCAATCGGCACGGATGCCTTTCAGGAAACTGACATTTTCGGCATCACCTTGCCGATCGTGAAGCACTCCTGGGTGGTGCGTGATCCTGCCGATCTCGGTTCGATCGTTGCTCAGGCGTTTCTGATTGCAGCCTCTGGCCGGCCCGGTCCCGTGCTCATTGATGTGCCAAAAGATGTGGGCCAGGAGATGTTCGATTACACCCCTGTCGTGCCCGGCTCGGTCATCCCGCAGGGGTTTTCCCATCCTGAGCAACCGGAGGATGCTGCGATCAGTGCTGCGCTCTCGCTGATCGAATCGGCCCACTGCCCTTTGTTGTATGTCGGAGGTGGTGCGATTTCGGCCGGGGCTCACGACAGCATCAAGCTGCTGGCTGAACGGTTTCAGCTGCCTGTCACCACCACCTTGATGGGCAAGGGTGCTTTTGATGAAAACCATGCACTCTCGGTGGGCATGCTGGGAATGCATGGCACCGCTTACGCCAATTTTGCTGTCACTGAATGCGATCTCTTGATTGCGGTTGGGGCCCGTTTCGATGACCGGGTAACCGGCAAGCTCGACACATTCGCCCCTCGGGCCCGCGTCGTCCATTTCGAGATCGACCCGGCTGAAATCGGCAAGAACCGTCGGGCCGACGTCGCCGTGCTGGGCGATCTCGGCCTGAGCCTGGCGCGGTTGGTGGAGTTCAGCCTTCAGCGTTCGGAACAGCCAAAGACCAGTGCCTGGCTGCAGCGGATCGACAGCTGGAAGGAACGCTATCCCCTCACGATTCCACCCCAGGAAGGTGAGATTTATCCCCAGGAAGTGCTTCTTGCTGTCCGCGATCTTGCTCCGAAGGCCATTGTCACCACTGATGTTGGTCAGCATCAGATGTGGGCGGCTCAGTATCTTCGCAATGGTCCTCGCGCCTGGATCAGCAGCGCAGGATTGGGGACCATGGGTTTTGGAATGCCGGCGGCCATGGGTGCCCAAGTGGCCTGTCCTGATCAGCAGGTCGTGTGCATCGCCGGAGATGCCAGCATCCTGATGAACATCCAGGAGCTCGGAACGTTGGCCGCCTATGGGTTGCCTGTAAAGGTGGTGATCGTCAACAACCACTGGCAAGGAATGGTGCGCCAGTGGCAGGAAAGTTTTTATGAGGAGCGCTATTCCGCCTCAGACATGCTGAATGGCATGCCTGATTTCATTGCATTGGCAAAGGCCTTCGGAGTGAATGGCGTGAAGATCACGGAGCGTGATCGATTGCAGACCGATCTAGCGGCAGCTCTGCAATCCCATGAGCCAATGTTGATCGATGTCCACGTGCGTCGTGGTGAGAACTGCTATCCGATGGTTCCTCCCGGCAAGAGCAATGCTCAGATGGTTGGCTTGCCGACCCATCCGGAATTGGCGATGGACACTCCAATCCCTTGTTCGGCGTCGCAGTACGGAGCTCCGCTCTGATGAGAGCGCTCCTGCTGGCTCTCATCTTTTGGTTGTTGATTGCGGTCAAACCCCTCGCTGCTGCAGAAGTGCTCCAGGTGCGCACCGCATCGCTGCTGCAGGTCGGTGATCACAACCGCACCTACACCGTTGAGTTGCCATGCATTGCTGTTCCGGAAGCTGGTGAGGCTGCCGCCGTGGCTTGGCTGCGAGAGCAATTGCCCCGACGGCGTCGCGTGAACCTCCGCCCTGTCGGTTCCCATGAAGGTCAGCTTTTGGCCAGGGTCACCCCGATCGGAGAAAGCATCGATCTCAGTGTGGGTTTGATTTCGGCAGGGTTGGCCACTGATTCCTGTGAAGCCGCACCCGGTTGAGATGGCAGATAATCGAATTGCCCGAGGCATCGTGCTGGTTCCCTGCCTGCTTCTCGGAGGTGCATTCCTCGCCACTGCCGTCTGGGGGGAGGGTGTCGCTGAGGACAATCAGCGACTTGCTGTATTGATCGGACTCGGCCTGTTGTTGGCAGGGGGCTTGTCTCAACTAGGGCTGTCCGACAAGTCATCTTCAGATCCGGCTGGTGATGATCATTCATCCGAGCCCTGAACACTTGGTATGGCGGGCTCTTCCCTGATGTGGTTTCGACCTCTGGCGGAGTTATCAAGGGTTAGTTATTTCGCCCGAGGTGTGAGGCTTCAGAGATTATTTTCTGATTTACTTCATCGATTAGGGATGATTGTTCCCTTTGCGTGAAGGGATGATCAGCCGTAATGCTCAGAGTCGCAAAGTGGCTTGATTGGAGCATTCACAACGGGGAAGAGGCACTTTTCCGTTTGGTTCCCTGTGACAAATCCGGACGGATCAGATCATTTTTCCTATCTAGCCCCGATCGGATTTCGTTGAATCCACGTTCCGATGACGTCGCAGCAGGCCAACGCCGCCTCTCACAAAAAGAATCATTCCTCTGTGACTGAACACTCCGAGGTGGTGGACGATGCGTCGCCTGCGCGGTCGCATTCAGTCCTATAGCCCCAAGCTGATTCAAACGGTTTCTGCGGAGAATGCCGAGGCGTTCAACTTCTTGTCGCAGGGCATGCTCTGGTCCCTTGTACCCGCAATGGTGAAATCTTCTGAGCCAGGAGGTGCCCTGGCTCAGAAGATTTCAGAACGCCAGTCGCTCGGTGAATTCGGCATCGGAGTCTCCGCTGTGCCGAACTGGATCTGGCTCAGCAGTGCTCGTGAGTTGGCTGGATTGAAGACAACATCCTGGAAACAAATGGGTCTTGGCCACGCCGCCCACGCTGAGGGCTGGTCAACATTCGCAGAGGCCTATGAAGGCGCGCTGGGGGGAACAACCAGATCTCTTGGAGGCTTCTGGTTATGACACTGCGCGGGTGCTGGCTCTTGCGGGAACTGCGCCACCTTCCACATCGTAGGAGGGGACAATGGATGCAATGGGTTGGATTGATCCTGACGGGGAGTTTGTGGATATCTGCCAAGGCCTCAAACAAAGGCACAAGAGAGAAAAAATTCGTGTGAAATCAGCGGCCAGTGATTTCCGACTTCAATCGGGACGTGTTCCCTCAGGTCAGGCGAAAGCCATCGTTATTCCATGATTATCAGGCAAAAACCAACCCTTTGATGCAATCTTGGGGCTGGTTCTGATTCATGTTGTACGAAATTCAGTTTCAGTGGTGATCACAGAAACTTTTTAATCGTCTCCGAAACCTGCAAAAGGAGTTGATGAGTGGTGAAGAACAATTCTTAGGTTTCCATCATCATCCTTGATGTAACCCCAAGTTTTGTCGACCATACTTTTGGATCCATCCTCTGCCTCGAAATACACCCATCCCATCGAAGTTGCTGTGTTGCCGAAAAGCTGGACAACGTAATTTTCTGCTTCACATTTCACCCATGGACTGCGTGGATTCTCTCCCCCCGGGGTTCCGATCGCAAAACCTGGATCATTGTAAATGGGGTCTCCACCAACGAAATAAGATAGGGCGCCATCAGATGTGTAGCGGAACGTGGTGTCACCACGTGTCCATGTTGGTTTGAATGCAACGGGCCCGAGGTTGTAACCGTAGGCAGCATCAATAACACTCTCAGCGAGTGGTTTTGATTTGGCCAATCCGCCCTTGGCATGGGTATCGCTGATGTTGACAAGGGCACTGCACCAGGTTGACTGAGCCGCTTTCACCTCTTCGAGAGAGATGGTTTCAGCCAAGATTTCTGGTTTGGCGAGTGCCGGAGAGGCGAAGCAGCCCAGAGAACTCAGGGCAATGATGAAAGATAGGGCTCGACGAATCATTAATCGACGAAATCAACATTATTAATGTAGTCATCTTGGGAGCCCTAACTGTTTGTGAGGAGCACCTTTAAGCATTTATTTTGATCTGCGGGTGTTGAGGCTTGCATTGCGTTCAGGTCGTCAGACTCTGTTGAGCTGGTCTTGGTGTTGCTCTCGTGAGAAAAAGGAAAAGGGATTGGTCCCGAACCTGATCTTTGCTTAAATCATGATTTACATGGTTGAGGACGATGGTTCTACAAGCCTCCAACGCGCTATTTGAGGGTCGTTTTTCTTTTTCTATTCTCCATGATGTTCAGCCATCGGTATATGCTCAGTTGTTGGTCGCCAAATGAAAATGTGCCTCGGAGGGACTCCCTTGAGAACTTGATGATCTTATCCATTGATGTGCTGATTGGCTTCGCTTTGTCGCTCTTTTGCTAAGCCAACTGACTCTTCAATTGCTATGCAGAATGGTGAGTCAAATTCATAAGAGTTTTTTGTGGGAATTCTGCTTGCTTGAGCATTGAGTCCTGATCTTGCTTAATGGCCTCCGTGCCAGTCTCCCTTTCGATCGACAAGAAAAAAGCGGTTGAGCTATGCCAAACCGCTCTTAAAAGCCGATCCTCAATCAGGAAGTCTTGCCTGGTTTTGACGGATGATTAAACGATTTGTTCGTTGATCAGGTTTGCGACTTGTGGATCATTTGTGGATGCCATGAAACAATCGCCTGCGGTTTCACGGAGATTCAATGGAGCCATTAAGTCATTGAAATCAATAACTTGTTCTGAGAATGAGTTGAGGTTTGGATTGGCAGTATGGGGATTGGCTTTTCTTGATTTAGAATAGTTTGTGATGGGATCAATTGATCTGAACGCTACGTCTGCTCCTTCGTACTCATATTCATATTCATATTCGTAGTCGTTTTCAAGCTCATAGTCATCCTCGTCGTCAAAGTCATAATCTTCTTCGTCATTGTAATAATCAATAAAATCATCATCGTACTCATCATCGTACTCATCATCGTATTCATCATCGTATTCATACTCATTCTCATAGTCATAGTCACCATCGTAATAATCCTCATCGTCGTACTCATCATCGTATTCATAGTCGTCTTCGAAATCAACTGCGGCATAAGCAAGAGTGTAAAGGCTCTCTTTTAATGATTCGAATTTAATTGGTCGTCTTGGGTTGACGTCGAGCAGCTCAGTCACGTCTCGCATGCTGAGGTCTTCGTCCACAATGTACTCGGTTAAATCGATAATATCATTTTGATCAATCGCTTTCCACTTAAAGGGGGAATTCAGGTCTGAGTAATCATCAAGGAAATTGTCGATTTCAGCAAATAAATCATCTGCTTCTCCATCGAGATCAATATCTTCCTCAAAATCGTCATCTTCACTGAACTCGTCTGCGAGATCATAAAGGCTCTCTTTTAATACTTCGAGTAGTCGCGCTTTTTTTTGATGCGTCTGTAAGGACCTTTGAAAAGAAGCTTGAAGTCATTTTGGCGCAAAAATTGACTCATTGGCTCTAAAAAATTCTTTGATCACTCTATTCGTTACCGCGATCACGGCCAATTCTTCACTCAAGCCGGCAGGGCAGAATCGACCATGGATCTTCTCGTCCAGTTGTTCCAATGATCCTTCGACCCATCGCGACGACAGAAGCGGAAACTTGTCAGTGTTTTGAGCTGGTCAAAATCCGAACCAGGAGATCAATCTGCACACCCCGTGATGAATGACCGATCCGGCCGATCGGCATGCCGGCTTCAAAACAAATGATTACGCTTTATTTTCGCTCCATGTTGCCAGGCCTGAAGCGCACCAGATGAGCAGCTTTCTGCGCCCCCTTGCCTATCGCCACCGCTGGATCTACGACACCGTCACGGCCATCTCGTCGTTAAGCGTGGGCGGTGTCCACCGTCTCAGGCGGCTTGGATTGGAAGCTTTGGAAGCACGGCTCAACCCTGGAGATTCGGTGCTGGACTTGTGCTGCGGGAGCGGAGAGGCTGCCGCGCCGTGGCTTGCCGCTGGATTCACAGTGACAGGGCTCGACATTGCTCCGAGGGCTCTGGACCTTGCCGCGCTCCGTCATCCCGGATTGCGACGGGTTGAAGGACTTGCTGAAGCCCCCCCTTTTTTAGACGACAGCTTTGCGGCAATCCAAATGAGCGTGGCGCTGCATGAATTTCCGCGAGCAGAGAGAGAGCACGTGCTGAAGTCGTGCCTGCGCCTGCTGCGGCCGGGGGGATGGCTGGTGTTAGTGGATCTTCACCCTGCAGGGCCCATGCTGAAACTTCCGCAATGGCTCTTCTGCACGCTGTTCGAAACCGACACCGCAACCGCCATGCTGAGCGACGATCTCCCCGCCCAGCTCCAGCATCTCGGCTTCACGGAGTTGGGCCAGGAGCTCTTGGCTGGGCAGGCGCTGCAACGGATCATTGCCCGCAACCCATTAACCCCAACCATGAGTGACCCCAACCTCGACCAGAGAGCCGCGGAGCTCGGCATGGGTGGACAACTCGCTCCGGAAACCGATGAAGCTGGCTATCGCAAACGCATGGAGCGGCGCCAGCAGGTGCAACGCCAGCGGGTGGAAGAGCGGAACAAGGAAAAGGGGCTTGTGTTGGTTTTCACGGGCCACGGCAAAGGCAAAACCACGGCGGCACTCGGACTCGTGCTTCGGACCCTCGGCCATGGCGAACAGGTGGCCGTCGTGCAGTTCATCAAAGGGGGCTGGGAACCCGGCGAGGCCCGTGCCTTGAAGAGCTTCGGCGATCAGATCTCGTGGCATGCCCTTGGAGAAGGATTCACCTGGGAAACCCAGGATCGAGGACGGGATCAGCAGCTGGTGGGTGAAGCCTGGCAAACGGCCCTGGGATACCTCCGCAATCCAAGCTTCAAGCTGGTGGTGCTTGATGAGCTCAATGTTGCGCTGAAGCTTGGATACATCGCGGTCGATGCCGTCCTTGCAGGACTGAAGGAACGCCCTGAGCTCACACACGTGGCCCTGACCGGCCGGGGGGCACCCCCAGCCCTGTTGGAACGTGCAGACCTGGTGACAGAGATGACGCTTGTGCACCATCCCTTCCGTGAACAAGGGGTGAAAGCTCAAGCGGGAATCGAGTACTGAGATCGGCTGGCATCAACAAACCCTTGAGGATGTCAGGCGATGTTCTGATCCAGATCCGCTTTGAGCTGCCGCGTGGCTTCAGTAAGCACCGACAGACCGCTCACCAGCAGGGCACGGTGCACCGTGGGCTCCCGCCAACAGGATGGATCTTGGCTGGCACGTTTCAGAGCAGAGAGAGTCAACCGAGCCATCACGGCGCTGTGACTGACAGAGGAATCATCCATTCGGCGATGGGATCTGCACCATGCAAGCGACTCTGAGTAGGACAAGCCACTGCTTGCTACTCTCGGCGAGATCAAGGGCTCTTGATGGCGTACTCACGCGTTCTGCTGAAGCTCAGCGGAGAAGCTCTGATGGGGTCTCAGGGTTATGGCATCGATCCCGCCATCGTCCAATCGATTGCGGAGGACGTGGCCAGGGTGGTGGCTGGAGGCACCCAACTCGCCATCGTTGTGGGCGGAGGCAACATCTTCCGCGGCTTAAAAGGTTCAGCGGCGGGGATGGAACGGGCCACCGCCGACTACGTGGGCATGCTCGCCACGGTGATGAATGCGATCACGCTTCAGGACGGACTGGAGCGGGCCGGTGTTCCCACTCGGGTGCAGACAGCGATCGCCATGCAGGAGGTGGCTGAGCCGTACATCCGTCGCAAAGCAATGCGCCATCTTGAGAAAGGGCGTGTCGTTGTTTTTGGAGCCGGATGTGGCAATCCCTTTTTCACCACAGACACCACCGCAGCGCTCCGAGCCGCTGAAATCAACGCTGACGTGGTGTTCAAGGCCACCAAGGTGGATGGCGTCTACGACAAGGACCCCAGTCAACACGCTGATGCCGTGAAGCATGAGCACCTGACCTTCCAGCAGGTGCTTAGCGAAGAACTGGCTGTGATGGACAGCACCGCCATTGCGCTTTGCAAAGACAACAACATCCCGATTGTGGTGTTCAACCTGTTTGAACCTGGCAACATCGGCAAAGCGGTTGCCGGTGAACCGATTGGATCCCGCATCGGCGATCCCCTCTGAACCTGAACGCCTCCTCCAGCAAGCACCCCATGTCGACCAAGGACCTCGAAGCAAGCATGCGCAAGTCGGTGGAGGCCACCCAGCGCAACTTCAACACCATCCGCACCGGGCGGGCCAATGCATCTCTGCTGGACCGGATCAG
>QCSN01000044.1 GCA_003211515.1 Synechococcus sp. AG-670-F04
GTGGCAACCGTCGTGATCAGTCGGCGGCAACTGCAAACCGAACTGGCCTTGCGCGAAACCTCACCGATGGCTCCAAGGGAACCGCGTGATATCGCTTCGTTGAGCGATCGACATGGCTGAGCCCAGGGTTGAAATCCTCTGCGTTGGTACGGAGCTTCTGCTTGGGGACATCCTGAATGGCAATGCCAGGTGGCTCGCAGAGCAGCTTGCTGCGCTCGGGCTGACCCACTACCGCCAAACGGTTGTTGGGGACAACATGGAGCGTCTGAGTTCGGCCGCACTCGAGGCGGCATCCCGCTGTGATGTGCTGATCACAACAGGTGGTCTTGGCCCCACCCCCGATGACCTCACCACGGCATCCTTGGCGGCAGCGTTCACAACTCCGCTCGAGGAACGCGGAAAGCTTTGGCAGGAGATCAGGGCCAAATTAGGAGCGAATGGGCGGCCGGTGGCGGAAAGCAATCGCCGTCAGGCCTTCCTTCCACGGGGGGCAGAGGTGCTGCCCAATCCGGTTGGCTCGGCGCCCGGAATGATCTGGACGCCCCGCAAGGGTTTCACCGTTTTGACGTTTCCAGGGGTTCCGTCAGAGATGCGGGCGATGTGGTCCGCAACGGCGGAACCGTGGTTTAGAGCTCATAAGGGAAGCTCTGGAGTGCTGGTGAGTCGTCAGCTCCGTTTCACCGGGATCGGCGAATCCACCCTGGCTGAACAGGTTCCTGATCTGCTTGAACTTGAGAATCCGACGGTTGCTCCCTATGCCGCTCTTGGCGATGTGAGGCTGCGACTGACGGCCCGTGGAGACAATGAAGCTGCGGCGTCGCGCCTGCTTGATCCTGTTGAACAGGAGTTACGTGAGCGTTTCGGGCCGCGTTGCTACGGCATGGATTCCGACACGTTGCCCTCGGTTGTGCTCCGGATGCTGCGTGAAGCCAGGGAGACCCTGGCTGTTGCCGAATCGTGCACTGGTGGTGGACTGGGCGCAGCGATTTCGACGATCCCCGGCTGTTCTGATGTCTTTCAGGGCGGTGTCATCGCTTATTGCAACGCTGTCAAGCAGTCGTTGCTGGCTGTGCCGGCTAATGCTCTCTCAGTCCATGGAGCGGTTTCGGGGCCGGTGGTGCGGGCCATGGCTTGCGGAATCCGGGATCGGCTCGGCACAGACTGGGGTGTGGCTGTCAGTGGGATCGCAGGTCCCGGTGGTGGTTCGGAGGCCAAACCCGTGGGCATGGTGTATCTGGCCGTAGCAGGTCCTGATGGTTGTGAGGCGACGCTGGAACGCTTTGGCTCCCGTCGAGGACGGCAAGCCATCCAACAGCTCAGTGTGATCCGCTCCCTTGATCGGTTGAGGCTTCGCTTGCTCTCACGCAGGTAGTGTTTCCTGTCCCTGCAGCTGCGCCGTTGAGTTCGGGCACCCTCTACGACAAGGTCTGGGAATTGCATCGGGTGGACGATCTCCCAGGGGGCTCAACGCAGCTGCTCGTTGGTCTGCACCTGATTCATGAGGTCACGAGCCCACAGGCGTTCGCCGCGCTAAGGGACAAGGGCTTGACCGTGCGCTGTCCCGAGCGGACCGTGGCCACGGTGGATCACATCGTTCCCACCACCACTCAGACGCGACCCTTCAACGATCCCCTGGCTGAGGAGATGTTGAGCACATTGGAGCGGAATTGCCTCGAGTACGGCATCCAGCTCAATGCGATCGGAAGCGGCCGTCAGGGCATTGTTCATGTGATCGCCCCCGAACTGGGCTTGACCCAGCCCGGAATGACGGTGGCCTGCGGCGATTCGCACACCTCCACCCATGGTGCCTTTGGAGCGATCGCCTTTGGGATCGGCACCAGTCAAGTGCGGGATGTGCTTGCCAGTCAGAGCCTGGCCATGAGCAAGTTGAAAGTCCGGCGTATCCGCGTTGATGGCCATCTGGCCAAGGGAGTCAGCGCCAAGGACCTGATTCTGCATGTCATCCGCACCCTCGGAGTGAAAGGGGGAGTTGGCTTCGCCTATGAATTCGCCGGCACGGCGATTGAGGCCCTCTCGATGGAGGAGCGGATGACCCTCTGCAACATGGCGATCGAGGGTGGTGCCCGTTGCGGCTATGTGAATCCGGATCAGATCACGTTCGATTACCTGCGTGGGCGGCCCCATGCTCCCTCCGGTGAATTCTGGGATCGGGCGGTGCAGTGGTGGAGCAGCCTGGCCAGTGATGCCGATGCCGTGGTGGACGATGAAGTGGTGTTTGATGCCGGACAGATCGTTCCGACTGTGACCTGGGGGATCACACCGGGACAGGGATTGGGCATTGATGAACGGATCCCCTCACTTGATGTGTTGGATCCGGCGGATCGTCCGATCGCCGAAGAGGCTTACCGCTACATGGATCTCCAGCCCGGTACCGCCATCGCAGGAGTGCCGGTTGATGTCTGTTTTATCGGTAGCTGCACCAACGGTCGTCTCAGCGATCTGAGGGCTGCTGCCGCCGTGGCGCGTGGTCGCCATATTGCCGATGGCATCAAGGCGTTTGTGGTTCCCGGTTCGGAACAGGTGGCAAGGGCCGCCGAAGCCGAGGGCCTCGACAGGGTGTTTCGTGCTGCAGGGTTCGAGTGGCGGGAACCCGGCTGTTCGATGTGCCTGGCCATGAATCCAGATCGGCTGGAGGGCCGTCAGATCAGTGCCAGTTCGAGCAACCGTAATTTCAAGGGCCGGCAGGGTTCGGCAAGTGGGCGGACCCTCCTGATGAGCCCCGCGATGGTGGCCGCCGCTGCTGTCCATGGGCAGGTCACCGATGTCCGCGGTCTCTCCCTTCACCCAACGTCCTGATGAGCAGTTTTCCAAGCGGTTCCATCCAGCGTGTTGCTGGAACCGCTCTCGTTGTTCAAGGGGAGGACATTGACACCGATCGGATCATTCCTGCCCGTTTTCTGAAGTGCGTCAGTTTTGATGCGCTTGGTGATCAGGTGTTCGCAGACGATCGCCAGGAATTGAACGGGAGCCATCCCTTTGATCAGCCAGCTTTTCAAGGGGCATCGATCCTGATCGTCAACGGCAACTTTGGTTGTGGCTCGAGTCGTGAGCATGCTCCGCAGGCGCTGATGCGCTGGGGAATCCGTGCTGTCGTGGGAGTCAGTTTCGCGGAGATCTTTTTCGGAAATTGTCTTGCCCTGGGAATCCCCTGTATGACGGCAGCGAGTGAAGAGATCCAGCTGATTCAACAGGCGGTGATCGAGGATCCCGGTCGTGAGTGGTGTCTCGACTTGATGGCGCTCGCCCTCGGATCCCCTCAGGATCGCTGGGCTGTATCTCTTGAACCAGGACCATTGGACATGCTGCGCAGCGGACGCTGGGATGCCACGTCTCAGCTGCTTTCAAGGGATTCAGAGCTCACTGCCTTGATGAAGCAACTTCCTTACATCAACGGTTTTCAGACGGCCTAAGCAGCCGACGATCCGCTGCGCAAATAGACGCGTGGGTCTATGAAGTAGACAGAGCTGGATTGTCGATGGGTCGGTTTGCTGTTCCTTGCGCTCTGATCCTGGCCGCGTGCCTTGGTCCGATGACCCCTGTGGCCTTGGCCTCGGTGCTGTCTCTGCCAGTCGAGCCTGTCACGCGTTCTGATTTGCAGCGTTTGCTCGAGGATGGTGCCTGCCCGGGATGTGATTTAAGCGAAGCGGATTTGTCGGGAGCCCATTTGATCGGCGTTGATCTCCGCAATGTGGATCTTCAAGATGCTGACCTAAGCGAAGCCAACCTTGAAGGTGCTGATCTCAGCGGTGCCCGCTTGAATCGTGCAGATCTTCGCGGAGCGAATCTCACGAATGCAGAACTCACTGATGTGGATCTCAGAGATGCTGATCTCAGTGAGGCCGTTGTCATCAATGCCTATGCTCCTGGCGCCCGTACCGAAGGAATCCGATATGCAGGAGCAGATCTAACCGGGAGCCATCTCATCTATGGCGGTCCTGATTAATCAAAGCGGTAAATCGTCATCTCCTTCATCAATGCGCATCGGGTTGTAGGGAACAAACGGTACGCCGGTGCCATTGAAATTAAAGTCGTTCAATCGGAACCGGATGCCACCAATTCCCTCATAAGGATTGAAGTAAACCCCGACGTCATAGCTGCGCCTCTGCCAACGGAATTCGATGTTTGAATTGATGACATCGCCGTAGTACTGGGAGCCTGGGTCAACATTGATGTTGACCCCTGTGCTGATCAGCAGCGGGCCTGCAATCTGCTGCGTAAGCCCGAAACCAAGGGTGCCGAAGTCCACAACACGGTCGAATTCAAATGGGCTGGCACCATTTCGCAGCGTGCCTCCACCGATCACGGTCAGTTGGGTGAAATCCAGAAACGGTTTACTGAACGTTCCAAAGGTGACGGTGGGGCCCCCACTAAAACTGAGCGTCTTCTGGTGACCTCCGCTTCCGTATGCGGCCAAGGTGCTGTTGATATTGGTGTTCAGTGTGAGCCCAGGCACCACGGGGACCGGTGAGTATCGGAAAGCGGCCTGAGGTGTTAACTCGGCAGTTTCACCGGTGAGCAGTGGGAAGCTGCTGGTGAGTGACCCAAACAAACTGCCGCGACCTGTTCTGAGCATGCGGTCCTTGTTGTAGCGCTCGGCGTAGTAATCACCAAATGCTCCGCGGATGAGGTAGCTGTGCTCGGTGGTGCCTTTGCTCCAGCTGCCACGCTTTTCGCCATAGAGGCCGTATGCCGCTTCGATGTCGGTTTCACCAAGGGACCCATTCCAGGTTCTGTAGCGGTAAGCCCCGAAAAGATTGGTGCGCATTGAACCAAGAGCACCAAGTTCGATGTCGCGTCCGAAGCGTCCCCAGAAGCGGCTCCCGTTGATGAAATTCTCTGGATTCAGGGTGCTGATGTCCGCGTTCGCCTTCAGCTTGTATGGCCCATATCGTCCCTGGAGTTCAGCGTCGACTCCAAGAAGATCGCCAGCCTTGTTCGGTTGCGTGACCCTGTTGCTGGTGGCGGGCTTTCCTGGTTTGACGTAACTGTCTGTGGTCCCATCAATGGCTCGCTGCACCATCACCTGGGGTTGCAATGTCAGGTTTGTCTGAGATCCGATGCTGATGGGCTCGAGATTGCGGCCGACATAGAAGCCGTCACGATCCTTGTTGTCGATCCCGAAGACCCAACGGTTTTCGACTTCTTCTTCCTGCTGAACCAATTGGCGACGGCTCACGGGCACAGGGAGGCGATCCTCCACCAGAAGACGGTTGCGCCTCGCTGTAATCAAGATGTCGCCATTCGCCTGTTCACGGGCGATCACCCCTTCCGCGTCTATTCGCGTCTGCGCCGGGGTGAAGGGGTCGTTTGTGAAACCCATACGATCGGCTGTCCAGCCACGGGGTGTGATCCGCACTCGCGATGCCTGAATCCTCCAGCGGCTGATCGTTCCATCAATCAGTTGATTCGTTCCAAGTCGCTTCAGTTGGGGCACTTTCACCACTCCAAAGCGGTTCTCATCCTGGATGGAGGAATTGATCCGCCCCACGGGAGTGAGGTTGCGCCGTTCAATCGCGAACGTGCCACGGAATTCAACATCCGAGACCCGTTGATCAATCGCTTCGATTGCTTCGTTGCGACGGGCCTGTTGCTCCGCTGGGGACAGATCTGATGGTTGGCGTTTTGCCTGTTGAGGGATGTGTTCCTGGGGTTGTCCACCATCCCCGAGAGCCACCGATTCAAGCCGTTCCGAGAGGGGTGAAGGGCGCACACGCTGCTCACGGTCAGGGTCAGGGCATCCCAGCGGTGGAGGCATCACGCTTGATTCCTCGGGAGGCTGGTCCTGTCCCCAGCGGTATCGAACACCCACGAGGTAAGCGTTGCTGCCCTCGGTGACGCCGTTGTAAGTCCCGAAGGCACCGGAGCGATGGTGAATCCGGCCGACCACGGAGAGATCGGAGGACACCGCTGCTTCGACTTCAAATCCGAGATAGTTCAGTAGCTGGGTGTAGTTCTCGCGGAAAGTTTTTTCGTAAAGGCTGTAGTTGGTGTTGTAGCTGAGCCCTTCAATGAATCCAAAGCTCAGCCAAGGCTGTACCCAAAGTCTGGCTCCGATCCCAAGAATTCCTTCCCCGAACGATTGAGCCGGCAGGTCCGCGAACGGGGTCTTCTGATTGAATTCGCCACCCCGCTGCTGCTGGGCTGCATGGCCGAACAGATCTGCTTCGAGTTCCAGAGACAGGGGACCAGCTCGGAAAATGCGTTTCTGCAGCCCGATTCCCATCAGATATTCCGGCCGCATGCGGCCGTTGAACAGGAAGGTATCGCCAAAATTTGAGTCAATCGACTGGCCTCCCCAGGCCGTCACCGCCCAGGGTTCTGGATGCCAGTCGGGGACAGAAGGCATGTCGGGCGGACAAGCCATATCTGATGGAGCAATAGGCCTGGATGGCGCAACTTCCGTGATTGGCGCAACATCCGTGGGTGGCGCAACACTGATCGCAGTGGGCTGATCTGTTCCGGCTTCATCTTGCTCTGGTGTGGGCTCTGAAACGGCCCCAAGCCCAGAGAAGTCGCTACTCAGGGCTTCGAGGTCGATCACGCCGTAGACGTCATCGAGCTCACCCTCGTTTTGCAGAAAGTTGTACCGAAACGCTGAAGCTTGAAAGAATTGTTTGCCGCGGTTTAGACGGATAGATCCACGGGCGAAGAGGCTTCGGAACCCCGCATCGAACTCAATGCGATCGGCCTGGAGGATGGCATTACCAAGAACAACGCGGACGTTGCCCTCAGCGATGGTCACCTGACGACGGTTGTCGAAATATTGTTCATCCGCCTGCAGTTGGATGGACGCAGGAGGCGCTGGAGCCGTATCAGCCGGCAGTTCTTGTGCAAAGACTGGCAACTGTGCCAAGCCACCTAAAGGACTGGCGATCAAACACCCGGCGATGCACAGTGAGAGGCGCGACGCCGCCAAGGGGTTCCTGCTGCGGCCCGTGATCCTGCCACTTCGGAGCGAGCGGAACAGAGGCTGCAGACCAGTGATTTGCGCGGACCGCAAACCTGTCTGATTCAGTCTTCGAGATCCTTGCGGCTTGGAGTGCGGCTTGGGTCGCTCGCCAGAAAACCGAATACAAAAATCCCGATAAAGAAGAAGACGACCGAGTAAACGGAGATCTTGAGGGCGAGCATGGAGACCGACCGGCGTCTGTGACAGCGGCATCATCCTATGGGGCATGACAGGGTCAAGAACGAACAGGACGCCCTGCAGACCAGGCGATCGGAGTGGATTGAAACGTTTCGACGTCGCTCCAGGTGCGATCTGCGGTCGGGTTGGTACCGCTGCGAAGACCCAAATCGCTCCCGTTTTATCGATGAGTCATGGGGGCGGGAGCACCGTCCCGACTGGGCTGAGCGTGGTTTGTTGATCTGGCCAAGGGGCCGTCAGTGGCTGCGCCTGGCACAGGAGTTGCGCTGGCCGGAGCACTGGGACGCCGGACCAGCCAATCAGGCCCGTTTGGCGTTGAGCTGGTGGGCGGAGTGCATGCGGCTCTGGGTGAACGGTGTGCTCGTGCACGAGGGGGATCTGTTCGATACCGCCTGCCGATGGCGTTTACCGGATGAATGCCGTTCAGGCGATGGGTTGCTGGTTCAGCTGGAACTCTGCAGTCCCGGCCATGACGACGGTGCCCTGATCTGCAGTTCGCTTTGCCTCGAACCCGTTTCCCCTCAGTGTGATGCGGATCTGGTACGAACACCGGAGGCTCTGGAGCTGCACCTTGAGGCGGGGGGGGTGTTGCCGAACCAGTGCCTGCACATGGATCCGGCAAGCCCTGAGGCGTTGCAGGTGGTCCAGTCGCATTTGGCCAGTGCAGACCCCCAGGTCGGACTGATCCACTGGTTGGGTCATGCTCATCTGGACCTCGCCTGGCTCTGGCCGGTGGCCGACACCTGGGTCGCCGCGGAACGCACCTTCCGCTCGGCTTTGGCGTTGCTCAACGCGGCCCCCGACTTGCATTTTGCCCACTCCACTCCAGCGCTTTACGCCTGGCTGCAGAAACACCGTCCGTTGCTCTTCAACGAGATCCGTGCCGCCAGCCGGGCTGGGCGATGGGAGCCGATCAATGGCCCTTGGGTCGAGAGCGACTGTGTTCTGGTCAGCACAGCGTCTCTCTGGCAGCAGTTCCAGATGGGTCAGGCTTACAGCAAGCAGGTGTTCCCTGAATGGAGCCATGCGTTGGCGTGGTTGCCGGACAGCTTTGGCTTTGGAGCCGGGCTTCCCGGGGTGGCAGCGCGCAATGGGATTCGATGGTTCTGTACCCACAAGCTGGCCTGGAATGCCGACCACCCCTTTCCGCATCGCTTGTTCCGTTGGCGTGGCCGCGGTGGAGATGAGCTGCTTGCCTTGATGCTTCCGCCGATCGGTCGGCGTGGAGATCCCCTGGAGATGCTTCAGGAGCAGAGGTCATGGCATGCCGCCACAGGTGTGGAGGAGGCTCTGTGGATTCCTGGGGTCGGGGATCACGGTGGAGGGCCGACCCAGGAGACCCTTGATCAGATGCGCCTTTGGGATGACATCCCCCAGGCAGTGCCACGGCGATCCGGCACGGTTCGCGGTTTTCTTGAAACCTTGGAGCCCTTGGCTGCAGGGTTGCCGGTCTGGCGGGATGAGCTCTATCTCGAACTGCATCGGGGTTGTGGCACCAGTCGCCCGGATCAGAAGCGCCACAACAGAGCTCTCGAGCGTCTGCTGCGTGAACAGGATGCCGTCGCTGCCCTGCTGAGGCTCAGGGGTCATCCCACGGAGCCGGCTGATTGGAGGGCGCTGTTGTTTCAACAGTTTCACGACATCCTGCCCGGCACTTCGATCCCGGAGGTGTTCGATCAGGCCGAGCCGATTTGGCGTGCGGCCCGACGTGGGGCCACCGCCGCTCGGGATGCGGGGATTCAACGCTTGCTTCAAGCTCGACCTGGGCGCCAGGCTGAAGGTGCCGCTGAAATAGCCTGGCTGGGATTGCAACCGATAGCAGCCTGGTCACTTGTGCTGCGCGTTCCCGATGGGGTCTGGCAAGCACGGGGGAAAGGGCTTCCCCAGCAGGGGGCGTTTGGGGGCGGCGCCTGGGTGCAACTGCCCAGGCAGCATGGGATGTCTGCTCTGGCACTGAAGCGGTCTGATGTTTCGGAACCACCGGTCTCCCCCGTGCGAGGTGAGGTGAAGGTGGAGGCCATCGGGAGCGGTGTCTGGACCATCCGCAATGACCATCTCTCTTGCGACATCTCTTCTGAGGGGGTGTTGCAGCTCCGTAATTGCGAAGGTCATGCCCAGCTGGCTCATCCGCTGAAGATGCGTCGCTTTCGGGATCGCGGCGAGTTCTGGGACGCCTGGGATCTACCTGCGGACTATCGCCAGCATCCTCTCCCTGTGGAGATGAATACAGAGCTGCAATGGCTGGAACAAGGCCCTCTTGTGGCCCATGCCAGGTTGCAGGTCCGCATTGGCAGCAGTGCTTGTCGACTGGATGTGAGGCTTTGTGCGGACTGTGCCTGGTTGGAGCTGGTGTGCACTGTCCATTGGCAGCAGCGCCATGAGCTGCTGCGACTCGAGCTGCCGCTCGCTCAGCAGGCTGTGCGATTCGCTGCAGACACCAGTGGTGGCGTGCTCGAACGTCCAGCGCATTGGTCCACGGATCGTGAGCAGGCCCGTTGGGAGGTTCCAGTGATTTCCTGGATGGCGTCCCAAACGGCAGCGCCAGGTGGCGGACTCGCCATGCTTTTGGATGGTCCGCAGGGTGCAGACGGTGTTCCAGATCGGATGGGGGTTTCCCTTCTGCGTGGGCCGACCTGGCCCGATCCCAGTGCCGATCAGGGTGTGCATCGCCATCGTCTGGGTTTGATGCCCCTGGAAAGCATCTGGTCCCGTCATGGGGTTCCCCAGGCCGCGCTCGCCTTCCGTGAGCCCGGTTGGTGGGGCCCAGCGGATGGGGTTGAAGATGCGTGTTTTCTGCCGGGGTGTCCGAAGGACTTGGTGCCCCTGGCGATGCTGCCCGATTCTGACGGCGTTGCCCTGCGGGTCCTCAACCCAGGAGCAAGCCGCTGTGAATGGGAACCGGGAATGACCTGGACGATCAGACGGCGATCGTCCGGGGCATCCAATGCATCAAACCGGATCACCATCCAGCCGGGAGAGCTGACGGAGCTGATCCTGCGTCAGTCTTCGTGATCATCAAATGGGTCATCCAGGCCCTTCGATGGAGGGCCAAAGGCTTGATACACCCCAAAACCAGTGAGCCCAAGCAGAACGGTCAGCACGCCAATGGCGACGGACATGGCTGGTGAGGAACTTTCCATCACATCTCTCGACAGGATCAACCCCAAACCGGAGTCGGCCCCTACAGTATCCAGACTTCACACGACCCGAGACCGAGCGTCGCCATGGCTCAACGCACCCGTCTGGGAGATCTCCTCCGCCCTTTGAACTCCGAGTACGGCAAGGTGGTGCCTGGCTGGGGTACCACTCCGGTGATGGGCATCTTCATGGTGCTGTTCCTGGTCTTCCTCCTTGTGATTCTTCAGCTGTACAACAAGTCATTGATCCTGGAAGGGATCAATGTCAATTGGAATGGCTTGGGCTGATCTGATCCCATGAACATTTTCGGCGTCGGTCTTCCCGAAATGGCGGTGATCGGCGCCGTTGCTCTTCTTGTGTTTGGTCCGAAGCGTTTGCCTGAACTCGGCAGAACACTTGGCAAAACTCTTAAAGGTTTTCAATCGGCCTCAAAGGAGTTCGAACGAGAAATCAACAAAGCGATGGCTGATCCAGAGGAGGTTGTTGGTTCCGAAGAGCGGTCTGGGGACAGCCTCCCACCCAGTTCCTGATCGCAGTGCGTTATGGAAACGGCCCTTCGCCTGGTGGTTGGGTTAGGTAACCCAGGATCCAAATATTCCGGTACCCGCCACAACATTGGATTCATGGCCCTGGAGCGTTTGGCGGCCAGGGAGAACGTCAGTTTTCGTCAGCAGTCCAAGTTGCATGGGCTCGTCGCTGACATTGGTGCTGGTCAGCAGAGGCTGCGGCTGCTAATGCCTCAAACCTTCATGAATGACAGCGGGCGATCGATTCGTGCTGCTCTTGATTGGTTTGATTTCACTCCGGAGCAGCTTCTTGTCCTCGTTGATGACATGGATCTGCCCCTCGGGCGCCTGCGATTGCGCGCCCAGGGCAGTGCCGGCGGTCACAACGGTTTAAGGAGCACGATCCAGCATCTGGGCATGCAGATGTTCCCTCGGCTGCGGATCGGGATCGGAGCTCCGGCCGATAACCCTGCGGAACGAAAAGCTCGCACTGTTTCTCATGTTCTGGGCTGCTTCAACAATGCGGAACAACCTCTCGTTTCATCCGTCTTGGATGAAGTGATCGATGGCATTGTGCGCATCCAACGCCTGGGTCTGGAACGGGCCGGCAACCGAATCAACAGTCTGCGTCCGGAGGACCTGGTGAACAGCCGATGACGGCTCTTCCGGCGACCACGGCTCATCTGCGCGTCTTGCGCCAGTGTTTCCAGGAGAAATTGCTGGAGGGAGAAGTGGCGGCAGGAGGATTTCACTGGGAGTTCTGCTGGTGTTTCGACCGCGGTGAACTGTCAGTGGAACCCTCTTTGGGCCGAGCTCTGATTCAAGATGCCCTGCGTCGTTTTCTCGTGCGCGCGGATTACAAGTTGGAGCCAGGTGGGGATTATGTATTCACGGTGCGGGCTCGGTTCTGAACAATGGCCTGGGAATCGGCCATCGACAGGTGATTTCAAGGTGTTCTTCCACCATCAAGAGAGCTGCGATGGCATCGAGTTCGCCAGGTGGAACGCGCATGCCAAAGGGGAGCAAAGCCCGCCAATCCTTGGCGGGCCAGAGCTCCCAGAATCGCGCTCGGGCGCGCAGGGTGGTGCCCCGTTCGTTGACTGTCTGAATCGTGGCAAGCGATTTCAGGCGTTCCGCCCATCCCTTGGCTCCGGTGCCATCTCCGATCACGATCAGATGCACCGGAGCCTGTCCGTGCCATGTTTTCAGGGTCGGAAGCACGGAGTCGCTGCGCAGCACCGCCCCGCTGAGTACGGTTGCACCATCAACATCCACAAGAACGAGACCGCATTTGCTGCGGCCGGGGTCCAGGCCAGCGACGCGGGTCATCGCGCCACCCGAATCGCGACAAACACTGGATCTGCGCTGTCACTGGTCCTTGCGGCGATCACCTGCAGGGTGACTCTTTCTCGCGGATCCTCGCCAAGGGACTGCGCCAGTTGCCCCACTGCATTGGCATCGAACTGAAGCCCTTCGGTGAGCGAGCCCCGGCGCTGCATCTCTGCAAATGCGGATGCCAGCAACAGATTGAGTCGTGTTCGGATCGCTTCCGGTGAGCGAGCATCCGCGTCCAGCGTTGCAGTGGCGAGAACATCTCCTTCGCGGGCGACCGTGCGGTTCGGCCGAACCTCAGGGAAGGCATAGACCACGTTTTCCCCACGCAGAACGTTGGTGGCTGAACGCATGGAGACAACCCATGTTCCCGGTTTGCTGATCATTGTCTTCAGGCGTTCCACGTCGCTGCGTGGCAGGAGAAGAATCTGTCGGTCAGGGGCTTCACCGGGTCTGACACGGCTGTAAGCGGTGAGATTGGCCTCCTGGAGGAGCCGGTCGATCACACTTTTTGCCTGCCCTGGATCATCCAGTCGAACGGTGGCCTTGGCGAGGGTTTGACCGCTGCGGAGCACCACGGCGCCCCGCCGCAGGGCAATCAGGTTTCGCTCCAGTTGCTTCAACTCGTTCTCACCATCGCGAATTCGCTGACGCACCTGTTCAAGCTCAGCCTCTGTGCGACGGATGTCGGCATCGCGGGCTTGGATATCGCGACTGAGGCGTTTCTGTTCGGCCTCCAGTCGGACCCGTTCCTTCTGCAGGGGAGCTATCGCTTTGCGGAGCGTGACGGCCCGTTCCTTCGATTCGGTGAGCTTGGTTTCCACCTCCTGAACTTCTGCGCGAGCCTTAAGACGTTCTGCCTCGGCTGCCGCGAGGGCATTACGGCTCGTCTCCAGTTGTTTTCGGCTGCTGCTCAGTTCCTGGCGGTTATCAGTCAGCCGTTGCTGCAGTTCATCAAGTTCAAATAGACCGACTCGCAGCTGACGACTCACCAGCAGCAAAAGGCCGAGGGAGAGAGCACTGATCAGGCTGCCGGTGAGCACCGTGATCAGAACAGCGGTCCGACGTGGCCGCATGTTGAACAGACTCAGGCGTGCCTTGCCAACACGACTTCCAAGCCGATCTCCCAAGGTTGAGAGAACACCACCCAGAATGAGTAGTGCTGCAATGAGCAGCCATCCGCTCACAGGAGCGGCTCCCGCACAGCGGAAGACTCAGCTGAACCGCTTGGCCAGGGCGATCGGATCGAGGACTGTGATCTTCTTGCGATCAATCTGAACAAGACCTGATTGGCGCAAGTCTCCCAGCAGACGGGTGATTGTGACGCGGGTGGATCCGATCGCTTCAGCAATCGCCTGATGGGACAGCCGTAGATCAATGGTGATGCCCAGGTCGTCGGGCACCCCGAAGTCCCTGCAAAGAACAAGAAGGAAACTCACCAGACGGGAGGACATGTCCCGATGGGTGAGCGTTTCGATCATGGTTTCGGTTTGCAGGATCCGGCTGGACAGGCCCTGAAGCAAACGCAATCCAACTCCTGTATCCGCCTCGATCGCCGCGCGCACCGAAGCTGCTGGGGCAGTCACCATTTCCACGCGGGTGAAGGCAACAGCGTGATAAAAGCGATCGGAACGGTGGCCTGTCAGGAGAGACAGAACGCCGAACAAGCTGTTCTCACGCAGAAGAGCCACCGTGATCTCTTCCCCGGATTCGTAGACCCTTGATAACCGAACGGCACCGCGACGGATTAGATAAACCCGCTCGGCAGGATCGCCAGGGAAGAAGATTGTCTTGTTGCGTTCCACCAGCTCGGTGCTGGCTCCATCGAGATCCCGGATGACCTCAAGCAGCGACCGACTGGCGTTCTCCGAAGTTGACGTGGCCGCCGGAACCTGAGGGGAATAGCGACTGAAACCACTGCTAACTGCGCTCATGGTTTAGACGCTGGGTCCAGTGAACTATTCGAAAGGTAAAGATCGGCGAAGGTTCATCCTGTAACAGTTATTACTGATTCCCATGCAGGTCCGCCAGCGCCTGCCTTTGGCCCACCATGAGCGTGTTGATTCCGGGTTCAGCAAGGTCCAGCAATTGATTGAGTTGTTGGCGGTTGAACGGTGCTCCCTCCGCTGTGCCTTGGATTTCCAGTAACTGCCCATCGGCCGCCATCACCACATTGAGATCAACCTCCGCATGACTGTCTTCGCTGTAATCCAGGTCGAGTAAGGGGCATCCGTCGATCAGTCCTACGGACACAGCGGCCAGTTGCTGACGGATCGGATCACGATCGATCAGACCCTGTGCCATCAAAAGTTGTGTTGCCTGCCGCACCGCCAGCCAGGCGCCTGTGATCGACGCAGTGCGCGTGCCGGCATCCGCCTGGATCACATCGCAATCGATCAAGAGCGTCCGTTCCCCCAGCGCTTCCATGTCCAGCACCGCCCTCAGGCTGCGACCAATCAACCGCTGTATTTCCTGGGTGCGGCCCGACAACTTCAGGAGTTCCCTCCTTTGCCGTTGCGGGGTGGAGCCGGGTAGCAAGCGGTATTCGGCGGACACCCAGCCGAGACCCTCCCCCTGACGCCAGCGTGGAACGCTCTCGTCGAGGCACACGCTGCAGAGCACGGCAGTTCGACCGGTGCGCACGATCAGGGAACTGAGGGCAAAACCCATCGGATTCCAGTTGATCTCGAAACGGCGCAGGTCTTTGGCACCACGGCCATCAGAGCGGCTCGGTCTGTTCTCGCCCATCGAAAAGCAGGAGTCGACAGAACCAGAGCCTGGCAGGTGCTGGATGACACCCTCATGGGGTGACGCTATGGGTAGTGTAGGGATGGTTGTGGACTTGCTTTCCACCGCTACATTCAAGGTCAGTCAGGTCAGAGCCTGGCGACCGCTAATGCGATGACCGTCAGCCTGTCCACAAGCCAGAGATCTCCTGATTCCCGCAACAAGGATCATCGGGCCCTTGAACGTGCCGGATTGCGTCCAGTCGCGCTCCGATCTCCCTTGCAACTGGTTGCTCCGGAAGGTCAGCTCCAGATTCATACCGCCCCTTACCGGGGAAGTTTCTCAACGGTGTTCAGCCAGGCGATGCGAGCGGCAGGCCTGGGCAGCCGTGTTCTGATCGCACAATTTCTCAAAGGGGGCGTGTCCCAGGGGCCGAAGGACTGTGTTCGCCTCTGCGGAGGTCTGGTCTGGTTGAGACCTGATGTGCAGGCTTGTCTCACAGAACCAGATCAGGCTAATGCCCATGAAGCGGTTGATGAGATCTGGCAGCTCTGTCGTCAACACCTTCTCAGCGGCAATCTCGATCAGTTGGTGCTCGATGAAATTGGTCTTGCTGTTGGTCTTGGTTATCTCAGAGAGGATGATCTCGTCAGCACCCTTCAGCAGCGTCCAGGATCGATGGATGTGATCATCACCGGTCCTGCGATTCCTCCCAGTGTGATGGAGATGGCTGATCAGGTGACGGAGTTGCGGCGAGGTTTCTGATGCTGAAAAACGACCGTTGGATCACTGAGCAAGCCGGCCAGGGAATGTTGGAGCCATTCCAAGACGGTCTTGTTCGCCACCTTGATCCCGATCAACGCGAACGTCCCGTTCTGAGCTTCGGCTGTTCGTCCTACGGATACGACTTGCGATTGTCTCCGCAGGAATTCATGATTTTCCGGCATGTTCCCGGGACAGTGATGAATCCCAAGCGATTCAATCCTGCCAATCTGGAGCCGACACCTCTGCATGAGGATGAGGACGGCTCCTATTACATCCTTCCAGCCCATTCCTACGGGCTGGGCGTGGCACTTGAGAAGCTGAAGGTTCCACCCAACATCACGGTGATCTGCCTTGGCAAGAGCACTTACGCTCGGTTGGGGATCATCGTGAATACAACACCTGCAGAGGCGAGTTGGGAGGGACATTTGACCCTCGAATTCAGTAATAGTTCAGGGGCTGATTGCCGTATTTATGCAAATGAAGGAATCTGTCAATTGTTGTTCTTTGAAGGAGATCCGTGTGATACAACGTACAGCGATAGAAAGGGTAAATATCAGCATCAACCCGAGCGGGTCACTTTGGCGCGTATTTAAGCCGCTGAATGGTCATTTTCATGGCCTGGTCACAGTTGAA
>QCSN01000045.1 GCA_003211515.1 Synechococcus sp. AG-670-F04
TCTTGAACGTGATTGTCGATGCGTTCTGCCCGTGAAAGCTCGTCTTCGTTTTGTGCCACACCGTTTTGGGTAGGCAGTTCAAAAACGTCAGCGAGCTGTGGTGGGTCTGAGGCGAAAGTCATTTAGAGGCCCTCCGCGATTGCTTGAACAGCCACGGGGCAAGGTGTGCCAAGGTCTTGTTCTTTGAAACGACACACGTCTTCTGCCATATCGGCAATGTGTTTGAGGAAGGCCTTAACGCGCAGGCGGTGTAGTTGCTTTAAGTCTGGGTGTTCATGCCAAATGGCGGATAGGTGAGGTGCCAGGGCTGCTGCTTTGTTTCGCGCGTCATCAATGGCGGCAAATGCAGCGGTTACTTGGTCTGGGGTTGCTGAATAAAAGTCAGGGACGTTCCATGCGGCGTCAAACGCGGCGAAAAACTGGTCAAGAACGTCAGACCAGTGACTGCGCTTTTGCTGAATAGCCAGCAGTTGCGCGGGGCTGTTTGGTATGGGCCGTCGAAGGTCGCGTTTCCATTTCTCACGGTTGCGGTCGCGGTGAGGTTTGAAGACAGCTGCGATGCCACTAAACCCGCCGTGGTGATGAATGAAGGCCCATTTCTGCCCGGCGATGGTGAGGGTGTCGCCTGGCTTTAGGTCAGTGCCTGTATGGCAAAGAATTTTGCCGTCGTCCCATCGACAGTCGGCGTCTTTGGTTCTGCCGCATGCAGGGCAAGCGTTATTGCGACCTGAGGCATTCATTCGTTTACCTCCGTGGTCCAGATTTCGACTTGTTCGGAAAACGATTTACCGCGTTGTTTGGCGATACGGGCAACGGCGCACATAACAGCGGCCAATATGAGGTCAGCCCTTACGTCCGCAAGGAAGTCGTGCTCATCCGGAAGCGGTAAGGGTTGGGCGTAATACGGGACAGCCGCGAGGCGTTGTGCTGCCGCGTTTGTGATGGATTGAATGTGGGCGTTGTCGGTGGAAAGCCGACCTGATTTAGTATTCATCGGATAAGCAATGTTTTCCTGAGGCGGGGTGGTGCCCGCCTTTTTCATGCGTCGGCTGAGAGCACTACACCGCGAGCAATGGTGAGCAGGTGACGGGTGGATTCACCGACAGACCGCAAACCGTGATCTTCGCGGTATTGCTCAATGAATTGGCGTAATTCGGGCTCGATTACACAAGAGAGCCCGACACGCGGCGGCATGTAAGTCGTCGAAGCTGGGGCAGCCATTTAGCTTGATAAGTGAGGTTAGTAAGTAAAGATTAGAAGGTATTTTGCCCCGTCAAAGTGCCAGCTCGGTATTGCTATTTGCATTTGACAGCTAGCAACATCTGCTGACACTTGGTAACCCAAACTAATTTCAAGGTTGGGTGGAAATTCCTACCTGTTATTGCTTTGTTCGAGAAAGTCCTCTAGCTCTAACTCGTATTTCTGTGCCCTTAAAAAGCACTCATCGGATTTTGCCCGCTGCCCGTGATGCCCCCAATAAGCAGCACGAAGGCTTTCCCATTGCGCCCCGATTGAAAGCACTGTTTGTGCGTCGTCTTTGCTGGCGCTAACGATGCGTCGAATGGCGTTAGCCATCACTTGAGGCCCTCCTGCCGTGCAGCGGTCTCAATGGCGCTAAAGATTTCGTCTGCCTTGAGGTCGTCTTCAAACAGCAGGGGTAATACCGTGGCGGCAAATGAACGCCATTCGTGAAACCCACCGTCAGGGCGTGAACGGCGACTTAAAAGCATGAGTTCTGCCGCCGCCTCAATTAACTCAGCGGTGTGGGCGTCAATGTCAGTCAGGGTCATGACTGCACCTCAGCGATAGGTTTGTCCAGTCCCGTTTCGTCGTAGGTCTCGATGGCTTGCAGGCATTGCTGTTTTGCCTCGGCACGTCGCTTGGCTTCAGCCGCCACCATTTCTTTGGTGCGCTGCGCCAGTGATTCACGAATGGCCGTGACGTTGTAACTAACGGGGCCGCCAGCAGTGCCAGTGGCAAAGATGAAGTGATCGCCAGGCGTCAACCTGCCGTCACGCCGCATTGTGCGGATGGTGCTGTTTTTAATCGCCAGAAGCTTTGCCGCTTCCGACTCAGGCACCCATACGGGCGAATGCATTTAGTGAGTTCAGATAAGTCCCTTTGCTCTCAGCACGTCACCAAGCAACCCGCCGTGGTCCTTGAACTGATGCCAGCCCGGGTCAGGCGTATACGTACCTGCACGGATTTCGGCGTCAATTTTATCGACGGCTTTAGAGATCGACTGGACCATTTCGGCACCAGCCTTTCCGTGTTTTTCGCCCAGTTTTTTCGGGCGTAAGGTCTGACCGTTGACCTTGAAAGCGTGATTGCTCCTTGATTTCCGTGCCACTGCACAAAGGGGAAGGACAAAGAACCGCCGTCATGTCGTTAGAGACCCGCCTGGGTCAATCGATCAGGAGCCGCCAAAATGGTAGGCGTTACAAGTCGGGGACTGGACGTCTTACTTTTGCGAGTAAACCCGCACCTGCGCCAGCCGCAACCTGATTTCGGGATGAATCCATTGTTGGTAGTGCGTGTGTATCTGTCAATAAGTGGCATGAAAGTTGTGTGGTGAGCGCCGCGTGGTCCTGCTCTCTCACCACACCGTGACCACACACGCGTTTTCAATCAATAAAAAACCGCCCCTTGCGGAGCGGAATGCACGTCAATTGGGGACTGACGTTTTCATGGATCGGGGAGACAGGATTTGAACCTGCGGCATCTTGCTCCCAAAGCAAGCGCGCTACCAAACTGCGCCACTCCCCGGTAAAAAGATTTTAGCTGTTGGCGGTCAGCGTCCCTGCCAGGTTTACCGCGCTTCGGAGTGCTCCCTCGGCTCGTCCGAAACCGGGGGTGTCGATCCAATCTCCACAGAAACCGATGGCGCTGCTTGAGCACCATTGAAGTGAGCTCGGCAGTGGATTATCAAGTGGTTGTGCAGCGCCCCAGCGCATCACTCCCCATGACCGAGCCTCCTTCAGTAGGGATTCGCCGCGGGGCATGCATGCAAGAAGACCCGGCAATGCATCAAGAAACATCCTTTCGCGTGCTTCGGCAGGGGAGCCACCTCCCTCTGGGGTGATGCATGGTTCCGATTCCTGTAAGCCATGGATCACCAGCCCAAGTCCACCGTTCTGTTGAGGCTGCAGTACAAGTCGCTCTACGGGCCAACGGTTCTGAGCTCCTTCATCCAGCCAGATCTGACCTGGCCAGTTCGTTGTGATCTCAGGTCTCTGGGTATTGCTGAGTTGAATCATGCACGTCCAACGGATGCTGGCGCTTGAAGCGCTGACGCAGCTCAGCACGTCATCAAGCTGAGGGTCGAATCCTTTCGTTACGGCGGCCCGCAACGGAATCGCATCCCATCTCATCAGGCTTTTCCCTCGGGGGTGCGCCAGCAGATTGCCGCTCAGAACCAGCCGCCGAGCCGCCAAGGTCCAGGCTTTGTCGTCTGTGGATAGATGCCAGTGGTTGCGGTCACGTTCGAGCCAACAAATCCGCTTGTTGTAGTAGGTCTGCAGGAGCGGATCAGCCATCTTCAGAAGCCCCTCGCAGACACTGGCCATGCTCGGCTGGCCTCGAAAGCGTTTTCCCTCGAGTTGAGCGTTTTGCGGTGCCTCTGTGAAGCGGCCTGCGCTGTTCAGTCCCACGATCGGTTGATCGTCTCGGATGAGATACCCCTCTCTTTCCATTTGGTTCAGAAGCGATCGGAGTTCATCCGGTGGCGGTTCTGTGAGATTGAAGCTGGGTGCACCGTGATCGAGTCGCCAGCCAGGAGCAGTGCGGCTTTCGCGGCTGGAGGAACGGCCACCAGGTCCACGCCCTGCTTCCACCAATCCAATCGTGCCCTGGAAACGGCGTTGCTGGAGCTGGGCAACGAGGCTGCAAGCGGCGAGTCCTCCGCCGACCACGGCGAGGTCAACGCTTCGCATGGTGATCGCTGTCAGCGTTTAAACCTTTTTGAAACATAGAGATCCACCGAATAAAAATGATTTGACAAGTTTCAGGAACACATTGATGACAAGTCCAGCCAACATTTGACTGATTCATGAGCAAGTGTCCGTTTTCCGCCCGCAGCGGTGCTGTGACTCCTGCTGGAGGCACCAAGAACAGGAACTGGTGGCCGAATCAGCTGGACCTCAGCATCCTTCACCAGCAGAACCCCAAAGCCAATCCGCTCGGAGAAGAGTTCGACTACGCCAAAGCCTTCCAGAGTCTTGATTTTCAGGCGTTGAAACAAGATCTTCATCTCTTGATGTCGAAATCCCAAGATTGGTGGCCAGCCGACTGGGGGCATTACGGCGGTCTGTTTATCCGAATGGCATGGCACAGCGCTGGGACTTACCGCAGTGCTGATGGCCGCGGCGGTGGTGGCCACGGCAACCAACGTTTTGCTCCGTTGAACAGCTGGCCCGACAACATCAATATCGATAAGGCGCGCCGTCTGCTTTGGCCGGTGAAGCAGAAGTACGGCACCAGCATCTCTTGGGCAGATCTGATGATCCTTGCTGGCAATTGCGCCCTGGAGTCCATGGGATTGAAAACCTTTGGTTTCGCCGGAGGACGCGTTGATATCTGGGAGCCGGAAGCCGATATCCACTGGGGGAGGGAAACCAGCTGGTTGACCGACGAGCGGCACAACGAGCAGGGAGATCTCGAACAACCCCTCTCCGCAACTGAAATGGGATTGATCTACGTGAATCCTGAAGGACCGGAGGGAAACCCTGATCCCTTGGCATCAGCCCGTGAAGTGCGCGACACCTTTTCGCGTATGGGCATGAACAATGAGGAAACGGTCGCACTGGTGGCTGGAGGTCACACCTTCGGTAAAGCCCATGGTGCTGCCGATGCCGATCATGTGGGTGCTGAACCCGAAGGGGGGGGGCATTGAGCAGCAGGGTCTCGGTTGGCACAGTCAGTTCGAGACAGGAAAGGGCGTGCATACCATTTCAAGTGGAATCGAAGGTGCCTGGAAGCCCCATCCCACGCGCTGGGATGGAGGGTATTTCGAGATGATGTTCAGCTATGAGTGGGATCTGACGAAAAGTCCGGCTGGTGCTTGGCAGTGGACACCCAAGAACGTCAAGGAGGAGCATCTGATTTCCGATGCCCACGATCCCTCAAAAAAGGCACCGCCGATGATGACGACGGCGGATCTTTCATTGAAATTTGATCCGATCTATGAACCAATCGCTCGGAAATTTCATAAGGATCAACAGGCTTTTGCAGATGCATTTGCTCGAGCTTGGTTCAAGCTCACTCACCGTGATCTTGGGCCACGTGCACTTTATTTAGGACCAGAAATTCCCGAAGAGGTGTTGATCTGGCAGGACCCCATTCCTGCCGTAAATCACGACTTGGTTGATGCGGCTGATGTCGACGTCCTTAAGCAGGAGCTCCGGGCCAGTGGCCTGACCGTTTCAGAGTTGGTGGGTGTTGCTTGGGCCTCGGCATCCACTTATCGAGGTTCGGATAAGCGTGGAGGTGCCAATGGTGCTCGAATCCGTTTGGCTCCTCAGAGCAGCTGGGAAGTGAATCAACCGGCTCAGCTCAGCAAAGTGCTTGGAACACTTCAGACCATCCAGTCCACATTTCACGCCAAATGCAGGGCGGGCTTGGAGGTGTCGCTGGCGGATCTGATCGTTCTTGGCGGAGGTGTCGGTCTTGAGTTGGCGGCTAAAGCAGCCGGTCAACCCCTGGTCATTCCCTTTACGCCTGGCCGGACGGATGCAACGGAGGAGCAGACCGATGCCACATCGTTTTCTCCCCTCAAACCGATTGCGGATGGTTTTCGCAATTACATGCGTTCCGGGCTTGCCGTTCCCGCAGAGCAACTGCTGGTGGATCGAGCACAGCTACTCACCCTGAGTGCCCCTGAAATGACAGTGCTTGTGGGCGGTCTTCGGGTGCTGAATACCAATTGGGATGGTTCAACCCACGGGGTGCTGACATCGCGTTGTGGACAACTGAGCAACGACTTTTTTCTGAACCTGCTTGATATGGGTACCGAATGGCGTGCGATTCAAGGGGAAAATCAGCTCTACGAGGGAGTGGACCGTGGAAGCGGCGAGCGTCGTTGGACGGCGACCCGAGCAGATCTTGTCTTTGGGTCGAACGCACAGTTGCGCGCGATTTCCGAGGTTTATGCCCAAGCGGGAGGACAAGCGATTTTCCACAAGGACTTCGTAGCCGCTTGGAACAAGGTGATGAATCTGGATCGCTTTGATCTGACTTAGCAAGAACGCAATGGAGACTTGGCGATCTACCAGGATGAATAGTTATGGGGGCCGACATCTGGAGCAGCGCACGCACAGAGATGTCGGATAAACCCTGCAGGCACTTTGATGGGAGTGCCTGAGCGATGAGGGCCGGATCGTTCAAACCTGTCGCCCTCAACCTCGGATTTACATCCAGTATTCCTCTGCCGCAACCCGAGAAATCAGACCACCAAAAAGAGCCAGAAGCAGAGTTACAACGAAGAAGATCAGGTAAGGCATGCGCTTGTTTGGCTTGTCCGGCGATGAATCCTGTGAGTCATAACAGCGGATCGCAGGGCTGCAACACCAACTGCAATGAACGGTTGATTGGCACAGCAGGGATGTTCGAGACCTTTTTTTGTGATTCAAGCGACCACGCAGAACAGGACTCTCTTATGACCAGTTGGATTCAGCCAGCCCGCAGTGAATGAACATCTGCTGCATCAATATGGGTCGCCTGAGATTCGAACTCAGGACCAATCGGTTAAAAGCCGAGTGCTCTACCGCTGAGCTAGCGACCCGCCCACCTGGGCATGCCTGATCGGCACACGATGAATTTATCACTTGAGCATCCGGGAAACTGGAGACTGTCACCCGCTTCTGATGAACGCTGAAGCCCCTTGGCCAACACCAAAGATTGATGCCACAGCCTGGGTTGCGGAGAGTGCGGTTGTGATCGGCAATGTGGTGATGGCCGAAGGGAGCAGTCTTTGGCCTACCGCAGTGGCCCGTGGTGATCTCGATGCAATCCGAATCGGAGCATTCAGCAATGTGCAGGACGGAGCCGTTCTGCACGGTGATCCTGGACAGCCTGTTGAAATTGGACGCGACGTCACGGTTGGTCACCGTGCTGTGATCCATGGCGCAAGGCTTGGAGATGGTTGCCTGATTGGGATCGGTGCCGTTGTTCTCAATGGGGTGGCCGTGGGCGAGGGGGCCTTGGTGGCGGCCGGTTCCGTTGTCACCAAGGACGTTCCACCCCAAACGATGGTGATGGGGATCCCTGCTCAACCCAAGCGTGAATTGAGCTCTGAAACCGTTGAGCAGCAGCGTCTTCACGCGCGTCGCTACGCCGAGCTTGCTTCCCGTCATGCCGCGCAGAACGGAATGCTGCAAATTCGATCAGCTTCATCCTCTGAAGTCCCAGATCTGAAGGATGGTCCGTAAGATCGCCCAAATTCAGCCTCACCCATGAGCCCCTTCCGAGTCGCCATTGGCCTCGTCCTTATTCTCGGGATCGTTGGTTATTCCGCTTTCAGCGTGATCACCACCGGCCAGGTTCTCGGCATTGATGCCCGTCTGTTTCTTGTGGTGGCACCGGTTCTGGCAGCGGTTAGCTGGGCTGCCTTCAACATCGGCCGTGCAGCCATTGGCCAGCTGCAGATGCTGATCAAACGAAGTCAAGCTTGATTGGTTCGGCCCCTCGCCCTCTCAATGTCTTCCTTGGCGGAGGAGGGCAGATCACTGGTTCTTGATGATCGGCAAAGCCTTCGTTGCAAAGAACTCAGGCACTGTTCGGTTCCATCCAACCCCAATCGAAGTTGAGCCCTTTCCCTGACGAAGGGCAAAAGCCTCGGCAATGATGAAAAGGCATCGGCGGTAGCCCGTTCATGTCGACTCGTGTCTGTACGGGAAAGAAGGTGATCGTTGTTGGTGCTGGTTTGGCCGGTACCGAGGCCGCCTGGCAGGTGGCTGAGGCGGGAGTTGCCGTCACCCTTGTGGAGATGCGTCCGGTGCGACGTTCTCCTGCACACCACAGCAGTGATTTCGCAGAACTCGTTTGCAGCAACAGCTTCGGTGCACTGAGCAGTGACCGAGCTGCAGGCCTGTTGCAGGAAGAGCTCAGGCGGTTGGGCTCATTGGTAATTGGAACAGCTGATCGCCATGCTGTTCCCGCCGGTGGCGCCCTCGCTGTGGATCGTGGTCGTTACAGCGCTGCTCTCACAGAGGCGCTGGATCAACATCCCTTGGTGACCATTGAGCGCCGAGAGCAACGGCAACTCCCTGCCGATGACGTGATCACGGTCTTGGCCACTGGACCCTTAACGAGTGAACCTCTTGCAGAGGACTTGCGCCTCTTCACCGGTCGGGCTGATTGTCATTTCTTCGATGCTGCCAGCCCGATCGTGCACGGCGAGAGCATTGATCTGAATGTTGCCTTCCGGGCCAGCCGCTACGACAAGGGGGATGCGGACTACATCAACTGCCCCATGGATCAGGAGCAGTATCTGGCGTTCCGCCAGGCTCTGCTTGAGGCGGAACAGGCTGAGCTCAAAGACTTTGACAAGGAGGAGGCCAAGTTTTTCGAAGGTTGTCTGCCGATTGAAGAGCTCGCCCGGCGTGGGGAGGACACGATGCGCTACGGCCCGCTCAAGCCCATCGGACTTTGGGATCCCCGCTGGGGTGATGTGAATGACCGGGATGTACGCCGTGCCAAGCGTGCCTATGGGGTAGTTCAGCTCCGCCAGGAGGACAAGGATGGACGGCTCTGGAATCTCGTGGGATTTCAGACCAATCTCAAATGGGGTGAGCAGAAACGTGTGCTGCAGATGATCCCGGGCCTGGAGAAGGCGGAATTCGTTCGCTTCGGGGTGATGCACCGCAACACTTTTCTTGAATCGCCGCAGTTGCTGGAGCCGACGTTGCAGTTTCGCAGCCGGTCCCGATTGCTCGCGGCGGGCCAGATCACTGGCACGGAGGGCTATGCGGCGGCTGTGGCTGGAGGCTGGTTGGCGGGGACGAACGCTGCTCGTCTGGCCCTGGGGATGGCACCGATCGCGTTGCCGTTGACCACGATGAGCGGTGCTCTGACGCACTTCGTGAGTGAGGCCCCCACGGCAAAGTTTCAACCAATGCCTCCGAATTTCGGCCTGATGCCGGAGCTGCCGGAACGAATCCGCGACAAACGCGCCCGCTATGGCGCCTATCGCGATCGGGCACTGGCGGATCTGGAGATGATCCATTCTCAAGATTCGCAACCGCTGGCGGTATGACCAGCGACGCCAGAGCCCGCGGGATTGAGCAGCGTTCGCTCCGGTTTGGGATCGTGGCCAATGCCGTGATGACGCTGGCTGGTTGTCTGGCCCATGTGCTCACAGGCTCTTCAGCTCTGCTCCTCGATGGTCTGTACTCCGCGGTCCTTATAGGGTCGTCCTTGATCGCCAGTCGCATCAGTCGCAACGTTGTTCGGCCGCCTGATCGCGCCTGGCCCTACGGATATAAAGGCCAGGAAGCTCTCTATGTGCTGTTCCGTTCTCTGGTTCTGCTGGGGGTGATCGGTTTTGGGCTACGCAGTTCGCTTGGCACCCTGATCGACTGGTGGCGTGGTGCGGAGATTGCGCCGCTCACGCTCGAGCCGGTTGCGGCCTACACCGCTGCGGTGACATCGCTTTGCTGGTTGCTGTCCTGGCGCCATTTCCGCGATTGGCATCGATCACCGACGCGCTTCTGGTGTTGCTGGTCAGTGCTGTGCTGCTGAGGGAACCGCTTCAGGCATTGCGGCCTGCAGCGCACGCCGCAGGTGTTAACGCAGGAACTTTCTGGTCTCTCACTCCAGATGATGGATTTCACAGTTCAGCGATTGGGTCGGACCGACTTCGTGGTGGTGTACATCAATCCGTTGGAACCCCTCAACAGCGCCACCATTGATGGATTGCGGCATCACATCGATGCCCGTTGCAGCATGGAACTGCAGCGACCGGTTCGTGCGGAGGTGATTCTCACGGTGTCGCCTCCGATCCATTGGAGTGACCCCGAAGAGCAGACCGCCCCTTAGCGTCAATTGGTCAAGGTTGGGCCATGAGCGAGCAGCAGAACTGGGATGCCGTGGTGATCGGTTCGGGCATCGGCGGGCTGGTGACCGCAACTCAGCTTGCGGCTAAAGGCGCCAAAACGTTGGTGCTCGAGCGGTACCTGATACCGGGAGGCAGCGGCGGCGCCTTCAAGCGGAAGGGCTACACCTTTGATGTGGGCGCCTCGATGATCTTCGGATTCGGTCAGAAGGGGTATACGAATCTGCTCACAAGGGCCCTGGCCGACGTGGGTGAACACTGCGAAACGATTCCCGACCCGGCTCAATTGGAGTACCACATGCCTGGCGGTCTGACGATCGCCGTGGACCGGGATTACGAGCAGTTCATTGCCGATCTCTCGGCCCGTTTCCCCCATGAAGCGACTGGAATTAGGCGGTTCTACGACACCTGTTGGCAGGTGTTCAACTGCCTGGATGCGATGCCGCTGCTGTCCTTAGAGGATCCTGCCTACTTAACGAAGGTGTTCTTCAAGGCTCCATTGGCCTGCCTTGGTTTGGCTCGCTGGTTGCCGTTCAACGTCGGCGCTGTGGCACGCCAACACATCAAGGATGAGCAACTGCTGAAGTTCATTGATATCGAGTGTTTCTGCTGGTCCGTGATGCCGGCGGACCGCACGCCGATGATCAACGCGGGGATGGTGTTCTCGGATCGGCATGCCGGTGGCATCAATTATCCAAAGGGTGGTGTTGGGGTCATTGCCGAAAAACTTGTCAAGGGGTTGGAACTTCACGGCGGGGAGATTCGCTACAAAGCTCGGGTCACTGAGGTGCTGATTGAGCACGGCCAGGCTGTTGGAGTGAAGTTGGCCGATGGGCAGGCGATCCGTGCCAAACGTGTCATTTCCAATGCCACACGGTGGGACACTTTTTCCGATGCTGATCCCGATGCAAGGGCGGCCAGCCAGCAGCTCGTTGATGTATCCCACACACCGTCGAAGGAGCAGGTGTGGCGGCGTCGCTATGTGCCCTCGCCGTCCTTTTTGTCGATGCATCTTGGTGTACGGGCCGATCTGATCCCGGAGGGCACCCATTGCCACCATCTTTTGCTGGAGGACTGGGAGCAGATGGAGGACGAGCAGGGCGTGATCTTTGTGTCGATGCCGTCGCTGCTGGATGCAGATCTCGCGCCTGAAGGCCACCACATCGTGCATACATTCACGCCGTCCTCGATGCAGGCTTGGCATGGGCTGTCTCCGAAGCAATACCGCGAGAAAAAGGACGCTGATGCAGCACGTCTGATCCAGAGGCTTGAGGCGATTCTTCCGGGCCTCAGCGAGGCGATTGCTCATCAAGAAATCGGTACTCCGCGCAGTCACAGACGCTTTCTTGGTCGGTTTCAGGGAAGCTATGGGCCGATTCCGGCCATGCAATTGCCCGGTCTCCTGCCGATGCCCTTCAACCGCACTGGGGTGGAGAATCTCTACTGCGTCGGTGATTCGTGTTTTCCCGGCCAAGGTCTTAACGCTGTGGCATTCAGTGGGTTTGCCTGTGCCCACCGCGTCGGGGCTGACTTGGGTCTGAATCCCTGGGCGTTACCGCAATGAGAGGGTCCAACTTGACTCTTGCTGAATTCATCCACATGATTGATTCAAGTTTGTGAAGCGAAGAGATGCCAACAAAAGTGAAGCTTAGTGATTTGAACTATGAAAGTTATGAAAGGATAACGCATATGTATGATTTAAATAAGTATTTATCGAAGACTTCCTCAAGCGTTTTAACAATACAGGGCGCTAATAAAGGTTTGAATAGTTCTTACTTCGCTTTTAGGAGTAAACACGATCAGGATGTATACGTACGGCTGAAGGGGATGAATCGAGATTCGGATCTGAAGGTTTACACAGCTCAGGAGTTCTTCCAGGAAGGTGCACATCCATTTGTGACATCGACGCGAGCTGGCCTGAAACAGGAAAACCTTTTTTTTCAGGCAAGGCGAGGTAAGGAGTACATCCTGAGTGTAAGAAATTTGACGAAGCCCTTGGCTGAGGATGTAAGTAAATTTACGCTCGAATTTCTTCGTTATAAGCATGGAAATAATCCACGCATTAATGTGCCAAATGATGAGTTTTTCGATCAGCAATGGTATCTTTTTAATGGGAGTTTTCAGGAGTCAGCTACTGCAAAACTCTCGGTTTTGAACTCAGACACTTATGCGGCAGAAGCATGGTTGTACGGCACGAGTGCCAAGGGAATTCCTGTTGCCGTTATTGACAATGGGATTGACTACGCCCATCCCGACTTGAAGAACAATTTATGGGTTAATCGTCAAGAGTTGGAAGGGCTTCCGGATCATGATGATGATGGAAATGGCTATGATGATGATATCCACGGTTGGAATTTTAGTGCGAAAAATGATGTAGCTGGTAATGCTGAATTCTGCCTTGCTCCGAGGCTTTGTAGTCACGGAACCCACGTGGCAGGAATTATTGGTGCTGAAGGTAATAACAGGATTGGTGTTGCGGGTGTGGCTTGGCAGGCTGAATTAATGAATCTTGTATATGATCCAAACCAAATTGATCGTAAAATTCCTGAGGCCGTTCGCTATGCGGTTGACAATGGCGCAAAAGTAATTAATATATCTCTAGGAGATAATATAAAAATTTCTCCCGAAAGTTACACTAAAAAAGGGTTCAACAAGGCAGTGCGTAAGGCTTATCTTCGTGCTGAAGATGCATTTCGTTATGCTGCTGATAATGATGTATTGGTAGTTGTTTCGGCGGGGAATGAGGCTTCGCGCCAGCAAGGTGATCTTTATTATTGGGATGGTGTTGGAAATAATGATCGGTTCTTCGCCGGCTGGGCTAGCCTTGGCCATAAGCTTGATAATATTATTTCTGTAGGTTCCGTTGGCGCTAACGGCCGAATAGCTCCGTATTCAAACTACGGCAAAAAAACTGTTGACATTTTGGCTCCTGGTGGAACACTTGAAGTTGAATATGATTTTGATCAAGAACTCGATGTAACCCGGGTGTATGATTTGATGAGATTTGGAATAATGAGCACCTTTCCCGTTTCTGATCCAAATCCTTATGGGCGGATGCTGGGAACATCAATGGCAGCACCAATTGTGTCTGGAGCTGCCGCGCTTGTGTGGGCAGCCATGCCAGATCTCTCCGCGCCTGAGGTGAAGCAGATTTTGCTTGAGTCAGCAACAAAAAATCCTCTTAATCAACCTTTTGTTGATGAAGGCCGCCAGCTTGATTTGTTCGCAGCCATGCAACAGGTTGCCTCGCTTCAGGTTGGTGACGTTATTTCTTGAAATCAACTACGCCAGAGCTTCACGTGCCAGCTGTTGGTTTTTCTAGCATTTGGGAGCAACGTTCAAACGTATTGGCCGACTCATTCAATTCCGAGGAAATCGCGCGTTATTTTGAGCAAAGAGGCCAGCTCAGCAAGCCTTGGAATCTCCAAATCTTGCGGCTTCAAAAGCTGAAGGAGATGCGTCAAGACTTGTCCCACGATGAGTACATGGAGCGGCTTCATGACGCGCACGGCGATCTCATGCGTCTTGGTCGCTTTTGGGAGGGCCGTGAAGCCGAGGTCTTTGGAGGGGACTATGTGCCCCCTGCGTTGATTGAGCCTCTGCCAGGCTCCCCGGACGATCGTTAACCACCATGGAACGCTTCGGTTTGTCCCCGCTGATCCGCTTCACGCTGCTCAGTCTTTATCTGGCTTTGGTGCTCCCTCTTCCGCTGCTAGCGCCGCAGTCGCTTCGGTTGTGGATGGGCGTTGGCTTGGTGTTTGGTCTGGTGCTCGTATTCGGTTTGCTGAGCGAGCAGGTTGAAACGGATGACGCGGGGATCACCGTGCGTTATCCGGCCTGGATTCGCTGGTTGCTGCGGCGCGGTTGGTCGATGCGATGGCAGGACATCAAAGCCCTCGTGCCCGTGGGAACCAGCCAGGGAGGCACAGTGTATTACGTGAAGTCTGCGGATTTGCGCCATCAACTTTTACCTCAGCGGATCGAAAGGTTCGATCGTTTTTTGCAATTACTGCAAACCAACAGTGGCGTCGCCACAACCGGGATTGGTCGCCTCACTCCCCCTTGGACGTATCAGGTTTTGGCGTGTCTCTCAGGCTTGATGCTGATCGGTGAAGTTGCAACATTGTTCTGGCGAATGTCCACAATCGTGACTTGAACAACGTGATGGTTTGTTGGATTAAAGATGCGAGCGTTTAAGCGTCGATGTTGTTTAATTGCCCTTCTGCTGTCAGCACTTTCCGCTGCAGTTGCCCAGCCATCGATGGACGCGCTGATCGGAGAGCTTCTGGTTTGCATCAAGGCGGAAGCGTCGGTTCGCCCTCAGCTGGGATAAGGGGTTCAAACGTGGATTCAATACATCATCTTCAGCTGCTGCTTTACCGGTGAGCCTGAAAGACCGGAAAGCCTGAAAGCGGAGATTTACGCCGTATTTAAGCAAACCGCTGAGGATGTGGTGTCTTGGTCAATGGTTCAAGAGCGATTTGTCGAGCTTTATAAAATTAACTTCAGTGCCAACGACCTTGAGAATCTGAGGCTGCTCTGCTCAGATCCCGGCTACCAATCAATTGTGGATGCTGAGCTTCGGATCATCCCTAATTCAGTCTCGATTGGTTTTGAATTTCAGGCCGAACTTCACAGGCGTTTCCAGGAGGGGCTTTAGGAGCTGCTTCAGCAGGCCAAGCCTTGAACACTTCAGCCCGCAGGCAAGTTGTCGAGGCTGAAGCGATACCCTCGCTGTCGCACGGTGGTGATGCCTCCGCCCTCTCCCAGGCCGGCCTGCTCGAGTTTGCGGCGCAGGGTGAGAACTTGAGTGTCCACTGATCGCGGGCCACCACTGAAGGGAGGCCAGGCCATGCGGAGCAGTTCCTGACGACTGCGCACCAGCCCAGGTGGCATCAGCAACGCGCATAGCAGGGCAAATTCACGGGGGCTCAATTCAACGGGTTGATCACGAAGTGTGACCTGACGCAGCAGGAGATGAACCTCAAGAGGGCCAACGGTGACGCGCTCCTGCAGTCCGCTGTGCCCCCGTTTCAGCAACGTGCGGCATCGCGCCGCAAGTTCCTCAAGGCCGAAGGGCTTGCGCAACACATCGTCGGCGCCATCGTCCAGCAATCCAACGACCGGGTCTGCTCCGGTTCGTGCGGTAAGCACGATCACTGGGCAACGAAGTTGTTCGGCAAGACGCAGCGCAGAGCTCTGTTCAAGGATCTCCGCACTGACAAGTAAGTCGGGGGACTGGTCCTGACAGATCTCCAAGGCTTCGCCGGCTCGTCCCACGGCTGCGGTGAGGTGGCCGTCTTGCCGGAGCCTTTGCACCAACACAGTGCGCAGGGTGGGGTGGGGCTCAACCACGAGGACCCTTGACGGCTCCTGGCCCGTGCCAGAGCTATCCATCGTCATGGTGGTGAGGCTCTGATCGCAGGCGTCAGCCGTGAGATCGCGGGGGATGGAGGTCACAGCACTGACTAAGGCGCGCTTACGCTAAGCGGAAATTCCTGGCACGCTGGTAACAGAGGCAGCTGTCTCATTTCATGACGTCACTCGAAGACCCGGAAGCTATCCGCCACTTCCAGTCCCTTTGTGACGCTTGTCAAGAGCTCACAAGCCAATACCACTCGCCTTC
>QCSN01000046.1 GCA_003211515.1 Synechococcus sp. AG-670-F04
GAAGGTCCCTAACAACTGAATCATTGATTATGTAACCAAAGAAGTTTTTGATTCAGTTCATCCATGAAAAATAATTGATATTTTCGATTTGCAGCCATTCTGGAAATATGTCTTTATCATCTTTGAGTTGGTTATAGCTTATTGTTTCACCAGAAAGTTTTAAAATATCTTCCTCTCCAAAACCTTGAACCAGGAGCTCTCCGCCACCTTTAATTTTTTTCGGCAAATTAACTGTATCAATTTCCCCGTCTGGAATTATCTTCGCACTAACACCATCAGACGTATATGGTGATAAAGACGCAAAATTTCTCCCCTTCAATTTTACTCCTTCTTCTAACGTATATTGATCTTTGCCATAAGCAAGACCAATGTTGCTGTTAATTAATTTGACTCCAGATCTTGCATAGAAGATGTCAGCATTTGACTGCACTTCGCCATCATTGTCAATACTAGCTAAAAAAACAAACATTCTTTCATGCTTTCCTGTTAACACGTCAATTGACATTGGTCTTGTTTCCTGCCTTCCAATAACATACGGAGAGGAATTGATATCAAGCGATATAGTCTTCTTGACATTCAGGGCAATAGAGAACGGAACATCGGTTGTGATGTCGTTGCTCAGCGAAAACTTATCTAGTTTTTTTCCTCTAACCTCCGTAGACATTGTAGATGTGAACCTTAGATTAATATCATCCTCGTGATCAATGCCTTTTTTGACTTCAACCAGTAATTCATCATTGCCATCCTTCTCTTTTATTCTTAATTTCTTAATTACGTCGCCCCAGCAATAATTGACTACATCCTCATATGAATGAACATTTTTCCACCAGTGATTGTAGTCTTTGCTTCTAGAGCTCAACGGGATTGGCAGTGGAGTAGTAACTCCACACATTCCATCCGACAGTGGAATGTCTGTCATTAGTGACATAAATTAATAGCCATTATTTTAGAGTTTGTCTTCACAAAAATAAAATTATTGGCTATTTTTTTAACATTTCCTCCGAGCCATTGGATATGGACTGGGATATATAGGGGAAGATATCGTTAATTGGAGCCCATGCCCAATAGCCTTATATCAATAAGGAACAAGGCAATGTCGATGATGTGACTCACAGGTTAAGTGTGACGGCCTTGAATGTTTTTCGCTCTACTCAGGCAATAAAAAAACCCGCCATTGCTGAAGGGACTGATCAAGCGGCTGATTGAATCAACATCCAGCTTTTCTATCTTGTTCCTGTTCACCACCTTGTTGGCCTTCTGCCTCAAGACGGTAATTTCAAGCAATACCCCATTGATATACCCCATCCAGGTGGACATCGACCGTCTTTCCGTTGTCTCGCAGGCCTAGCACCATTCATTGGCCTGCACTCACTCATCACGATGTGATAGCCGCCTGGGCATCCAGATTGTGTCCTTTCGATTGGCTTGACCTCTTGAGAATTAGCAGAAGCAGCAGAAAGCAAAAGCGCGCCAAAAAGTACTGCTGAGGAAATTGCGGCGATAGCTTTGCTGGGCTCCAATGTGAAGTCAACCAACCGGTCAGCTTGCTCTGAATCCGTCAGTGATTCTTGATAATCAGCAATCTGCTCTTTTGTGTCACCGTTATGACTGTGGTCGTGGTCGCGCCCCTTTGCCATGACAATTAATGCACGATGAGAATTTTTAGCTGAGTTTCAGTGATCGAACCTGAAGACAGTGACGCTTTAGCTTTTGCTCGTTGATCAGCCCATCAAAAACCCTGCCATTGCTGAAGGGGACGTGAGAATAAGGAACAGAAGCAAATAGCTATGGAAAGAGAGGCGATGGACCCAAAGGACAAGCCGGGTGCAGATCCTTCCCGCGCTTCCCGGCGAAGTCCCAACCCCAGTTGAGAGCTTTTTTCATCAACGAAACATCATTTGGACTCATAGATTTAAAGCTTTCTAGGTTGATACTAATAATAAGATCGACACCCTTCTGAGCTTGCTCAGGGGTAATGATCTTCTCAGCAATCATTTGACACAGCAGCCCGTGCTGTCCGACAACAGTTGAAACCGCCAATCGCTCTTGAAGCGTTGGCTCAGCATTGGCAGGGTTTGGAAAAGAACAACTAATCCAAGAAATTGTCAACGGCAGGAGAAGTAACAATCGATTCATAGTCAATTGCATTAAAACCGAAACTAATCGATAAAAACCTAAATGGCATCCTCCAATCTAGCAACAGTTAATATAAGTATTGATTGTGGCAAAGGTCAGCTTCAAGTGATGTTCCATTCGGCACACTCCGCTTTGCAACAAAACCCAACCATTGCTGAAGAGGCTGCTGATGAAGTTGCACTGCCGGGGGATTGATCAGGAACCCTGCGATTCAATCTATAACTAAATTGCACCCGAGCTTAGTTTCGGGGATTCAAACCAAATTCAAACTATTCCATGCACAATTCCAAAACTCTCCACGCTCTAGAGCAGTCTCTTGCTGTCCTTGATCATGTTCAGAGGACCTGCTTATGAACTACACCTTGACGAAACACACGGATTCAACTTCAGGGCCTGGCATTACCGCAGTACCCCAACCAACCGATCCTTCTAAGGCGTTCAGCAGAGGCGGGCTTTCCACCGATTAATGATTACTGGCTTCTAAATATCAAACCTTAGATCAGAAGCTGTTTTTCTTCTTGAATTCACAATCGAAATCTGGGCGGACAAAAGGGGAGGGATGCATAGCTAATTCAACAGGCATCCTAAATCCAAAGGCTTTAATCAACCAATTTCTTAATTGGATAAGCCAGTCATGCCAAGAGATATTTAGAGGTGTTGGTTAAACAGGATTGGTCCTATCCTGAATTGTCAGGGGTTGCACAAACGCGCCTAGATATAAGCGAAAAAAAGATTTGAGGCCGTAATTTTCACTTACTGCTTCACCACGCCTACTCTTTCACACATTCTTTTGGAGGGTCACTAATCATGCCAAAAATTGTTGAAAAACACGAATTTGGCAGCGGCTACATCATCAGGTTTGGTAACGGACCTAATGCTGGAAAGTTCTACCTAAGGGTAAAACGAAAATGCATTAGGGCCTACAGACAACGAATAATCAAAGGAGCAACAACTATGGCCGATGCTATAACTCTCGCCGTAGGATTAATCGAAGAACTAAGTGCTAAAGACGCAATTCAGACTGCGAAAACTGGAATAGCACCTGATCATGCTTATCTACAGAATTACATTGACACTCGACTTGATCTAAAGCCTACAGAGACGATTGTTAATTCAGTAAAGATTTGGCTTGGAATGGAGGAAAAACGAAGTTACGCTGGTCAGGTTAAAATACAAGGTATAGATAAAAAGCGAAGGCAATTTGATCTTCACGTGATTCCGTATCTTAAATCAAAGAACATCACTAGAACCAATCATCTTAATTTAGGCGTCTTTGATGGATATCTCTTGTATCGCAAACATGTAACTGCTTTAACACTTAAAAATGAACTCACGATTATCACCCAGTGGCTTAAATTTCTGGCAGGTGAAAAAATGATTGCCCCTGAATTATTGATGAATCAATACCGACCACTTGTACCGACTCAACAAATTAAACAATCAGATCTTACTGCAAATCCTGGCATTAATGAAAAGGATTGGAAAATATTTGTCGATCGAGCTAAGAGTAATACTGAAGTTGGTATCAACTCAAAAGCTCATTTTTTTCGGGTCATTTTTTACTACTTTATCCAGTGGCAAAAATCATCCGGAATGTCACCAGAGGAAACAATCAAGATGAAATTCAATCAACTTGAAGTCATTCAGCAGGGAGGAAAAAGTATAGTTTACGTTACTACAACAAGAGCAAAAACAAAAAAGACTCGTGAAATAGCGGTTGATTTTGCATTTCAACTACAGGAATGGGTTGAACTAATCAAAGGATATAAAAAGGGACATGGCCTAGATCCACTAGTAAGTACTGACTATGTATTTGGTGATCCGCGAAGAAACATGAAACCTTATGCCTACAATAGCTATAACGAGCAATGGGTATCGCTAAGAGGTCAAGTTGAACACAATCTGCAAGGAAGTCGATACTCCAATAAAAAATATACTTTGTACTCACTTCGCACTAGCTTCATAGAGGATCGGCTAAAAGCAGGCGTAAGTATTTTTGATGTGGCAACTCAGGCTGGTAATACTGCTGCAATAATCCAGCAAATCTATGCCCGGCTAAATATAAGGAATCAAGGGATTCGTCAAATCAATGCGATAAATCAACACTCTAATAATTTGTCAAGTTCAGTAGAACAAGTCAACCTTTTTTAAGCAATGTCTAGTCAATCAATTAAATGTCGTCAACTCTCAAAAGCAGAACTTGAACAAATATTTCAAATTAAAGATTTGGGATGTTCATGGCAATTCATCAGCAATCTTCTCAACATTGACATTAACCAACTCCGAATACAGCGTAAAAATCATGAACAAACAAACAACTCAATATAACTATCACCATTTGATGAAAATGGCACAGGAAACAACTTCAAGGTCAGACGCTATTTGGATTTTGAGTCAAGCCACTCGACTACTAGAAGAATCAGCTCTCCTTAATCTGAAAAACAGTCAATCCAGATAAGGCTGGAAGGAGATCCACAATCCAAAAGCAGCAACAAACGTGAGGGTAAGGATAAATCCTTGCTGCTGAAGTTCCTTTTTGTCTGTACAGAGACAAATCCTATTTACTAAAACAAAATGAATCAACTGACGTTCACCACTGAAGAAGACTTTGAGCACTATCTGATCGAAATAGGTCAAAAAAGATATTGTAAAGAGATTGAAGATGCCAAATCCAAAAAATACTACAGCAACGCCGGACCCGGACGGTATGCAATACAAACTTGGGTGGCTTGGTTTTGCGATGAATTGGTAAAGACAAATAAAAAGGCACTGAACAAAAGCATAGGCAGAGTCAACATCGTCAAGGCTGCAAAGCAAATCAATGACATCCTCGAAATACTGTCTCCTATGATAACCAGTGTTATAGCCTTCAAAACAATATTAGATCATTACTCCAGTAAGAAAGAGATGACAGCAGCTAAGGTTGCAAATGTGATTGGATCTAGAATTGAAGATGAGCTTAGGTTTGGATATTACTATGGTAAGTTCAATGAGAAAGATCAGCAAACAATTAAACGATGGGTCAAGAGACCAAATGCTGACCCAAGAAACAGAAGGAAAGCGGCTAAAGTAATTAGCCAAAAGATTGCTGACTCGAATAACATCATGCGTTGGTCTGATTGGAATTCTAAAACTAGAGCACAAGTTGGACTTTATATCTTAGAGGTAGCTGCTAATTTAAATCTAGTTGAGCTTAAGAATATCTACAAAGACAAGAAAAACACAAAGATGGTTTATGCAGATGAGCTGATCCAAATCCTTGAACATTGGAATGATAAATTACACAGAGGTTCTTTTATGAACTACCCTTTACTGTTTGAACCAAAGCAATGGCAAGTTCTTGATTCACCATCACGACATAACAACAGTGGGGGTTATCACCTTGATGAATTAAGAAGAAAGCTATTTATGGCCAGAACTTATGATTCTGATAGTTGGTTCGGTGAGAAAGCTGTCGCTTTGTTAAACAGGTTACAAGCAGTAGCTTGGAAGGTAGACACAAGAGTGCTTGACGTAGCCCAACACTTTCAACAAAACCGAATCAACCTAGGTTCATTGATAGTGGAGCCATTTGATAAACCAGCTAAAGGTGGTTGCCCAGAACATATCCTTGAAAATACTGAGGCAATGAAGGAATGGAAACAAGCTAAACAGGAAAAGCATGAAATCTATTTGAGCTATTCCAAGCGAGCTGTCAGAACAAAACAATCCCTAAAACTTGCTGATACTTATAGGTTGAAAACTTTCTATCTATCTTGGTCATTGGATTACAGGTCTCGTTATTACACACAACAAGCTTGGCTACAACCCCAGGCTACGGACCTAGAGAAGTCCTTATTGATGTTTAGGGATGGATGTAAGGTTGAGCCTGGTAGCGACGCTTTGAGAACCTGTAAACAGGCAATAGGAGCTGCATACAAAGGGTCAAAGATTAGCTATCAAGAACGGGAGCAATGGACCAATGACAACCAAGAATTGATTATCCAAATAGCTGAGAATCCACTTAGCTGTGCAGCCTTGATAGAAGATGCTAACGAACCATGGCAGTTTCTGCAACTGTGTTTGGAGTGGAATGATCATGTCATTAAGAAGGTCAAGCCATTTTGGAAAGTTCCTATTGGAGCTGATGCCACAGCTTCTGGTCTTCAGCTGTTGAGTGGTATGAGACGAGACCCAAAGGGAATGAAGTTCGCCAATTTATTAACTCCTGAATCACCTACATCTCCACCTATGGATGCTTATATGGAAGTGTTGAGAATTGCTAGGGAAGTAGCTGCTAGGGATGCTCCGCATCTTGTTAAATACTTGCATTGGCGGAGCATGGGTAAACCAGCACTCATGATCAGCCTTTATGACGGAAGCTTTAAAACTATTAGGGGTGACATCGTTCAAGCACTCAAGGATGAAGGCGTCAAGATCCATTGGGATAAGGAGTGCTACAGCGTCTATGAAACAGTTGAGAACATCCATTACAACGACACCAAGACTCTGACCCAGATCATCCTGAAGTGCTCTAAGCAGGTCTTCAGAGAGGCCTACGAGGCTCTGGAATGGCTGAAAAAGTTATTCAAGCTAGCAGTGAACAAAGACTGCCGTAACGTCAAATGGAGCGTACCTACGGGCGATCTGATTCACGTTGCTATCCATCAGGTTGATGCCGAACCGATCTACACTGAGCACTTAGGGAAAGTCATGATTGCTAAAGGTAATGGTAGAGGTGGTATCGCCGGTAAAGGAGCAATTGATAAATCTGCTGTCGTTGCTGCCAGTATCCCTGGTTTTGTTCATTCCTTTGATGCTGCTCTATGTAAGGAGGCTTTCAGTACCTGGAACCACCCCCTATCTCTGACTCATGATTGCTTTAAATGCCTTCCGTCTCATCTTGAGCTAGCCATGGATCGGGTTAGGGATGGGTTTATGTCTGTGGTTAGCGATGACCCTAATACTGGCTTGGATCCACTTTCAAAACTTGCTGATGACCTCAATATCACTTCTGAGGAATTGCCACGTCTGAAGCTTGGTGAAGGCAAACTGGAGGAGATTTCAAGGTCAATTTATATGTTTAACTGAGACACCCATTAATCGCTGTAACTCGTTCTGCTGCAATCGATTACAGCAGTTTTGTCCTGTCAAATAGAGAAGAAGCGACGACTAGCAAAGTGATAATTCCGAAGGTCTGACCCATTGGATAGCTTCTGAGACGATTGGAGACGTCTTTAAAGAAAGTCCTAGCTGTGAATGCCCGTAAGGGAGTAGCTCGTTAGGTAGTTGTTGGCACTCAGTCAGCTAAGGAATTCAGGCACCTTAGTCAGTAGGCAAAGCCAACCCTGTCAGCGTCACGGTTGTAGAACCGGGACCACCATAAATGCTCATTTGAGAGCACAGGAACTATCTACAGGCGGAGCCTGGCGGTAGTTTCCTAAACCAAATACTATTTGAGATAGTATTATTATTAGTATTATTAGTAGATAGTAGTGCTATCTCTTTTTATTATCATTAACCAATCTACTGTCTCTATTATTCTTTATGAATTCATTTGTTGTCTCTTTACTGAAAGATAAGACTATCTATAATGTAAGTACTAGTGATCCTCTTAAATATTATTACTATGTTCAATGGTATGTTTGTAGTCATTGGTCTCCATAGGAATACCAAAGAGCTGACAGCAGAGGTCATTACTTTTGGGAACAAGAAGAGGTTAGAGATGTTGGAGCATATTGTTTAATAGCTACCCAGTCCAATTATCTGATGACTTAAAAAGCTGATTGCCTATAATATGTGGTTGTTCTTTTGTGCATTAGTAGCAACCATTTGCTAAATATTGAAATGGTAGATACTTCCTGCTCTGGTATCTACCTTCCTTTTTTAAATCTCTCAAGCTAAAGCTTGCAGTCCACTATGACTGAATAAAACTGAACAAAACTAAACTTACATTAATTGAATTTATGAATAATAGACCCGGCTTTACTATTGAACCTTCACTGATGATTGACCCGGCAACTGGTGAAGAATTTGTGTCTTTCGATCAAGCTAACATTATCAATCATGATGATCGCCTAGCAGCAATCGCCGAAGTGCAGCACCAACAGCAATATGCCTTTCATGAAGACTCTGAAGGCAATGAATATCATGATTGGGATGTACCTAATGGTGAACAATATGATGACAACCCTAATTCCATTTCTGAAATTGACGATGACGATAACGAGTCAGAATTGTCAGATCAATTCATCGAGGATATCTACAAAAATGTAGGTGGTGAAGATGCTTATGACGGTCTCATTGGATGGGCCAGTGATAATTTATCTGAAGAACAAATTGAGTCATTCAACGCAATTATTGATAGCGGCTATGAAGACGACATCAGGGAAGCCATCGATATCATAATTAATTTCTACAATGATTCCATTGATGATCAACAGCAACAGGAAAATGGATATCCTTGGTAACTATCTTTCCCAATCTCAGGCCAACAATTCAACTAATCAATCATGAACGATCCAAGAATCCCTATTGAAACACTTATGAACGCTAATGTATTAGCTACTCCCAGCGACGAACAACTAAAAAAACAAAAGGAAACAGCAGACCTAGAAAAAAAAATCAAAGCTGCAAGGAAGTCTAGTACATTCAGTATGAAACTAAATACTGACGAACTAAATAAAATTAAGCGACAAGCTGACAGTGTTGGTCAAGACTGGAAAGAGTGGTTGTCTTCTGAAGTTCGTCGCCTTGTCTTTGATATCAACGTTGGTAAGCCCATTATCAACAGCATGACTGGTTTCAGTGGTAAAAAAATAACAGGTCCATCTGATAGAGCGAGGCTTGGGAATTGACTATGGATGAGGACGTCATTTCGATGATCTGCAGCCACTGCGGAACTGAGCATGTGATGGATGAGTCGGGAGAGTTTGTCTGTACTGGCCGTCAGAAATCCAAACACTCGATGAACAACAGCATGGTAAGGGCAGAACATGTAAACGGTGAAAATTGGCAACAGGAACTCTATAAAGCAAGAGAACCTAAACCTTATGTACCTCCCAAGATTATGCTCAGTATTTACGAGACTGATGCTACTCCCAATAACGCAGAACTAGAAGCAGCTAATAACAAAGACCTCCAAAAAAGAAACATCAAATTGAACCAACAAAATGACTAAAAAAAAAACCAACAATCACTGACGTACTCCCTGACCTGAATCGTCCTCGACCGAAGATGGAGTCCCTAGAGATCATGATTGGGTGTCGGGTAAAGCTGACCGCTGAGAAGCGAGACGTTCTTAAAGCAGCATGGCGTCAAGTCCGCGATGCTCAAACTCCTATTCAACCGGCTACATTCGGAGGCACAACAATAAAGGCCATAACTAACCATTCAGCTCCATCACTTGGCAATCTTGCTGGGATTACTATTGCTGACCTTTTAGGAACTCGCGAAAGCATTAGCCTGATTACTGTCTTGAATCTGCAGGCTCAATTGAAGTGTGAAGTATTTAGTGAAGCTGAAATTCTAGATGCTTGTAAGTCTTATGTGGAGTATGTGTTTGCTAAAAGTAGGGATCAAAGCGATGCCTGATAATGACAGAATGTACGGCTCGCAGTATCGACCACAGCAACCTATTTCTAAACGCCTGAGTGTCCAGCAAGGTGAAAGCCGACCGTCAAGGACAAAGCAGCAAGCAACTCATACGATGTTTGGCCTTACTGCGATTCAACGTGGAGATCGCTCTGGGACCATCTGGGCAAGGAAGGTGAGAACTAACACTAGCTTTGGTAATGTTCAATCCTTAGATGATTCTCTAGAGGCAGATGGTTCCGAATAGATATAACAACGAGAGCCACATCGTCTTTAAATTAATTGATCATGGCACACTGATCCTTGGTAGTGGTATTACTAAGGAATCAGATTCGTAAGGGTATAGACGTCAGTGCTTTGGGTGAAGCTTGGTTTTAATCTAAGGATTGACCAGACTGGCGTCTACTTCAAACATTTAACAACAGCAGGGATGGTTCCGATATCTAAACAGACTGGGCGGACTGTTAATATATCTCTTTGTTCGAATCGAAGACTGCTGACTAACAACATAATCGACCTATGGAAATTAAGGTTTCATACTCCTACCTATCTGCCTCAATCGACGGTGTTCAATCGAGGTGGGTACAGACACTAAAGGACATAAGAGCAGTCAACAACCGTAAGGCTAAGGAGATGTATCTGAACGAACTCCGTGACATCTATGCGGAAGCAGAGGATCTAATCAAGTATCAACTATTCCCTATACATAAGGCTCAGCTTGAACACATCCTGTCAAGACCTATTGATCAACACATAGCTCTACTTATCAACGCAACAAAGCATTCACACATAGCAAGTTATTAACTGCTTTTTAAGATTTATGAACATTCTGGATTCGCCATTGATTGTCGTTAATATTAATAAACTTATTGCTTGATTGTATGAATTTCAATAGCTTTTTTATATCGGCTTTAGCGATTGTATCTTCTAGTCTCCCTGCTTTTGCACAAACGTGGGAACGCATAGGTTCTCATGTTGACCCTAGTGGAAACCGGTATTATCTAAAAAGAGTTGGCAGTACATGCATACTAGCTCAGATGGGTGGCGTTGGTGTTGTCGCTATCGATCTCCCGACAAAACCTCACACACATTTCCCCGTCAGCAATGGCGGGGTTTTTGATGCGCTGATCAACGAGCAACAGCAAAAGCGTCACTATCCTCAGGCTGAATCACTGAAACTAAGCTAGAAAAGCTTATTGCGTATTAATCGTCATGGCTAAAGGGCACGACCACGACCATGGCGAAGTGGTTGTTGAGTTCTCAGCCAAGAGACCGGCCAAACTCAAAACCCTCGATGCTGATGCCCTGATCCTTGTCGATGGCGTCGAGGACGGATCCTTCGCAGTTGCTTCCAGCAAGAAGGAACTCAAGCAGCTGATGAAGTCTGATGCGGATGTGGTCTACGACGAGAAGAAAGGCAAGCTCTACCTCAATGCCAACGGTGAGGAGAAGGGCTGGGGCAAGAAAAAGGTGGGTGGCTTGATCGCCCGGTTCAAAGGCAAGCCTGAATTGAGTGCTGAGCAGTTTGAGGGGATGGAGGCATTTGATGCTGTTACGGGCGACCATGATCATGAGCACGGCCATGATCACGAGCACGGTGTTGACACCAAAGAGAAGATTGCTGCGTATCGAGAAACACTGACGGATTCAGAAGAAGCTGAATTGTTGGTTGGTTTCACACTGGAGCCCAGCAAAACACTCAAGCGTGTGATCAAGGATGGCAAGAAAGAAGGTTATGTTTTTGAGCGTGATGAACTCGCAAAAGAGTTGGACGAGATGAATAACGGTGGAGCATTTGATGATATTGAATTGGATGCTGTAGCGATGCAAGCGCTGTACTCGACAGCAGGCAGTAGCGAGCAGAGCACGAGCGATACCTAAGCCAGCAAAATCGCTGCCCTCCTAACAACCTAACCACCCAAGACCCTTGCAGCAGGGGGGTTTAATTTCTTTAATCTGGCCAATAATCCCCCAAATCAGCTTTCAATACCTGGCACCACTGCCAACAAAATAGTCATAGCTGTCACCCGCTCAGTCGCCTAATCCATCCACCGAACAACGCAAGGCACAGCAAAACAAGCCTAAGTATCTTTAGCCCTACATCGACTCATATTCCCTCAACGCACCTGCCAAAACCTTCGCTCTCGATCGCCATCACGGATTCCATTGGCTCGTCTAAATCTCACCGCAATCTGATGCCACTCCTCTGGGATTTGATTGAGGCGACAATCAAAGGCAAAAGGGAGTTGCTGTTGCCCTGGCGAGACACGCTTGCTCTTGCTTCTGTTGCTGCCGCTGCTCTGAACCAATCGCTTCAGCATCCGTGAGCCCCAATGGCATTTGGCTGCTGCTTTGGCGTGATGGCGATACGTCTGGCAGAACCGCTCATATCGCCTGGAGCATCCCTTCAGGCTTGATGCCAGTTGCAGAAAACTGGGGTGCCACTCACTGATGCCACTCACTGATGCCATCACACGCCAACCTGCCGTCATGCCCGTAGTTGGAATAGGGGTCATAAAACCCTTTCCTGATTCCTGCTGCCTTTGGATTGGCGTGGATGTAGCGCAACGTATTCAGCACGCGCCTGTGGTCTTTAGGCGCAATCGCAGTGGCGTAAGTCCGAGCCTCCCAGAAGTGCCCGCAACGACCAGAAAGGCGATTCAAAGCCATCGCTGAAATCCAGCCAATCCAATGCATCAGCTTTGGCAATTCACTTGCATCATCAGGACGTAGAAGCAAATGCAGGTGATTTGCCATCAAGCACACGGCATACAACCTATGGGGCACCCTGGCTTGTGCCTTGGCGAGCACTGCTAGCAGCACATCCCGCCTCAATCCCTTGGCAATCAAAAACTGACGGCTGTTGCACCTCAAGGTGATGTGAAACGAATAGCCCTGCGGAAGCTGGCGTGGTGAGCGTGACATTGCGGCTGCTCAGGCTGACACTTTCAACTTGATGCTCTGCCCTTAGCGGTCTTAGCGTTTCACCAACCTGCAACCCACTAATTCAGGTCCCACCACCGCCGCTGGATGGCAGAAGAAAGAGTGAGGCAGGGCTGGGGAATGCTTGGTGATGGACTTGGTGGCTGTGAAAGTGGCTCAACAACAGAACTTGCTGACTGGTGTTACGGCAGGAACATCACCTGACAAATGATATTGCTACTTACAGCACATACACCCTCCATCAACATTGTCAGAAGAACAACTACAAGCCTTTCTAGAGAAGGTCAAAGACGACACTGAATTACAGGAGAAATTCAATGGCGCAGCAGATACCGATGCAGTTCTTGCAATTGTGAAAGAGGCTGGGTTTAGTATCTCTACTGCCGACTAGGAGTGTGGAACGAATTTGTTGAAAACTCCTGGCGTTGATCCTAAATGCTACAAATCAAATACTGGAATTCCTGGCGATGATCCTAGAACGCGGTTGGTAATCATCTATGCCGTGACTGAAATATCACAACAAAGGCAGAATATCATATTAGAAACCTGAATCGCCTGCCGCCACAGTGGATTCTTATTGCTTAAATAACCTGACTAATACCACAAATCAGCTTTCAATACCTGGCACTATTTTGCATTCAGCCCCGCTCTTTAGGCGGGGTTTTTGATGCGCTGATCAACGAGCAACAGCTAAAGCGTCACTGTCTTAATGCTGGATTACTGAAACTAAGCTAGAAAAGCTTATTGCGTATTAATCGTCATGGCTAAAGGGCACGACCACGACCATGGCGAAGTGGTTGTTGAGTTCTCAGCCAAGAGACCGGCCAAACTCAAAACCCTCGATGCTGATGCCCTGATCCTTGTCGATGGCGTCGAGGACGGATCCTTCGCGGTTGCTTCCAGCAAGAAGGAACTGAAGCAGCTGATGAAGTCCGATGCGGATGTGGTCTACGACGAGGGCAAAGGCAAGCTGTATCTCAACAACAACGGCACGGCCAAGGGCTGGGGAAAGAAGAAGGTGGGTGGTCTGCTTGCCACGTTCAAAGGCAAACCAGAACTCTCAGCAGACCACTTTGAAGATCTCTCCGCTCATGAGGATGCATTGACCAGTGGTGGTGGCGGAAGCAATGGTGGTGACATCAAGGAGCAGATCGCTTCTCTCCGCGAAGGCTTAAGTGAATCTGATGTAGCTGAGCTGTATGGCGAGACGTTGATTGACCCCAAGAAGGGTCTCAAGAGCATCGCGAAGGCAGGCAAGAAAGAGGGCTACAAGTTCGATAAGGCTGAACTCGGTGCTGCACTCGATGAAATGGACGATTCAGGTGCATTCAGTGATGTAGAGCTTGATGCTGCAGCCCTGGCATCGCTAATGGGAATGGGTGGTGAGCAGGAGCAGCAGGCTGATGGTGAATCTTGAACTGATGCACTGACCCCGCTTGCTTGGCGGGGTTTGTAGTGCCCCATGTATTGCTTACCACGCTCGCTTGGCGGGGTTTTTTCTTTGCCTGTACAGGACTCACAGCTGCCCAGTCGAGGCATTCAAACCCTGATATCGGGCTAAAAAGAGCAGCACTCTTTTAGTTGCTGCACCCCATGCCTGACTTCAACGCCAAGAAGGTCAGCAAGGTCAAAGCCGTTGATCCTGATGCCAGCTACAGCGTTGAGGGCACCGAGGGCGGCAGCTTTGCCATCGCATCCAGCAAGAAGGAACTCAAACAGCTGATGAAGTCTGATGCTGCTGTGGTCTATGACGAGAAGAAAGGCAAGCTGTATCTGAATGCCAACGGTGAGGAGAAGGGCTGGGGCAAGAAGAAGGTGGGTGGTTTGCTTGCCACCTTCAAAGGCAAACCAGAACTCTCAGCAGACCATTTTGAAGATCTCTCCGCTCATGAGGATGTAGTGACCAGTGGTGGTGGCGGAAGCAATGGTGGTGACATCAAGGAGCAAATCGCTTCTCTCCGCGAAGGCTTAAGTGAATCTGATGTAGCTGAGCTGTATGGCGAGACGTTGATTGACCCCAAGAAGGGTCTCAAGAGCATCGCGAAGGCAGGCAAGAAAGAGGGTTACAAATTCGATAAAGCTGAACTCGGTGCTGCACTCGATGAAATGGACGATTCAGGTGCATTCAGTGATGTGGACTTGGATGCTGCAGCCCTGGCATCGCTAATGGGAATGGGTGGTGAGCAGGAGCAGGTTGGTGGTGGTGATTCTTGAACTGATGCACTGACCCCGCTTGCTTGGCGGGGTTTTATTGCCAGTACATCAACAGCGCAACAGCGGGGAACCCTTCAGGCAGTCACTTCTGAACCATGACCCTCGAAACCCGCATTGCACTGTTCCTGATGGGGGAACTGGTTGCAGCCCTACGCGCCAATGACCCCGATACCTTCAAGCGTTGGCTGTGTGGCGGGGTAGAGGACCTTGGGAAGACTGAAGTGGAGGAGCTGCTACTGGACTGGCTTGTCCCGTTGCTGAATGCAGTAGAGCGGGACAGGCTGGTGGCTTGGCATCTAGGGGTAAGCCTTTAGAACTTTTGGGGGAGC
>QCSN01000047.1 GCA_003211515.1 Synechococcus sp. AG-670-F04
TATTGAAACCCGTCGATTCATCAGACAGCCCCTAATTGTCAGGGGGTTTTTGTTGGGCTGCCTTCACCAGCTCTTCACCAAACAATCGCTGTATTCATACCGAGGAGCTGGAGGGTTGCTCACCAGGTCGGCTGTAATCTTGTGAATGTCGAGGGCAAAACAACCTCACACCACGCTCACTCACTTAATCCAATGACCACTCTTACTCAAGTTCAAGACGACTAAGCATTTGATGCATTGACTGATGAAGAACTCGAATCCGTAGTTGGTGGTAATAGGCGCTGTATCCGTGGGTTGCATCCTTGGGCATGGAAAGCATCCATAGAGCGACACATTGCTAATGACTTAGAGCGCGCATTGCCAGATGGGGGGGGGTTGGACCTGCACCAGAACGTTTAAACACACCATCCCGTCAGCAATGGCGGGGCGAGATTGTGCTTTTACACCACAAGGCTTGCAATTTCCAATACTGAATCTAGCCTCGACTCATGCAAAAGCCACATACATGGTTTAAAAGGCTTATCTGTGCGGGTCAGTTGACGTTGATTAGCATAATGATGTTTGGTGTCCTAAGCATATTTTTTGAATGCTATAAGGGGAGACATCCTCCTTATCGCGAAGTACCTGAATACTGTTCTGAATAAGTTAAGCAGAACCTTTTGCCAGACAAACATTACGAGCATCATCCCGTCAGGAATGGCGGTGGTTTCTGTATTTGCAGATCAGATACAGACAGGGATCGTCAATAAGGGCTAGAGATGGAGTTGGTACATGCCGCAAAGGATGCCTCGCGTTACAACTGCCTTTGCTGCTGGCTTGGCCTTGTTCCTGCCATTAGGGCGCCCGCTGATGGTTGGGCTGACTCCTGTATTTGGAATTGGCGCAGGGTTGCTGTCAACACAGACGGCACAAGCACAAACCATAATAAGCCTTTATGACTCAGGATTAGATAAGTTCAATATCGGCGATTATCAAGGAGCAATTTCTGATTTTAGTAAAATGATAAAAATAGATCCTCGGAATCGTTCTGCATACTATGCTCGCGGCATGGCAAAGTTAAACACAGGGCAATATAAAGGCAGCATTAAGGATTCTACCAAAGCGATAAAGATTGATCCAAATTTTGCAGGCGCCTATCTAGTGCGTAGTCAAGCAAAGATGGAGTTAGGCAATATTAAAGGGGCCATAAAAGATCTTAATAAAGTAATCAATTTGGATTCCAAAAATGCCTTTGCATACAGAGTTCGTGGTCTCCATAAAGAACAATTAGCAGACCTTGAAGGCGCTTGTGCTGATTGGAAAAAGGCAGCGGAATTAGGTGATAAGTCACCTGTCGCTGACTGGGTAAGAGATCAGTGCTGACACCTGAAGCTGTGTAATTTCAACTCTTTCAAGGCATTCCCCCGTCAAAAATAGCGGGTTTTTTAGTCAGTCTTCTTCCAATCGTGCGATCAAGTCAACAACTACCATCCTCACTAACTTGGTCATTCGCACATTCTTATCAGCAGACAATGCCCGTAATTTTGCGTGCATACGTTCAGACATATCATTGGTGAATCTAACTCTTGGTTCCCGAGATTTAGGTTGCTTTTCAGGCCATTATGCGATATTAACACGTCATTCATGGATTCAAGCAGCACGATACAAATGAAAAGTTCCAGCACTGATCGGAATGCGCATCGATGCAATATGGTCAGTGCATTTACATTTTTAAACCATGCTTGGCCAACAAAAATAGCTTTCTTGTAGGCTCGCTATCCGTTAATTCTCCATCCAGGGATACCATCACAACTCCTGAGTGCAGTCGCTCCACAATTTATTTAACTGCATAGGCGTCTTCAGCGAGAATCGGTTTGTAACCTGCGGCACCATCGGGCGGCTCGCAGTAAAAAACCTGATAACGATGCATTGGCCTTGAGTGACGATCCATCTCGTAGCTATGGGCCATGGTATTAATTCAATCAACAGGATTTCGACGGAACACTATCATCCTTCTTTTGGTCTATGCGACTTGGCTGTTGTATGCCTCGGGTTGGCAGCTGTTAAACACTTTAAAGCTCCGCTAACGGTCAAAATTCGAGAGTGTTGTCCGGCACTGGAGATATCTTTATAAATTGAGGAATAGGGAAAGATATCTGCCCTCTACAGAAATTCAGTCCATGCGGGGGGTTAGAGTGCTTCTAGCCAGTCACGATGTCCTACGGCTGAAGATGGTAAAGCTGTTATTGGACAAGCAAGAGCCCTTCTCGGCAAATGTTTTCCTTCGCGGATAATTGAGCCAATAGGTTGAGCGTTAGTCAAGAACAAAATCACAACAGAATTATTCCAGGTATTCATACCGTAGTCACGTCGACTCTCAACTGTGAGTAACAAGTCATACGGATATTGCACCTCCTAAGACGACCGCTACCTATGGTAATGATCACCTGCGTTGGCTGGCATCTGACACAACATCTAGACCATAACAAGAGAGAGACAGATCGCTCAAGAATTTGCTATCCAAACCGGAGCTCGTTAACTGATTATTTTTTTAAATTCTTTGGGTCTTTAAAATATACATTTTCGACCAATTCGTCAATCATTGTTTGACATGTTGCTGATTACTGCGATTCAGACTAATTACGGCCTAGGCATTAATGTGAATTGGGTTGATAAGAATCAAGCTTTGCGTAAACGTTTCAAAGGCTCTACAAGTGTCTTTTCTGCATCTCGTTGACCGTGTTTCCCAGCCCATAAACGGACTTGTGGTGCCCTGACAGGAGGGATTGGCTGCGAGTCCATCGGCTTAACAAGAGCAGCCTTTTGTTCAATTAACGAGCGAAGGTAGCGGCGATGTTGTGGGGAAGGTTCTGGCACAAGCCGATCTCATTGCATCTGCGTGTTCAATCTCACATGGATCAGGTGGATTTATATCCCCCAATTGGGGGTGGGGAGTATTGGCGCTTTCTCCACATTGGCAACGTAATCAAACCAGCCAAGGGTGCAGTTTGAACTAATTATCAATATCTACAAGACGTCTTTCCGAATAGTTTCTATCTATCAGTTTCTCGACCTCATAATCTAATGTGTGTGTAACCATCTGCCGGCAAAGCAGTGCCAACAACATCCCCCGCAACTTGATTCATGATCACGAAAGCGAATGTAGCTAAGAAACAACATTCAAGCTTGCGCAAAATCCAGGCAATAGCAGCGAGAACTACGAAAAATCAGAATCTCTTAGTTAAAGAAACCGAAAACCTGTTGAATAATTCCTTGACCAGTGAGTCATTCAGTGGCAAGACCAATAGTTAAACCAAGCATGGCCAACCTGCCATTGAGCTTCTCAGAAAAAACCTTTGTAGGGTCGGGAGTGTTAGGCATGATGGAACTGGAAACCTTGTAAATGTAAAGACTTGTAAAGCTGCTCGGTCGCATCATTTTTTACAGCGCTCTGTACCAATATGGATTGGTTTTGGTTTTGTGAAGCGTGGCCGTGCCCAAGGCGGGGGCAAGCACTAGGCCGAATCTCGCTCCATCAGCACTCCCTGCGCCCAGCCCAGCACCAAGGCCTGCACCCGCACCAGAACCAGCTTCTGCTCCATCGCCATCACCCGAACGTGACAGCTGACCGCGTCGTCGCCTGATCGAGGCCAAAACTAACTTAAGGCCATCGAATCCCAAAAACTGTTTGGGCAGCAAAACTCCGACTTTGATTCCTTCAATGACAACAACACTCCATTCCTTCTCCCAACAATCTCATGACTTAGGAAGATGATTTGCTGACATAGACAAACCTTGACTCTCTCCAACCAATACCGGATTGCAACAGCACGGTATGGGCTGTTGCAATCAAAACAATCTGGTTGAAAATCAATGGATCAAGAGAGACACACAACAACCAGTCAGACGAAAAGGCAAGTACTGTCAGACTCTCTGGCCCTAAATACAAAGCAGAAGAGCTAATGTAGGGCGATGAGGCTTAAACGACAGTCACCAACGAAGCTTGATCGTAAACTAAAAGCCAGAGTGTCAAAATACGACGCTATATGGCAAAATCTAATTAATACCAACAAAGATCTACATATAACTAAGCTGCCTGTGCGAAATCTGCAGACTTGATTACAGAAAACCCTGCGAGAGGGTCTTGCTCACCAAGAGCAATAGCACGTGCCCTCTCATAAAAAACGCTATCCGTCTCTCCAGCGGCTTCGCAATCAACGGCAATCCGTGCCCAGTTGTTAATTTCCGTCTGATCCACGAGAGCAACGTAGCTGAGCCAATAAGAGCGCGGGAAGGACGATCAAGAGGTAGTAACCACGACAATGGCTGCCCACATGTCAGCATTTGGAGGCAATAAATCAGCGACGCGATCACATAGGCCGAGGAAAAAACACTAAGAAGCACTTGATGGACCCAACATCCAAGAAAAAATCATAGGTCTATATTGAGAGAAAACCCTTCAAATGAGCTCCTTACAATACCCACGCGGAGCAGTCAAACAAGGGAGCAAATAGACCCTTGCGCTCTTTTCTTTGCCAAGCATCAAGCAGCGTTAGAGTTCAAAAAATAGAAAATATTAGGTAGGAAATACTACCATAAAGGCAGATCAAACACGTGGAATCTGCTTGGCCTGAAAATTCCAATTGGTTTCATCTTCAAGCCACAGCTCCCACATGTACACTTGACCGTCAGAAACCATGAGTTTCCCGCCAAAACCAGCTGGGGCTGCTTGATAGACATCCATCACATCAGCAGCGGGGTCTCCATCGCGCGTAAAAATAGAAACAACTCTTACCCCTAGTCTTTGCGATAGATCCTTCTTAAAATCATCTATTGTCATAGAAAATCAAACAATCATCTTCTATTTTAATACAAGCTAGACAGCCAACAGAAAACACCAATAACGCGAAGGCCAATTGCAAAAAGGCAACAAATCAAAAATCAACGAATTCGACCAATAAATTGATATTGCCAATTACAAGCAATTAAAAAACTTTAACAATATAATCCAAAGATAGAAACAGAACAAGAGCGGCTACAAGTCACATTGACCAAAGCAATACCAAGCCAGAAAGTTTTATTCAAAAAAGCAAGACAGGATTGGATGTCGTTGATACTGTTTTAAAAGCAAGGCCCAGATAAGTGCTCCTTGGTACATCATTCACTAGCGCACCGGTGCCACAGAAGAGGAGGAGCTTTTAACAACCGATGAAATTTCGTGTTCAATGCTTTGAAACAGAGCAGCAGCAGTGGCAAACGGAAGCTGAGATCGAGCGAGAGCTACCTGCCTATGCGTTGGCAAGAAGCAAATCACTTGGACGAGGCGTGTTGTGTCGCCTTGTCTCACCAGACGGAGGGGTGGTGAGTCAAGTCAATCCACTGATCGACCATCCAACACTGCATTAAGAAGCTCAGGCAGACACGGTCGCCACCGAACAATGGTTCAAAAACAAAGGAATAGGTCCACGTTCTCCGAAGAGATTGATGCTTAGCGAAGAAAAGTAAAAGCAATCACTGGAGCTACTATTAACGATCCAAAATCAAATCTACCTGCAGGAGTCGATCGGTCAGATGAGTAAGCGCTTGGCTGAAATACGGACTGCGAGCCATCTAATGATTGAATTAATAAGACAGAAATGGCGAAAATCCTTAAACCAGTACCCAATAAGAGGTGATTCAATGTCACCATATTTTCAGGCTATAAACATAGAAGAAATAGCTGGCAAGACATTCAACCAAGATTACTTTAGGAGAGTCGATTTATATCCACAAGGAGAATCACTGAACAATCAAATTGGCTTAACGGCTCTGATTGATTCAGAAGGCAAGATACTACGATGGGAAATTTTCCAACATTATTCAGGCTGCTACCCCTTGACAAAAGAAACTTCGGAAATCGAATTGAGCGCAGAAGAAATCAGAAAATATCTAAATTACTGGCAAGAAACCAGTAAAAAGAAATAGAAACTTGCACGTTGAGGTTAGGTGTCATGAGTTGCGCAGGCAACCACTGAGCTAGCGAACATCAAACCAAGGGAGCTGTTCTGGAGACCTGCCTGGTCAAGAGGGCGTATCAATTAAGTTAAAACGTGTAGCGAACAAGCCCCGAAACACTGGACAATGGCAGCGGGGTCGACGCAGAATGAGAATGATTCCCATTCTCGTATGAACGGCTTGGAGGCTGAGCCAAGTTGCACCACCCAATTCTCGAGGACAAGTGCCATCAACAAGCGTATCCATTGCGGTGAAAGGTTATGACGCAAACCTGGCTGATTTCAGGGCCACCGGGATGTGGCAAAACCAACTGGATTCTCAACGCGCTTAAATCTCACGCAGGGCCGTGTGGATACCTGCGGCTTGAAGGGGGAAGCCGACCCGGCCTTGAACAAGGACGCGATTCAAGCATCGATTGGAACTGGCTAAAAGATCAGATTCCGCAGTTAACAGATCTGCGCTCCAATGAAGACTCAGGAGACTATGAACAACATGAATCAACGTTCAAGATTGTTGAACTCTCACAGTTTCAGACATTGCGAGGAACTGAACCGGATGGAGTCAACACCATAGTCAAGGCACAGCTAGAGGAGCTGAATCTGAAACCACAGCGAATCAGACATTTTGGCGAGGACCCAGAACTCCCTAAGGGTGACACACTTGACTACAACACCCTGGAATCATTGAGCATCAAGCTGAACCAAAAAGTTTGGGATCCAAACAGCCTCAGCAGTTTCTGGTTCGAACTGGTGAATGGTGCCTACGGTGATGTCTACAGAGCGAAAGCACTGATGAATCTTCCAGATGGACGGGCCTTCTATTGCAACTGGATCGTGACACAGAAAGGATCACAATTTCTGCCACTCAATGCTGTTGAACAACCGAATGGTCGTCCCAAGCGTCAATCGGCATTGGTGCTGCAAGGTAAGGCTCTCAACGGTCTAGACGTCCAATCCACAATTCATGACTGTCTGCTGAATGACGACGTCCTGGAAATGCACCAAGCGCAACGACGAAGTCAACAACCAAACCCTTACCAACCGGCTCTTTGATCATGGCCCATGCAGTGATTTCGTGTCTTCACGCCAATCTCGCCGCCGTTGAAGCGGTGCTGGATGACATTGACCAGCAGGGAATCGAAACCATTACCTGTCTCGGCGACCTCGTGGGGTATGGCCCCCAACCCAACGAAGTGGTGGAACTGGTGCGGCAGCGCAACATTCCAACCTGCCAAGGATGCTGGGATGAAGACATCATTGATGGCCTCAACGCCTGCGAGTGCAGTTACCCCTCACAGCTGGCCGAACGGCGTGGACATCGGGCGCACCACTGGGCAGCTGAACGAATCACAAAGGACAACAAGGATTTTCTGGCGGGGTTACCCATGACCCTGCGAAGGGGACCCTTTCTGTTCGTGCATGGAAGCCCAAACAGCCAGCACGAATATCTTCTTCCTGGCATGAGTGCCTTCGCTGCGCTTGAAAGAGTGGAAAGCGCGGAAGCAGACACCCTATTTTGCGGTCATACACATCAGCCGTATGTCCGCGAATTGCGAGATGGTTCGATCCGAATGAAATTAGAGAAGCCAGGTACAGATCAATCTGTAGAACAGGAAATTACGTTGCCAATACGGCGCATCGTCAATGCAGGATCGGTTGGTGAACCTCGCCATGGCAATACCCATGCCACATACGTCATTCATGATGAAATCAAGGAAAAGGTGATCATCCGCGAAGTTCAATACGATGTAGCCAAAACATGCCAAGCCATTATTGAGCAAGGCCTACCCGAAGTGTTCGCTTGGCGATTGAGCCATGGCTTCGAATATGCCGAACGGGCAGACGACGCAGATCACGTATGTGAGCGGTCATGAAACGCTGGGCTCTGATCAGTGGATTGCACGGCGATCTAGAACTGTATGAACAAATTCAAAATGACCTAAAACATCAACGATCCATAGATAGTTTGTTTGTTTTGGGTGATTTGATAGGCCCTGATCGAAACTGTGATGCTTTGTTGGACCGAATACGAAACCCAAAACGCAGCGACATTAAACCGGACTGTGTCTACGGCTGGTGGGAGGAACAGCTACTCGCTGAATGCGGATATCGAGGCGATCGTAGGGCTCAAGCACTTCGCATGAGCGATGGGGAAGAAGCAGTCAATCAATTGATGAATGCTGTGGATTCAAGTCATGTTCCATGGCTCGCCTCATTGAAATTTGGCTTCATCGAATTGGATTGTGCCTTGATCCATGCCAGTTCAGCCGATATTGGAGACAAACTAACTCCCGAAACGTCGCCGCTCATCCTTCTTGATCGACTAACGCGACTCGATGTCAACCGATTGTTCACTGCCAAAGGAGGTCAGCAGTTTCGTGTGAAACTAACAGGTGGAACCATCCAATCACACATTAAAGACCATGAAGGGATGCAGAAAGCAAATCACGCTGTACCCAAACGGAGCGTAATTGGGATTGGACAACAAACGGCTTACACGCTGTATGACCCTGCCACTGACCTGGTTGAATTTATGGAAGCCGGTGGCAAGGCTCCAACCTCAAAACGACAGGGGTTAGGGTTCGCTTAACTAGCAACCAATTGAAAAAGAAGAAGAAGATCTGGCAGCCAAAAGGCAACATTAGTCAACACCAACAAAATTAAAAGCCATCATAAAAACCGAGAACAATTAAAATCGAAGGAAAAATAGTTAACAGTGTCAATCACCAAATCTCTGCGGATATGAAATAGAGCCATTCACTAGAGCCATACGCCTAGATAAAGCAGATTCAAATGGCCCAAACAGATTCCTACAGAAACCACAACCGTTGTGAGCCAATGTGCTGTTTTCCAAGATCTTCCGTTAAAGCTGGAGTGACCCCGACATCCAAATGCTGATTCATGGTCGAAGACTGCCATCAGCATCAAAGCTGGGCAGAATTGATAGGACGCGTGAGTTTGCAATGACAAAGCGGTTGAGAATGGGATTCATCTTGCTAACTGGCTGCATTTTGATGTGTTGGGGTGGCGACTCGGCATTGGCTTGCATCCAAGGATTGGATTGGGGGATGACGGTGGATGAAGTAAGTACACACCTGGGAAGTCCACTCCCTTCAAACAGCAGCCAGTCAATGCGATTTTCAACGAAAGGCGTGCTTTTGGATCGATTGCCCGTCTCCCTAATGACCGTCGAAGTCGACCGTTCTGAGGGGCTTCGTGGCCTTGCCTATGAATTTTCCATCGAAGACATGTCTGAAGTCTTGTCGGGCCTAAGAGCTCGACATGGGCAACCACTGACCACAAGTCAGGACGACGCCAACTCCACAGAACAGATCTGGGTGTGGAACACGGGGGAGGACCTCATCACCGCTGTAAAGCGGGACACAAGCAACAATCAACAGTTTCTGATTTCCTATCGACCGAGTCGCTTAAGGCCGGAAACACTGTGAATGATGATCAGGGACAGACAGACGCTGCCCCCAACACCGAATCAGCAGGGTTGAAAGCAAGGGGTAAAACAATATTTTTGTCATCAATATTTTAAAACGAAGCCAAACAACGTTCAAGCTTATCAGGATTGTGTTCAATTAATCCTCTAAACCGCGCCACCGACAAGCACTCGGTCATGGATTTGACCAACAATCAGGCCAGCCCCAGACAGGAGGACAGGACAACCGCCTGAGAACGAGACAACGGGCATTACACTGGCCCCTGGACAGGCAGACCTCAGACGTTATGAAGGGCATTGACCGATAACAAGGCTTGCTGAAAAACGAGGTCCTAATAACTGCGTGGCATCGATCAGACCAACGCTGGTTCAAACGCCATCCAAAGCGCATCGTCCGATTCAGAAGCGAAATCAACGGTGAATTTGATGCCCTGCGAAACGAAGCTCGTGAGATACCGCAGTATCGACCAGCTGGTTTCCGAGCCGATATTCAGTTGAATTGTGTCGCTGTTGTTGACCTTCAACGACTTGCGGGCTGCTTCAACGCCCCGGAATCCTTGCGAATCAGAATGCAAACGTGTGCGATTCGATCCGATGCGATGCAGAGGCTGGTGGGTGATGAATTGGCTGAAGCCGTAGCCGCGGAATTGCTAACAATGATGCAAATCGAACAGATCGATCAAACGGCCTGAGGCACAACATCACAAGCCAATGTGGCTGAATGAAGCGAGGCAGCAAAAAGCCAAACAGAATCAATATCTTTAATCACAACTCATTCCTCTCGATTGTCTGTAACTCTGTTCATCAGCCGAAGCCTGGTTGAGCTGACTCCAGGGGAAGACGACCCACTCCTGACTGGAGAACACCTCAGCTGCAATCCACCATTCTGGAGGTGACTTACTGATCCAAACAGCAAAGACGGCGTCAGGCCATTCCTCATGAAGAGGGTTGAGGGTCTGTCCGGTTTCATAAACATCATCAACGATCAAACAGCCGGCCTGCGGAGTGATCAGATAAGGCAGCTCAAGCGCGTGACTCAAGGCCACAGCAAGACAGAGTCCACCTCTTGGAACGCCATAAATTCCAGAAAAAGACTGGGGAGTGAGGCGCTGGGCCAGAGTTGCGACCGCAAGGTCAAACTGAGCCCATGAAAGCTGCTGCATTCAAGAAGCATCGTGAGTATTTAACCCTAAGCTCCTTGGAATAAGACCCGCAAACATTGAGCAAAGCCTGGTCTTAGAGGTAGCTGACCAATTCAAGATGGTGAGCCATGCCCATGAAACCGAGCACGAGGAGCGCGATGGATACAAACGACAATCCCATGACGACTTCGTTGTGGCGCTTTCTCTCGTGGTAGGAACGCATAGCAGAATCAGGAATGATTTGCAAGATAAACGGAAGACGGAATTTCATTCAGCGAAAACATAAAACGTTTCAGCACCACACGAAAATTCACAGAGAGAGAAAAACAAAATCAGTAAGTATTTCAACTCAACAAGCGGGCAAAAAAGCAAGCGAGGTCGTGGTGTCTCGATCAATTGGCAGGAGAATTGACGCAAAATCAAGCTGAATCGCGAAGAAAGTTATCAGTAGATCGACTCAACTCTGGTCACAAGAGACCCTGGTCACTCAGAGGGTTTGGGCGAGAACACTCGTCACGGCCGTGTCAACACTGAGAATGCGCTGACCGAGATGTGCACGTTGCGCGATCACAGATTCGGCAAGACTGATTTCAAAAGGAACGAACCCACCCTCGGGTCCAACCATGACCACCGATGGAACACTCGCTGTCATCGTTAATGCCATGGGGGCACCATGATCAGCAAGCCAGCAAGGTCTTCCACCACAAAGGTCGGCCAATTCGTCTTCAACAAATGGGCGAAAGCGACGGTGAAAATGGATCTGGGGCAAGATCGTGTCGGAGGAACGGGACAGTCCGGCGCACAGGGCATCATGAACTTTGTTGCTGCTGAGCAGAGGAGTTTGCCAGTAGCTTTTCTCAACGCGGGCACTATTAATCAAATGAAGATTAGAGACACCAAATTCAGCGACAGTACGAAAGATCCGGCGTAACATTTTTGGCCGTGGCAACGCAATAATCAAATCAAGACGATGACGTGGTGGCGGCAATAAGCTGAGCCGAATCCTCAAACAAACGCCATTTTGATCCACTGAAGTAACCAAACCCTCGCCGATGCGTCCGCCAACAACACCAACGTGGACCAACTGCCCAACATCCGCATGAAGGACATTGCGTAGGTGAAGGAAACGATCATCACTTAAACGAACGTTGGAAGGATCAATCCATTGATCCTTCGGATGCAGCAAAATTAAATTCATGAACGTTCACGTCAGCCTTTATCACTCCCCCCAATCAGCCTTAGCGGAACAGTCAACCGCTTGCAGATCAAAGGGCAGGTAAGCTGGTTGGATCAAAGGTGGACCCTAAAACGGAACATGGGGTTCGATCCACGGAATTGGTCTCAAGCACAAAAGGTCCGTGCCCGTGATCGGGTCACAGGCAATATTGAAGATCTGATTGCAGAGAACGCTGCACTCCAACGGGAGATCCAGCAACTCAAGCGACGTGTCCACGGCCTTGAACGTCGGCTGTTGAGCCAGGAAAATTCACAAGGGAGGACAGATCGAACTTGGGACAGAACAGAACCCAGTGTTGATCAAATCACAGCGGTACAAATTCAGCGCTGGGGTGAGATCCTTCAGCAGCAACCACATTGGATCACCCTCGATCAACAACGTTTGCAACACCTCATTGAGGACCTGAATCGACAAAGCTTCCATAGCGACCTCAGCCTGGAACAACGACTTGAGCGACTCCAACCAGGTCTGGGTCAAAGCCTGGGCCGGGCGATGGGAACACCACGAACCAAAGCTGATTGGGCAGTGAGGGCCGCTTTCGCTCTCTATGGTGTTCGCTCGATGGAATGGCTTGACGAAGATCCGAAAAGAGTCGTTGATGAACTCCAGCGACGGCAAGGGCAACGACGAAGCGGACGTCGAACAAGAAGCGATCGACGTGCCAGTGATCGAGATCCTTCAATGGACGACAATCCCCAGATGCAAACAAGGGTTCGAAACAAGGCAGAAGCAAACGCCGTACTCGGCGTAAAAGAGGGAGCCTCAGAACAAGACATCAAACAAGCGCATCGAAAGCTGGTGAAGAAACACCACCCAGACATGGGCGGATCTGCCGAGCAGTTTCGACGTGTCAATGAGGCCTATCAATATTTAATCCGCTTAACAACAAAAGATTGAAAATCGCTTTTTGCATCAATATTAGAAGTTTGACAATCGAAAAGCAAACACAATTCATTTATGCAAATACCTGACAGCAGTTGACTCCAACAAGGCAGCAGACACATCCTGACAGTAAAAAACGAGGAACAATGACTTCTTCAAATTCATACAAATATGATCCAGGAAATTTTAAAAATAAATGCTTCTAACCATCACAACCTCACTCAATAATATAGAAGCTTTATTGAACCAATCCGATCCAGGCAATCACCAAAAAAACATGATTATTATGTAGATCGCGAATGCGGCTCTGAGTCAGCATCATTCGTGGGAGAGCCAGAAAGCTGTAACTGAATCGAATATGTGCTGTCCAGGACATCAGCATGAAGAGAATTTAAAAGGACATGGGAAACACCATCACAAGACCAATGAATCAACGTAATCGCTGATCGGTAGAACAACCTTCAAGGAACGAAGAGAAGTAGCTTGAACAAGATTCGACTCCATCAGAACATCCAGATACAGATCACTGGTCTTTGCATATTTGTTTCTCCTCACCAGAGGGTTCGCCCTATGGAACTTCTGCTTTAGTGGGCAGATTGAATTCAACATTCAAATTGTATAGATCGTTACGAAAGAGCCTATGGATTCTTTTAGTCATCATCTACCCACAAAACCATGTTTGCAGGGCAGATACGGTGACGCTCCAAAATGGGGATATTTTGCACGGAATGATCAACCTTGAGGAAAGCAGCGATGATGTGGTTGTGATAACACACCCCCAGCTTGGCAAACTAAAACTGGATCGGTCTCAGCTGAAGACACGTCCTGAATACAAGTCGTGGCAAGGAAGTCTAGCGCTTGGAATGAATGGATCGAACACAGGGGGTGATCGAAGTGGAAGCAGTTCACTCACCACAAAATGGATCTACAAAAAAGATGTGCATCAATTCAAGATCGATGGTAATTGGAATTATGGTTTATCCCGTGATCAAGGCGATTCCGATATTTCTATAGATACAAATAAAGGTGGTCTCATACTGCGCTACGACCAACAACTTAATGATCGACTGACTGGATTTGCTTCCTCGGACTATTTGATGGATGCTATGAATACAGTCGGCGTGCATGACCAAACAATATCCGTGGGATTGGGCTACACTCTGTTTAAAAACAATCGTACGAACATTAAAGTTTCAATAGGCCCTTCTATACAGTCGTTGTTCGGTGGTAAAAAGTGCAATGAAGATTCACACTGTGGACGATCGTATTTGGCGAGCACCCTCACGACTGAAATCAACTGGCTCATTAATCAATATTTCTCCATAAACATCGTTGACAGACTATCAGGAGCATATGTCAATGGCATTACGCCATCGAATGTATTATCGGCCGCATTAAAAATTCGACCTGACTCTAACTCAAAAATATTCACAACCTTAAATCTACAAACCACGTACCAACCACTGCAAAGCCCAATAACCGATAATCACTTTTCAGCACATATCGGCACAGATTTATAATAAAAAATGAACACAACTTTTTAGAACTCAACAAAAAGAATCCATTAATCTCGTGACTTATTTTTTCACTCGATTTCAGCAAAAAAATTCGTCAGTGCTTCAGATTGCAAACAATTATCAGCCC
>QCSN01000048.1 GCA_003211515.1 Synechococcus sp. AG-670-F04
GATCACCCACTGCCCCTTGTGCGCACTGCTCAACACAGGAGAAAGTCTCAGTATCAAACATTGGTTATCCGTGTTGTCGACAAAACACTTCCGGCATATTCCTTACTCAATTCAGTTTTTTGAGGTGATCCTGACCTGGATGGATTGATCTGGTGATAAGTGATGCATCGCACCGACATCTCACCGCAGAAAATCGACATAGACGAGCCATGGGAACGTGTGCGAAGAGATCACAATCACTCCATTCAAAACTGCGGTCAAAAAAATGGAGGATGGTCGCTATTTGGTTTGCGTAACGGATGGGACCTGCTCAGAGTTCACTGACCGATGGGAGGCGGAAGAACATGCCAGAAACCTGGAGCGATCTGGCCTAACAAGCAAACGTTGGACCGATACACAGTCCTGGTGATGAACGAAGCAGGAGATACTCAGTGCGATTGGGTTGAATGCAGAGCAGCACCAAGGCAGAATCTCGATTCAACGCCAGGAACCAAATTCGAATAAGTCACATTGGCGGTTCATCACTCAAAAGCTTGCGCCACCTACTTGAAAGCGATCTCCCGATCGTGACTGAGCAATATCGAAGGCCATCAATCATCCAACAAAGCCAGGACGCAACCCAGGCACAGTTGTTGGCTCGATATAAGTGAAGTCATTGGGACCCGTTCCATAACGGGTTAATTTCTGGCGTTGCTCCTGTTCACGGGCCTGATCACACCTCGCAGCATAATCAGCCATTCTGGTATCGCGATCTGGCATTGCAGCAAGGTGATCTTCAAGCCGCTCCGTAGCACGTTTGTACAGCTCAAGATCATGCCAATAGCAAGTCATCGTCAAGGCATCATCAATTGATCTTGAGTCGATAGAACTTGATTGCGAGGCTCGATTTTTACTGCGATTTTTTTCGCCAGGATAGGCCAAATTTAACTTCACACCTTGGCGTTCAAGCAACCACTCGAACACCACCATTGACTCCTCAAATCGCTCCAAGATACCAAGATTAAATCGATTTAAAACATCTTCAAGGGATTCAGAATTGACTTTTTCACCACCAAGAACACGCGACTGAAAGTCATGATGTTTCTCCAAATAGTCTCGATAGCCAAGCCCCTCCTGCAATGTGCCCTGGCGAATCTGGAAGTGATAAGCAGACCAATTTCGATCTGAAGGAACCCTGAGGATCGAACAAGGAAAAAGGGCTAAGTCCGCACAAGCTGGTTCGGCTAGATGGGAAGACAGGGCATCGTAGGTGATCTCAGTGTGCCGTGAAAGATAGTCTTGGACCGAAGCTCCCTTTAAACGACCACGGCACGGAACAGGCTTTTCAGCGTAAAGAACACGCCCCGAAAAATTATTTTGCAGAATCCAATTAAAGGTTGTTCCACCACATTTAAACAAATGAAAAAAACTGATTTTCATTGCCTAGAACAACCTACGTTGACTATAGCCTGAAGGATTAGATCCAATCATGCAGAACGTCGGGGAAAGAAGGTCAGACGAGCTGAAACGCTTCCTGTCACAACTCGGCGTTGAAGGGCTCTACACAATCTCAGATCTTTCACTCATTGACGAAGCTCTCACGCATACATCTGCCAGGCTCAACAAAAACCATGAGCGGCTTGAGTTTTTAGGCGATGCCGTTCTTCGTTTGGCTTGCTCGGAATACATCGACCGTGAGCATCCAGATCTGCCTGTCGGAAAACGATCTGAACTGCGTGCTCAACTCGTAAGTGATCAATGGCTAGCTGAACTTGGAGCATCCATTGAAATCGAAACGATCCTGCTCACTGGCACCCATGCCAGGCGAGACAACAATGCCAGACATACGCTTCGAGCCGAAGCAGCGGAAGCCTTGATCGGCGCGTTGTATCTCCAACCGAATGGCCTCGAGCAGGTGCACGCCTGGCTGACACCCCACTGGAAGCAGCGCAGCATGGCGGTGTTGGCCAGGCCTGACCTTTTCAACAGCAAATCAGCCCTGCAGGAATGGAGCCAGGCCCAGAAGCTGGGACTGCCGAGTTACGAAACAGGGGAGCACAACCTGCACCATGGCGACCCTTGCCGCTTCCGAAGCTGCGTACGGATCGGCAACCTGATCACGTCGGAAGGGTTGGGACGCTCCCGCAAGGAAGCCGAGCAACAAGCAGCCCAGGCTGCACTTCAAGCCCTTAAGGAGCTTTAATCGGGCAGAGGCGTGCCGCACTGATCGCAGTGCACGGCATCCTTTCGATGGCCGGCACGCCCACAAGCAATGCAAGCCGGGCCACTTTGATCCCTCTGGTGATGACGAACTCCGGAATAAGTGAGGATTCCGGTGGGAATCGCAATAATTCCAAAACCCAACATCATCACCACAGATGCAAGCAAACGTCCAAGGCCTGTTTGGGGTACATAGTCTCCATAGCCAACGGTTGTCATCGTGACAATCGCCCAATAAACACCATTACCGATCGTCCGAAATTGACTTTCTGGGTTCACACTTTCAATCACAAATATGCAATAGCCAAGAACCACCTGGAGCAAGAATACAAAAAATAAATAAACAACGATTGTGCGTGCACTAGCTCGCAACGCCTCCCCCAAAACCCTCGCTTCATCAACGAAACGAAGCAGCTTGAAGACCCTCAAAATCCGGCCAAATTTAAACACCCAAAGCAAGATCTCACTGCTGACTTCAGGGATAAAGAAGAAAACAACGGCCATCAAATCGATGAAACCGTAAAAGCTGAAAACATAACGAAACGGCCGATCGCTGACATAAACATTCAAAACAAAGTCTGTGACAAAAACGAGCAGGCACAGGCTCTGAATCAACTGAATCCAGCCATGTGCACTACCGCGCACCACAGAACTGGTTAATGGATTCGGATCCATTAACAGCGCCAGAACGCTCAGCAAAATCGCCCCGAAGACAAGAACGTTGTAAAAACGCCCTGCGGGAGTCTTCGTTTCCTGGACGATGGCTTTGAGTGGCTTTCGCCAGCGGTGTCGTAACGCGATCACACTCAGGCTGGTTGCAGGTCCTTGATCCGCATCGTCACCAACTTGTCCCAGTTGCCCCCTTCGAACAGCACCGCTGCACGATCACCGCTGATCCGTTGCACGAAACCGATATAGCCGTTGTAAATCGAGCGGGGATCCCGAACCGTGATGGTTGAACCGGGAAGGATCGGAGCTTCAGATGTCGCCATCACTCAGGCCTGGGCAGGTCTGCGGGCATTATCGGCAGAGCGGTCGCGTTTCGTCATGCCTGCTCCAGATTCCTTGGACTGGCTCAAGGTTGGCCGTGTCGTCGGAGCACAAGGGCTGAAAGGAGAGCTCAAAATCAACCCAAGCAGTGATTTCCCCGAGCGCTTCACCCAACCGGGCCCGCGCTGGCTGCAAGCCTCCAATGGCGGTGCTCCCAAGAAAATGGAACTAATCCGCGGCCGCCAACTGCCGGGTCGGTCGCTGTTTGTGGTTCGTCTTGAAGGCATCAACGACCGGGCAGCAGCGGAGACCCTGGTCGGTCAGGATTTCTTGGTCCATTCGGACGATCGACCCACCCTTCAGGAGGGTGAATTCCATCTGCTCGATCTGGTCGGTCTCGAAGTCAGGCTGAACGCGGAAGGGAGCAGTCTGGGCACAGTTCAGGATTTGATTTCGGCGGGGAACGACCTCCTTGAAATTCAACGTCCGGATGGCCGCACGCTTCTGGTGCCTTTTGTTGAAGCCATCGTGCCGGAAGTTCATCTCGATGAGGGCTGGCTGCTGGTGACTCCCCCGCCAGGGCTGCTCGAGCTCTAGGGCCTCATCAACCATGGCCCATCGACAGGAGAGGGGCGCTCGGGCGATCCTGGGTAACCCTGGTTACGGACAGCTTGGCCGCCACACCCCTGATCCCGGTGATCCTCTGCGGAGGAACAGGCACACGCCTGTGGCCATTATCCCGGGCCAGCTATCCAAAGCAGTACTGGCCACTCAGTGGTGGAGGCGATTCCACCCTCCTGCAGCAAACCCATCAACGCCTGAACGGTCTGGACGGCCTCGCTCCGCCGCTGCTGATCTGCAATGAAGACCATCGCTTCATCGTGGCGGAGCAGATGCGTCAGATCGGCATCGAACCGAATGCCATCCTGCTCGAGCCAATCGGACGCAACACGGCCCCGGCCGTCACCGTGGCAGCACTGCAGGCCACTGCGAACGGCGACGACCCCCTGCTCCTTGTGCTTGCCGCCGATCATCTAATCCGAGATGCCCGTCACTTCCGAGACGCGATTGAAGCTGGCCGCCAGCCCGCCGAAGAGGGGCGTCTGGTGACCTTTGGAATCGTTCCCACCGCCCCGGAGACGGGCTACGGCTACATCGAGGCTGCACAACCGTTCAACAACAGTCAACTGCTCGATGTGCCAATCGCCCGCTTCGTCGAAAAGCCCGACCGTGCCACAGCTGAGCAGTTTCTGGCCACAGGGCGTTTCACCTGGAACAGCGGCATGTTCCTGTTCCGCGCCAGCGCCATGCTGGCCGAATTGGAGCGACTCTCCCCGGAGGTGGTGAGTTGCTGCCGCGCGGCTCTGGAGCAAGACACCGCCGATCTTGAATTCCTGCGGCTTGAACGCGAAGCCTTCGCCAAATGCCCGAACGTCGCCATTGATGTGGCGGTGATGGAAAAAACGGAACTGGGCTCAGTGCTGCCGCTCGATGCCGGCTGGAGCGATGTGGGGAGCTGGAGTGCGCTTTGGGAAACGGGTGAGCGTGACCAGAACGGCAACGTGCTGCAAGGGCGAGTCATCTCAGAAGGCAGCCGCAACTGCTATCTGCGCAGCGAACATCGTCTGGTGGTGGGGCTTGGCGTCGAAGATCTTGTCGTCGTGGAAACCGACGATGCGGTCCTAATCGCGGACCGCTCCCAGGCACAGTCGATCAAAACCGTTGTGAAACAACTGGAAACTGATGGCAGCCCTGAGGGCAAGGCCCATCGCAAGATTTACCGCCCCTGGGGGGCCTACACGGGAGTGGTGGAAGACCACCGCTGGCAAGTGAAACGGATCAGCGTCAAGCCGGGAGCCAGCTTGTCGCTACAGATGCACCACCACCGGGCCGAGCATTGGGTCGTGGTTCGAGGAACGGCTCTGGTGGAACGCGATGGCGAAGAACAGCTGCTAGGCGAAAACCAGAGCACCTACATCCCGATGGGATGCAAACACCGTCTCTCCAATCCTGGAAAGATCCCCGTTGAACTGATCGAAGTTCAGAGCGGCGAATACCTCGGTGAAGATGACATCGTCCGTTTTGAAGACCGCTACGGCCGCAGTGATCTGCGCGTCACTCCACGGTGACGCTTTTCGCGAGGTTACGGGGCTGATCGACGTCCAGGCCCCGATGGGCCGCAATGTGATAGCTCAGTAACTGCATCGGCACGACGGTGAGCAGGGGACTGATCCATTCGCTCACATCCGGCACCGGCAGAAGTTCATCGAAGAGCTCTGTGTCGGGCCCTTCAGGTGCCACACCGATCAGCTGGGCATCACGGGCCTTCGCTTCCTGAGCGTTGCTGAGCACCTTCTCAAACACCTGACCGGGCACGGCGATGGAAACCACCGGCACGTGGGAGTCGAGCAAAGCGATCGGTCCATGCTTCATCTCCCCGGCGGGATAACCCTCGGCGTGGATATAGCTGATCTCCTTGAGTTTGAGGGCACCCTCAAGGGCGATGGGATAGTTGATGCCGCGACCGAGAAAGATCACATCCTGGGTTTCTGCGAAGCGGTGAGCAAAGGCTTCACAGCGCTGATCATGGAGATCGACCAATGTTTTCAGCTCTTTCGGCAGACGCCGCAACTCCTGCACCAAAGACGCGATCTCCGCAGGGGAACGGCTGCCTCGACGGGCGGCAAACGCCATGGTGAGGCTGTAGAAGGCCAGCAGTTGGCCCAGAAAGGTTTTGGTGGCAGCGACACCCACCTCGATTCCCGCACCAATGTCGAGAATGTGCGACACCTGGCGTGAGAGGGAACTTTCCGGGCGGTTGGTCACCCCAAGTTGACGAGAAGCATAGGCAGGATCACCGTGGACCTCGCGGCGCCGGGCTTCCATGGCCAAGGCTGCCAGCGTGTCGGCCGTTTCACCGGACTGGGTTACCCCCACCGTGAGCGTATGGGGTGCCAGTGGTGGGGGGGCGTAACGAAATTCACTGGCGTAATGGACTGCCGTGGGAATCCCCGCGAACTGCTCCAGCAGATGTCCGCCCACCAGTGCGGCATGACGGCTTGTGCCGCAGGCAAGGATTTCGATCCGTTCAATACCGGCATAGAAGGCCTCATCAAACGGCAGTGCCACTGGGTTGGCTTCCGTCAGTCCCGGAGGAAGGTGACGTGAGACCCAGAGCTCTGCGGTTTCAGGCTGCTCATGAATCTCCTTGAGCATGAAGTGGCGGTAGTTGCGTTTGTCCGCCACGTGATCGGCACCCGACAGCACCGATGGCATGCGTTGCTGCCGCCGTCCTTCAGCGTTGTACAACTCCACACCGAGAGGTGAGAGCAGCGCCACCTCACCATCTTCCATCGGCAGGATCGTGCGCGTGAAGCCCGCCAAAGCCGGAGTGTCACTGGCGCAGAGGAACTCTCCTTCACCGAGACCGATCAGCAATGGTGCGGCCCGTCTGGCGACCACCAGAGCGCCAGGGGCTTTGTCCCAAATCACAGCAAGGGCGTAGGCCCCCTGCAAACGGGGCAGCACGGACTGCACCGCGGTCAGCAGTTGTTCGGCCGGACGCTCCACTCCGTCAGCTCCGCAGCACTGAAGCGCCGCACCGATCAGATGGGGAATGACCTCGGTATCGGTCTCTGAGCGAAACACCACCCCAGCCCCCTCAAGCTCTTCGCGGAGGTTGCGATGGTTCTCAATGATGCCGTTCTGCACCACCGCCACAGCTCCATCTCCGCTGCGGTGGGGGTGAGCATTGCGTTCCTCGGGCTTGCCGTGTGTCGCCCAGCGGGTGTGACCGATTCCACATTGACCGGGAGCACCCTCGCTGTCCACACGGGCAGTGAGATTGGCCAGCTTGCCGCTGGCCCGCAGGCAATGCAATTGCCCCGTGTCGGACTCAACCGTCGCGATTCCTGCGGAGTCGTACCCCCGGTATTCCAGCTGCCTCAAACCTTCGAGCAGCTGTGGTGCAGCCTCACGGGAACCCACCAAAGCAACGATTCCGCACATACAAAAAGCCCGGCTATCGCCGGGCAGAGCTTATGGGGTCTTGGGATAAACGTTGAAGGACTTCAGTACGCCAGTCCCATGCTGCGGCTGGTCTCGTCTCCCAAATAGACGCGAATGCTCAGGAAGTCGGTGGGACATGCCGTTTCACATCGCTTGCAACCAACACAATCTTCAGTACGTGGAGAGGATGCAATCTGCCCTGCCTTGCAGCCATCCCAGGGCACCATCTCAAGGACATCGAGAGGGCAGGCCCGGACGCACTGGGTGCAGCCGATGCAGGTGTCGTAGATCTTGACGGCGTGGGACATGCCCTGTGCTGATCGATGGCTTGGGTCCAAACGTACTTGCCATGACGCACCCTGTGGCGTGGGCCGTCACTGTTGTTAATGACGCCCAATCCGTGGGTCTTAAGGCGTGCCCGTAGGATGCAGCGTCCCGTTGCCACGGCTATGTCCCAGGAAGCGATCCTCGAAAAAGTGCGGTCGATCGTTGCGGAGCAACTCAGCGTTGATGCTGCTGAGGTGAAGCCGGAATCCAACTTTCAGAACGACCTGGGCGCTGACTCCCTGGACACCGTTGAACTTGTGATGGCCCTGGAAGAAGCATTCGACATCGAAATCCCCGATGAAGCGGCCGAGGGCATCACCACCGTGGGCGATGCCGTCAAATACATCGAAGACAAGCAGGCCTGAGGAACGGCATGGTGGACGGTCTTCATCGCGTCGTGGTTACAGGGCTCGGCGCGGTTACACCGATCGGCAACACGGTTCAGGACTACTGGGATGGCATCACCTCCGGCAGGAACGGAGTCGAAGCCATCAGCCTGTTCGACGCGTCGTCTCATGCCTGCCGTTTTGCGGCGGAGGTGAAAGCGTTCAACCCGTCCGGATTGATTGAACCCAAAGAGGCGAAGCGCTGGGATCGATTCTGCAAATTCGGGGTGGTCGCGGCCAAGCAAGCGATTGCTGATGCCGGTCTATCGATCACAGATGCAAACGCCGAGCGAATCGGCGTGATCATTGGTTCTGGCGTCGGTGGTCTGCTGACCATGGAAACCCAGGCCCATGTGCTCGAAGGCAAAGGCCCCGGGCGGGTGAGCCCGTTCACGGTGCCAATGATGATTCCCAACATGGCGACTGGCTTGGCCGCTATCGCTCTCGGCACCAAGGGGCCGAGTTCAGCGGTCGCCACGGCTTGCGCCGCTGGATCGAACGCGATCGGTGACGCGTTTCGGCTGCTGCAGCTCGGCAAGGCCGATGCGATGGTTTGCGGAGGTGCTGAATCAGCGATCACTCCCCTCGGTGTGGCGGGTTTCGCCAGTGCGAAGGCGCTTTCGTTCCGCAACGACGACCCCGCAACGGCAAGCCGCCCCTTCGATGCCGAACGGGATGGCTTTGTGATCGGAGAAGGGGCCGGCGTCCTGGTGCTTGAGACGCTGGAGCATGCCGAGGCCCGCGGCGCCTCGATCCTTGGCGAAGTGATCGGTTACGGGATGACCTGTGACGCCCACCACATCACCTCACCGACCCCTGGCGGGGTCGGAGGGGCCGAAGCGATGCGACTGGCGATGAGCGATGCCGGAATCGACCCTTCCGAGGTGGATTACGTGAATGCCCATGGCACCAGCACTCCGGCGAACGACAAAAACGAGACATCAGCGATCAAATCTGCGCTGGGGGATCGTGCCCACCAGATTCCGGTGAGCTCCACCAAGTCGATGACCGGTCATCTGCTCGGTGGATCGGGCGGTATCGAGGCCGTGGCTTGCATTCTCGCGATCCAAAACGGTGTGGTGCCACCCACGATCAACCACAGCAATCCAGATCCTGACTGTGACCTGGATGTCGTACCGAACACCGCCCGGGATCACAAACTGACAACGGTGTTGTCCAACTCCTTTGGCTTCGGCGGTCACAACGTCTGCCTTGCCCTTCGACAGATGCGCTGAGCGGCGACGCCACTCCCATCGGTCAAACTCTTACCCAATTTCCTTTACAACCATGGTCGCTGCTCCCGCTTCTCTCGACACGCTCTGCATCAACAGCATTCGCTTTCTCGCAGTTGATGCGGTCAACAAGTCCAAAAGCGGGCACCCCGGACTGCCGATGGGATGCGCACCGATGGGCTACACCCTGTGGGACAAATTCCTGAAGCACAACCCGAAGAATCCCAAGTGGTTCAACAGGGACCGCTTTGTGTTGTCAGCGGGCCATGGCTGCATGCTGCTTTACGCGCTGCTCCACCTCACCGGTTACGACTCGGTGACGATCGACGACATCAAAACCTTCCGCCAATGGGGCTCCAAGACCCCCGGCCACCCAGAAACCTTTGAGACTCCCGGGGTTGAAGTCACCGCCGGCCCCCTGGGCGCTGGTATTTCAAATGCGGTCGGCCTGGCAATCGCCGAATCCCATCTGGCGGCCAAATTCAACAAGCCCAATGCCACGGTTGTGGATCACTACACCTATGTGGTGATGGGTGACGGCTGCAACCAGGAAGGTGTGGCCTCCGAAGCCGCCTCCCTGGCGGGTCACCTGAAACTGGGCAAGCTGATTGCCCTGTACGACGACAATCACATCACCATCGATGGCCGCACGGATGTGTCCTTCACCGAGGACGTCCTGAAGCGCTACGAAGCCTATGGCTGGCATGTTCAGCATGTGGCCGATGGCAACACCGATGTGGATGCCATCGCCAAAGCGATCGAAGCGGCGAAAGCGGTCACAGACAAGCCATCGATCATCAAGATCACAACCACCATCGGATACGGCTCCCCGAACAAGGGCGACACAGCCGGTGTACACGGCGCCCCCTTGGGAGAAGAGGAAGCGGATCTGACCCGCAAGCAACTCGGTTGGAGCTACGGCCCCTTTGAAATACCTCAGGAGGCCTACGACCAGTTCCGGCAGGCCATCGATCGGGGCGCCAGCCTTGAGGCCGAATGGAACCAGACACTCGCCACCTATCGAACGCAGTACCCCAGCGAAGCTGCTGAATTCGAGCGAATGTTGCGCGGCGAGCTCCCTGAAGGATGGGACAAGGACTTACCGAGCTACACCGCCGACGACAAGGGTCTGGCCACCCGCAAACATTCCCAGATCTGCCTGGGCGCCCTCGGACCAAACCTGCCTGAACTGATCGGCGGCTCCGCCGACCTCACCCACTCCAACTACACAGACATCAAGGGTGAAACCGGTTCTTACCAGCCGGAAACCCCAGAGAAGCGCTATTTGCACTTCGGTGTGCGGGAGCACGCCATGGCTGCCGTGCTCAACGGCATCGCGTACCACGACAGCGGCTTGATCCCCTACGGGGGAACCTTCCTGGTGTTTGCTGATTACATGCGTGGCTCCATGCGCCTATCGGCGCTAAGCGAGCTGGGTGTGATCTATGTGCTCACCCACGATTCCATTGGTGTGGGTGAGGACGGCCCGACCCACCAGCCAATCGAGACCATTCCCTCGCTTCGTGCCATGCCGGGGATGCTGGTGTTCCGTCCCGGCGACGGAAACGAGACAACCGGGGCCTACAAGCTCGCCATCACCAACCGCAAGCGCCCCAGCTCCCTCTGCCTCAGCCGTCAAGGGATGGCCAACCAGGCCAACTCCTCAGCAGACAAGGTGGCCCTGGGCGGTTACATCCTCGAAGACTGTGATGGAACGCCCGATCTGATCCTGATCGGCACCGGCACCGAACTCGATCTCTGCGTTCAGGCAGCCAAGCAGCTCACAACGGAAGGCAAGAAGGTCCGCGTTGTTTCGATGCCTTGCGTCGAACTCTTCGACGAACAGAGCGACGCCTACAAGGAAGACGTGCTGCCTAATGCCGTCCGTAAGCGGATTGTGGTGGAAGCCGCTGAATCCTTCGGTTGGCACCGCTTCATCGGTCTCGATGGAGACAGCATCACAATGAATCGCTTCGGAGCCTCAGCTCCAGGCGGGACCTGCATGAAGGAATTCGGCTTCACCGTTGAAAACGTGGTGGCCAAGTCCAAGGCACTGCTTGCTTAAACAATATTTGCTTGCTTGATCAACATCCAGAACCAAGCAAATTCATCTTGCAGCCTCCCCGAGTTTGGGGAGGTTTTTTATTGAGTAATAGAGCGAACAAAAAAGCCCTCAGTGTTTGAGGGCTTGTCGTCTACATCCAATCCTCAGTCAGATCATTTCAGTCAAGCTTGTCCAACTTGACCGCCGTCAGCTCAGCCGCACCCTTGGATTCCAACACCTTCTCCAGGCCTTCGAGATCCTCATCCGTGATTTTGGTCTGCATCGGGCAGTGCTTCGGTCCGCACATTGAGCAAAACTCGGCCTGTTTGTAGATGTCGGCCGGCAGCGTTTCATCGTGATACTCCTTGGCCCGCTCAGGATCCAAAGACAGCTCGAACTGCTTGTTCCAATCGAAGGCGTAACGGGCCCTGCTGAGCTCATCATCACGATCGCGGGCACCAGGGCGATGTCGTGCGATGTCGGCGGCGTGAGCAGCGATCTTGTAAGCGATTAAGCCCTCCCTCACATCCTCGGCGTTGGGCAGACCCAGGTGCTCCTTCGGGGTCACATAGCAGAGCATCGCCGTGCCATGCCAACCCGCCATGGCGGCACCGATCGCCGAAGTGATGTGGTCGTAACCCGGAGCGATGTCGGTGACCAATGGGCCCAGCACATAAAAGGGCGCTTCATTGCACTCCTCCATCTGTTTTCTCACGTTGAACTCGATCTGATCCATCGGCACATGGCCAGGGCCCTCCACCATCACCTGAACGTCATGCCTCCAGGCGCGGCGGGTGAGGTCACCCAGGGTCTTGAGCTCAGCGAGTTGCGCTGCATCGGAAGCGTCGTGCTGACAGCCAGGGCGCAGGGAATCACCCAAAGAGAAGGTGCAGTCGTAACGCTTGAAGATCTCGCAGATGTCGTCGAAACGGGTAAAAAGGGGGTTCTGCCGGTGGTGATACAGCATCCACTGCGCCAGGATGCCGCCACCGCGGCTGACGATGCCGGTGATCCGGCCCTTCACCTTGGGAAGGTGCTCAATCAGCAGGCCAGCATGGATGGTCTGGTAATCAACGCCCTGCTGGCAGTGCTTCTCGATAATGTGCAGGAAATCATCCTCATCGAGCTTCTCGATCGAGCCGTGCACACTCTCGAGCGCCTGATACACCGGAACGGTGCCAATCGGCACCGGTGAGGCCTCAATGATCGCGGTGCGGACCTCATCCAGGTTCACGCCTCCGGTGGAGAGGTCCATCACCGTGTCGGCGCCATACTTCACTGCCAGCCTCAGCTTGTTCACCTCTTCCGCCGCATCGGAGGCATTAGGGGAAGCGCCGATATTGGCGTTCACCTTGCACTTGCTGGCGATGCCGATCGCCATCGGCTCGAGGTTCGTGTGATTGATGTTCGCCGGGATGATCATCCGCCCACGCGCCACTTCCTCCATCACGAGTGACTCAGGCAGGTTCTCGCGTTTGGCCACATGAAGCATCTCCTCCGTCACCATCCCCTGCCGGGCGTAATGAATTTGGGAAACGTTCGCCTGTCCCGTCCGGGAGGACACCCAAGCAGCGCGCATGATCAAAGTTGCGATGGTGAGTCCAGGGGCGGCGGCTCAGGCCTGTGTGATCACGGATGGTCACTTCCCTTCGCCGGCATGACCCGGTTCAGGTTCCGAGGGTGTGATCTCAGCCCGTCCGCTTTAAAAAAACGGGGGCACCCCTAGTGATGCTTGAAAACTAGCAATCACGCTCGAGATGTCAGGTCTGCAGTCCGTTCAAAGCAGCTGCCACCACCCGGTGATCACCGTCCTGCTGGAGAGATTGCAGCAGGGAGCGCGAGTCTCTCCCTAGATCTCCCACCGATGCTTCCCGCACAAGCCGACCCAGGATCTCGGCGCCACTGACCCGAACGGTGCCGTCTGCATCCTTGATCGCCATCTGGGCCAACTCGTACAGCCACTTGAGGTCGATCTCCTGCTGTTCGGCGAAGGCGGACAGGATGCTGCAACGCACCAACCAGGCCTGATCGACTGTGAACACATCCTTCAGCAGGGGCCAAGCGCGCTGCACGCCATTACTGACCAGGGCATTCGCGGCTTCAGCACGCACATTGGGATCAGAACCAAACGACTCAGCACGGTCCACCCCTCCTCGCTCTGCTTGTATCCCAGCCCGCTGCAACTGAGCGATCGCACCAAAAAAGGAGTCTGTTCAGTACCAAGAACCAGCAAGGGCACGGCGTCCTCGGCAGAACAAAAGCGAAGCTGCGTGATCGCCGGCATGGCCTGGAGAGGGTCTCCGCTACCGATCGCCTCGCGCAAGGCTTCAAGATCGGGATGTTGATCCTCTGGGGATTGGGTCATGAATTAAGGATGCAACGGATGCAAGTACATCACGACAACATCAAATGGCTCGTTCAGTCTGGAGGGTTCAGGCTCGATTCGGTCGGATCAAACCGCAGCGAGACCGGCATTGATCAGAGCTCAGCTTTCAAAACTCAGCCTTTCAGTGCTCAGCCTTAGCGGCACGACTCCGAGACAGCGCCTCGAGCAACCGTCCACGACGGCGGCGGCGACCGACCGCACTGCTGACGATCAATCCAGACCCGACAAGCACAGCTGGAAGAGCCTGCACCTTGTCGCTGCCCTGACGATGCTGCGCCACCAAAAGCGCGAGCAGAACCAACAGAGGTGCTCCAAAGGACAGCCAGATCTGAACCTGCCGTCTCATC
>QCSN01000049.1 GCA_003211515.1 Synechococcus sp. AG-670-F04
TCTTGACGGAAACGTTGTTGCGTCCTGCTTCCAAGTCGTTTGTTTCAGCGACGACGTCACGACGAAGTGAAGCAATGCCGAAGTGCATCAACCCAAGCCGAAAGCAGCGCTATAGAGGTGACTGAGGTTTTTTGTGGTGGTTGGCTGGCTATCCCCCAGAGCCATCATCCATACCCCTCCTCACCAAGATCTACGTCATCCAGAGCAGGCCGAGAAAACAGGCAGCAACAAGAAGCAGCGTCATCGAGTTTCAGAGAAGCCTGAGGCGGTGGCTGATCTTTACATCCAACATCAATTCGTGCTCGGTGAGGCAGGTCACAGCGGGGAATGATGCCGCTCAAAGCATCAACGCGGCAACGAAGCAAAGGTATGAATAACGATCAACTCATGCCGTGAACCGTACAACAAACCATCAGGCACTGATGGCACTCGTGGCACTGATTGAGGCCATTGGCCATGTTCAGGATCAGCCAACACAAATCAAGTTGCGACGTGCTGCTTATCTGCACGCGATCATCGAAGCCATCCTCGCCGAACGTGTTGATGCCTTACCGGAGATCTATTCAGTAGCCAAATGAACTTCAGGGCTGATGTAGCCAGGAACAAGAGAAAGCAGCTCACGCATTCGGGTGAAGCATCAACGCAATCAATCACCCATTTGGGGGATGGAAACAGATTCGATCAAAACCACAATAGGTTGAACATAGAATGAAGCAGAATGGAATCAAATTAGATCAGCATCATTCATCGCACAGTCTTCGTTTTGAGCTTCAACGCTTGAAGGCATGTCGGGAGGCCTGATGCCAAACATCAAAGGCTGAAAGCTATACAACACCCGCGAGGGAAAAGCAGGGCGGTCTCATTGTGCTGATCCATCTCCTGACGATCCATCAAAACAATCCACACCGATTCAATTGAATCCATGACGGGTACAACAGCGAAAGCACATCTTCTCGATCTTCTTTTAGAACCCATCAAAGGCTGCAAAGGGCTTTACACCTATCGAGAGAGCCTGATGCGACGGGTAATGGTGATGCCGGATCTCAAAGTTCGAGAGTGCATCGATCATCTAAAGCGCACTCATTACCCAGGCACCTGAGGTCAGCCAAGGGTGTTGATCTGATCCACAAACCAACCCCTGAAGAGCAATTTCTGCTTTTAAAGAGTTGCAATATTCAACCCCGCGCCAGATCAATCATCAACTCCTCCAGTGCGGAACGATCCATTCCAGCGATGGACGCCAACAACAACAGCACCCTTGCTTTCTGGGGGTTAAGGCTGCCGGCGGGCAGCAACCCGAACCGCTCATCCTCGGCATCGCTATGCACAGGCCCCGAACCGCAGCGGTTGGCCCGCAGCATCAGCGGCCGCGGTCCAGCCCAGGCCTCCAAAGCACTGCGTTCCCCAGCGGAGAGCTGACCAGCACCGGTGCCGGTGAACACCAGCCCCTGCATCCCAGCCTCAAGGAAGAAAGTGAGCATCCGGGCATCGGGTTCAACACAGCCGTAAAGAATCGCCACCTGGGGCCATTGCTCCGGTAAATCGAGCGCAGCGAAGGGCACCTGCCGTGAACCGCTCCCCATCGGCAGATGCACGCCGGAGTCATCCACCCAGCCCAATGGTCCTGATCCCGGGCTCGCAAAAGCCCCCAGCCCCTGGGTCGCCACCTTGGTGACTTGGCGGGCGGCCTGGATCTGGCCATCCATCACCACGAGCGCGCCGTGGCCGGGTGCTTCGAGGCTGACCGCCACTTGCACGGCCTGAAACAGGTTGAGTGGCCCATCGGCGCTCAGGGCAGTCGCTGGCCGCATCGCCCCGACGAGCACCACCGGGCGGGGATCATCGATCAGCAACTGCAGCAGCCAGGCGGTTTCCTCCAGGGTGTTGGTGCCGTGGGTGATCACCACCCCAGTGAGATCAGGCTCCGCTTGAAACGCCTCACGAATACGACCCACCAGTAAGCGCCAGTGATCGAATAACAGATCAGCGCTGTCCACATTGGCGATCTGCTCCACGCTGATCGCCGCCAGCTCCTGTAATTGAGGCACGGCCGCCAGCAGGTCTTCACCCCCCAACACCCCAGCGGTGTAGCTGTTCAGAATTGCACCAGCGTCGGCCTGGCCGGCGATGGTGCCGCCGGTGGCCAACAGAAGGATCCGAGCCAAATCGATTCGATTCCGTTGCCAGCAATCAACCGGAGCCCCGCCACTGCCGTCAACGCCCACCCTTGAGCAGCAGCCACGGCTCACCAAATCTTCACCAGAGCCTCTCCCGAGGACCAAACGATCTGCTCCAAGCGGTCTCCACCAATGGCTGGATGTTGAAGAGGTCGATCAGACCCAACCCAACAATGACTAGCCTCCAAGAACGTGACATTCGCGCCTACATCCAGGAACTGCAGCAGAGCGGCGAACGCGATGCCGCGGCCTGGCTGGCCACCCTGTTGACCTCACACCAACAACATCAAGCCGGCATCGATGGGTAATCCAGCGCCACGAAGGCCGGCACAAACCGCTGCATCTGGCTGGTGGTGCCAATGCTGACCCGGAAGGTTCCATCGATCAACGCCTTTCCGGCCATCGACCGCACCAGAATTCCGGCTTGCCTGAGCTCCGCATCCAGCTCGGCCACCGCTCGCTTCGGCCAGATCAGGAGATAGTTGCCACCCTCGCAGTGATGGCGCACTCCCGCCTCGCGCAACGCCTGGATTGTCCACTCGCGGGCCCGCAGCACCTCAGACACATAGGCATCGACGTAGGACTGATCCGCCAGAGCAGAGAATGCAGCGGCCACCGCAACACTGTTGACGTCATAGGGACCGGTGACGCGGCCAACCCGATCCACCACATCGGCATGGCCGATGGCGAAGCCAATGCGCAGACCGGCCAAACCAGCGGTTTTGGCGAGCGATCGAAGCACCAGCAAATTCGGCGTGGCTGCGAAATCTGCGGAGGGCAGCACACTGTCGCCGGTGAAGGCCTCATACAGCTCATCCACCACCACTAGCGTCTGAGGCGCGGTGGTCGCCAACGCGATGATGCGATCGGGCGCTAAGCGGGTGCCTGTGGGGTTGTTGGGATTACAGATCAACAGCAGTCGTGGTGGTTGCTGCTGCAACACCTCAGTGACTGCCGCCAACGGAAACGCAAACGACTCACCTTCGTAGGGAATGGCCTCGATCGTCATCCCCTGCATGCGGGCACAGGGGCTGTAGTAGCCGAAGGTGGGGGCAGTGGTGAGCAAACGATCCCCGGGATCGCCATAGGCCTGAAACACCGCATGAATTGCGGCATCAACACCGTTGAACAGCCCCACCTGATCGGGCGTCAACCCCGGCCTGCAGCCGCTTTCCTGCAGGTTCTGCACCACGGCCTCCCGCAGCCCGTCGTACTCCGGGTAAACGGCGATCTCTTCACTGCTGAACCCCCGCAAGGCCTGAGCAACGAGCGGACTGGGGCCGATGGTGTTCTCGTTGAAATCCAGCCGCAACAGCTCACGGCGCCCCTCCAGCGGAGCGCTGTAAGCCTTGAGCTGCTCCACGGCATCCCGCGCCACAGGAGCACCCGCGGGTGTGAACGGCGTGTTGGTGTCGCTCACATGCGTTCCAGGGTGGAAATACCCAGCAGACCATGCCCCAGTCTGAGGGGAGAGGGACGGAAAGTGACAAAACCGTCTGATGCCGCAAGCCGCGGGCCACAACAATTCCGAGGGGAAAGACGAAGCCAGAACACCCGATCAGAATTGCGCTCAAGCCATAGGCCTTCGAACCAATCAAATCAAGATTTGGAAGAACTGACCTAAAGCACTTCATCACGCTTCTTTAATCGATTGGCACAATTTCAAAGGCGCTATTTTCTACTTGCCAGCATGGATCGAAAGGTACAAGGGCTGTAAGCAGATAATCAATTCTGCAGAGAAATCATAGAATCAACAAATATTGAAATTTCTGGAAAAGCACCACACAGGGAACACTCCACAAACATCAACCATCAGCATCAATCAATTTAAAAGTAGTTAATATAATGCAAACAAAAGCTACATGCAACCAAGCTTGATTGCTCTCTGGCCGCATCTTGGTCAAGCCACAACTTAGTCAAATTTCTTCCTTAGTTGGCTTGCATCATGGGTACAGCTTCCATCGTTTTATACACCTTGCGATCACAATCTCCCAACTTCGCGGTCCACTTGTAGGGGAAGCTATTGCCGATAAATTTGACCTTGAAACGCCCCCAAGTGTAAGACGAACGACCACCATAAAGCTCACGGAACGTAGCGCATTGTCGCTGAGGATTGGTCTTCGTCACCCAATAACCTCGATAGGTCCCACGGTTGCTAGAACTCGCGGAAGCAAGATCTTCAATATAAAAATAAACATTATTCATCTTAAAAACAGCTGTGCTGCCTTTGCTTTCCAACCACTGAATCATCTTCCCTTCCGACATCCAAATTTCATCTGCACTGGCCGATGGCACCATCATACTTGACGTCGCCATGGCGCTGGCGAAGAGGGCTGAAAAGATAAAGCATTTCAAGACCACGAACCTCTGAAAATGTCATTCTAATGTCGACAGAACGTTTCGCCAAGAACAGACAAACAACAACAACGCTATCCATTTCGTGCTCGCAGCAGAATCACGCGTTAAACATGCATTCGCGACAACCAAAAGACAGTTACTCACAAAGAGAGTTGCTTGCCGAAGCATTTTCAAAAACCAGCCCAAAAACGAAACAACCTTTTCTCACAAATGTCCTGGCAATGGGCAGGTCATGGCCTGCATTGTGCCCTTCACCCGTCCCAACTTGGAGGCAATACCCCATGCCAAAGCAACATCGATCACCACGACATTTTTCAAGTGGACATCACAACACCTTCTTGCTTGACCTCAACAGCCATCTGCCTCGTTTAATACCAAGGCCTTGATACGAGCGTTCTATGTCTTGCACAAGCCAGAAGCAACAAACGGCTGGACTCACATGCGATCAAGGGTGGCAATCCCCAGCAGACCAAGACCCAGCCTGAGGGTGTCGGCCGTCAAACGGCAAAGGGCAAGGCGGGATGCCAGCGCTTCAGGATCGGCCTTGAGCACCGGCACCTGGTCATAGAAGCGGTTGAACACCTGGCTGAGCTCGAACAGGTAGCTGCACAACCGGTTGGGCAGCAGCTCCTCCTCCACTTCAGCGATCACGGCGTCGAACTTGAGCAGCTCCCGCACCAACGCCCATTCCTGAGGCTCAGAAAACTGCAGCTGCGCTGTTGAAGCATCCAGATCACCACCCTTGCGGGCAATCCCCGCCACCCGCACCACGGCGTACAGCAGATAAGGGGCCGTGTTGCCCTGCAGCGCCAGCATCCGATCGAAGGAGAACTGGTAATTGGTGATCCGGTTCTGGCTGAGATCGGCGTACTTCACCGCCGCCAAACCCACGGTGCCCGCCACGTGCTGAATGAACTCCTCCGACTCGCTGCGCTCCTCCTCCTTCAGCCGCGACCGCAAGTCGACCTCGGCCCGCTCCACGGCTTCATCGAGCAGATCCCGCAAACGCACGGTGTCGCCCGCGCGGGTCTTGAGCTTTTTGCCGTCCTCTCCCTGCACCAGGCCAAAGGGCACGTGCTCGAGCCGTGCACCGTCCGGGATCCAGCCGGCCCGCTGCGCCACCTGAAACACCCCGGCGAAATGGTTGGCCTGACCGGCATCCGTCACATAGATCACCCGACGCGCTGCATCTCCCTCAGGCGCAGCACCAAAGCGATAGCGGATCGCGGCCAGATCGGTGGTGGCGTAGTTGAAGCCGCCATCGCTCTTCTGCACGATCACCGGTAAGGGCTTGCCGTCCTTGCCCTGCACACCCTCAAGGAACACGCACTGGGCACCGTCATCGGTGACCAGCAGCTCGGCGGCCTTCAATCCATCAATCACTGCGGGCAGGAAGGGATTGTAGAACGACTCGCCCCGCTCGCTGAGGCGAATGTTCAGCCGGTCGTAGATCGTCTGGAACTCACGCCGCGACTGATCGCAGAGCAGGCCCCAGGCCTTGAGCGACACCAGATCGCCCCCCTGCAGCTTCACCACCTCATCGCGGGAGGTGGACTGGAAGGCTTCGTCCTCGTCAAAGCGCTTCTTGGCCTCTCGATAGAAGGCCACTAGATCGCCGAGATCAACCGCATCTGCTGTTTCAAGCGCCTCGGGCGCCGCCTGCTTGAGGTGGGTGATCAACATTCCAAATTGGGTACCCCAGTCGCCCACGTGATTGAGGCGCAGCACCGGATGGCCGCGGAACTCCAGAACCCGCGCCAGCGAGTCGCCAATGATCGTGGAGCGCAAATGCCCCACATGCATCTCCTTGGCGATGTTGGGGCTCGAGAAATCCACCACTACCGGCGCCGCGTTGCTGACCGCCGGCACGCCAAGTCGATCGTCCCCAAGTCGCGCCGACACCTCCGCCGCCAGCCGCTCCGGGCGGATCGTGAGGTTGATGAAGCCAGGCCCGGCGATCTGGGGCTCCAGGCACAGGTCCGTGAAGGCGGAATCGGCCTGCAGCTGCTCCACGATCGCCGCAGCGATCTGCCGCGGTGCCTGCTTCAGCGGCTTGGCCAGGGGCAGGGCACCGTTGGCTTGAAAGTCCCCGAATTCCGGCTTGCTCGCCGGTGCCAGCTGGGGATCCAGCCCCGCGTCCGCCTCCGGGAAGGCCCGTTTCATCGCCACGCGCAGCTGGGCATCCAGGGACTGGGACAGGCTGAGCATGGGCAGACGCAGCACGTTGTGATGTTCAGGGTCTGATCATCCCCCGCCGCTGCACGGCGACCATCTCAGTCGAACCGCATACTCAGATCCAGCCAGCGGCTGCGGGTCACCGGGGCACTGGTGGAGATCAGATCGATGCCGGTGGCGGCGTAGGCCTGCAACTGCTCGGGTTGCACCCCCGAAGCCTCCAGCACCACAGCCCCGCCCCGCTGGCGATCCCGGGCCAGCTGCCGCAGACGGGGCACCAGAAGCTTGAGCTGCTCAGGGCTGAACTCATCCAGCAGCACGCCATCAGCACCGGCCTTCACCGCTTCTGTGGCCTGGGCATCGGTTTCCGCTTCCACAATCAGCCGAGCCGGCCATGGTGACTGCTGCCGCACGGCAGCGATCGCCGCTGTGATGCCGCCGGCCCAGGCGATGTGGTTTTCCTTCAGCATCGCCGCGTCATCCAGTCCCATGCGGTGGTTGACGCCCCCACCGCAGCGCACCGCGTATTTCTCCAGCACCCGCAAGCCCGGTGTGGTCTTGCGAGTGTCTGCCAACTGCAGGTCACTGCCCTCCAATTCGGCCACGAGAGCCGCTGTAGCCGTGGCGATCCCAGAGAGGCGCATGGCCAGATTCAAGGCCGTGCGTTCACCTGCCACCAGAGCCGTTGCAGAGCCCTCCAACTCGAGCAACCGCTGCCCAATGGCAATGGTTGCACCGTCCTCCACCAGGCATTGCACCGTGAGCTGCGGGTCGAGCAACGCAAACAGCTCCGAAACCAAGGCTCCGCCGCAGAACACCCCCGCCTGCTTCGCGATCCAAAAAGCGTGGCCACGGCGTCCCTTCAGGGCAGCAGCCGAAAGATCACCACGTCCGAGGTCCTCCGCCAACCATTCCGCCAGGCGAGAGCGCAGAGAGGGCGTCATCGACAGCACGGGCGCAAGAGCTGCTGACGTCAGCCTTTCATGCTCCGGTGAGCGAATCACTGGCTCAGGCTCCAAGCAATCAACAACATCCACATGAACATCACAGCCTATAAATCATGACCCGATGCCCATAGATCAGTGAAACGATCGGCCTGCTTGGTGGCCAATTGGATTTCCCTGAGAAACAAAAAGGCAGCCGACGCAATCAACAACATCACACCCAAAAAGAGCAGCATGGTGATCGGCGTTAAATCAATCATCGCGATTGTCGCGACAAAGATCAAAATCACCACCAATGCCGTACCAACCATTCCCAAGGTCAACAGCTGAATCGAGCGGAGTGAAATCTGCATTCTCGCTTTCATCGTTTTCAGCTCAAAGCGAATCCGATCACTATTCTCTTCGCCGCAGCGGTTGATTTTGGTTGAGATGGCGCGATAGCGATCGATAATCCGCGTAAGCCGACCAGCAAGGATGGCCATGAAACTGTTAATACCAACCAAAAGAAAGACGGGAGTTACCGATAGCTCAATCGCATTCACCAGCAATTCGGTAGGTGGATGATTCATTATTTTTCTGGTGGATGACCTGGCAGAAAAGCTAAATAAGCGAACGATCCTCAGCAAGGCAGCGCGGCACTGCTGGTCAGCACACCCATGAACAGCACAACGATGGCGCAAGCTGGCTGGATCTCATTTTCCAATGCAGAAGCGAGAAAACACACGATCGAGCACCGCTTCGGTGAGCTCCTCACCGGTGATCTCCCCCAAGGCACGAATCGCTTCACGCAGGTCAATCGTCCAGAAATCCCACGGCAAGTGCTGAGCCGCCACCTCCTGGCTGCGAGCCAGGGCCTCGGCTGCCAGCCCCGCCAGATCCCGCTGACGCTGATTGAGAGCCAGCAGCACACCATCAGCATCAGCCGCACCACAACGCTGGAGCAACGCCTGCACCAACGCCTCCTCCCCGCTGCCATCCAGCGCAGAAAGCCGCACATCCGCCGGTGTTGCAGACAGCCCAGCAGGAAGATCGGACTTGTTCGCCACCACCAGGCGCGGCACCCCAGCGGGGATCCGGTCCATCAACGCTGCATCGTCGGCGGTCCAACCCGCATGGCCATCCACCACTAGCAGCACCACATCCGCCGACGCCAGTGCTTCCTCACTGCGGGCGATCCCCAGCTGCTCCACCGCGTCTTTGGTGCTGCGAATGCCAGCCGTATCAAGCAAGGTGATCGGCACCCCCTCGAGCACAATCTCGCTCTCCAGCAGATCGCGGGTGGTGCCCGGCAGATCGGTGACGATCGCCCGCTCACGGCGACTGAGCCGATTGAGCAGGGAACTCTTGCCGACATTGGGGCGACCCACCAGGGCCACGCGCAGGCCACTCCGCAACGCTTCACCACGCTCACCATCCGCCACCAGCGCAAGCAACTCCTGACGCACGGCCTGAAGTGCAGCCAATAACGCTTTGCCGTCCAAAGGCGGAAGATCCTCCTCAAAATCCACCCGCGCCTCCAGTTCGGTGAGCTGATCCAGCAACCGCTCCCGCAAGGCAGAGATGCGCGTCTGGACACCGCCATCAAGGCCGGCCATGGCCAGATCGGCGGCCCGACGACTCCGGGCTGCCACCAGCTCACTGATCGCCTCGGCGCGGGTGAGATCCAAGCGTCCATTCAGCACCGCCCTCTGGCTGAACTCACCCGGCAAGGCACGGCGAACCCCCGGTTCCTCCAGTACCCGCTCCAACACCTGTTGAACCGCAATTACACCGCCGTGGCAGTGGATCTCCACCACGTCTTCCCCGGTGAAGCTGCGGGGTGCTCGCATCAGCAGCAGCAGCACTTCATCAATCCGTTTCTGACCGGTCCGATCGATCACGTGGCCGTAGAGAATTCGGTGACTGGCCCAGGTCTGATTCCCGGGGCAGCGCACAACAGAACGACCTGTCGCTTCAGCCGCAGGACCGGACAAACGGATCACCGCGATGCCGCCCTGGCCGGCCGCCACCGCCGTGGCGACCGAGGCAATGGTGTCTGTGCTGGCCAACCCAGAGCCGAATCCTGCTCACTTCCATACCTAGGATCCAGCCGATTTACGAGCTTCATGCGCCGGCTGCTGCGCCACAGTCGCCTTCGAATCCGTCGGGGAATCACCTGGCTGTGGACGCAGGAAGGCACCCCAGGCCAGCGCGCTCGGGGTCTAGCCGCTGGCGTGTTCTGCGGCTGTTACCCCTTCTTCGGGTTGCAAATCTTTCTCAGCGTGGGCGTCGCCACGTTGGTGCGCGGGAACCATCTGCTCGCCGCCGCCGGCACTCTTGTGAGCAATCCCCTGACCTATCTGCCTCTCTACTGGTTCAACTACGTGGTTGGCTGTCATCTACTGGGCATGGGCGGCTCGGACAGCGATCTCACAGGAATTGATCGCACCAATCTGTGGAACCAGGGCTGGGCATTCAGCCATCGCATCCTGCTGGGCTCGAGCGTTGTCGCCGCTGTGATGAGTCTCGTCGTTGGAACTTTCGCCTTCCTCGTATTCCAACGGCGCCTGAATCAAGCCTCCAGACGCCACAGGATGACCAGCCGAGCACTGAACAGCGAGCTGTAATCAAAGCGATCTGTTGCAGCCTGCCACAGAGATCAGGAACGCAATGAACAACTCAGCAGCCACCACAAACATCGGCTGAAACCTTAAATTCCCCGTCCAAAAATGCCTATTGAATTAAGATAAAAATGCGATTAAAGCTTCGCTTTGATGTCGATATGAACTCTTTCACCGTTCTGAAACAAGAAAACTGAATCACAATATGACGAGCGCAGACCCACCAAACAGCACCGCCCAAAAAGAAAAGCATTGGTCGCTGGCGCGACGTTTTCTTTGGATCAGCGTGTCTGTCATCGTTGCTCAGTCTGTCATCAGCCTTGCGATCACGATTCAGCTCCGAAAGATCTTCAAACACAACCTCTTCAATGTGCGATCCAGTGCCGATGTGATCGCTCCTATCAGCCAGATCAACGACAAACTTGATCAGCTACCTGCCGAGCAGGCGATGAATTGCTGCAGCCAAGCTGATTATCAAGAATTAATTGAGCCCTTACGGCTCTACGACGGAAAAATTGGCTTGATCTATGGCAAACCAGGCCTGGCGGCAACCCGCAGCGGCTTGATCTCATTTGAACCGAACGAGCTTCAATCCTTTGCTGAACAAGCGATCGCAGCAGAAGATGGATTCACCATCCTCGATTTAAAACTCAACAAGGCTATTGCTCTAAAAGCAGTCAAACTCCCTGGCGGCCAAGCCACAGGACACTTTGTCCTCCTGAGGCCGCTGCTCAGTCAACCTCTGATGCACACCCAGAGCGTCATCAAATTTCTCTCTGAGTTGTTCCTGATCGGCATTACCACAGTGGTGCTGATCGTTGTGGCACGCAAACTCTTTAACCCAATCCGCAACATCAGCTCAAACCTTGCACAAATTGAACTGAACAAACTGGAAACCGCGAAAGTTTCCACACAGAATGCACCAATCGAGATCCTTCCCATTCTCGATGAATTCAATCAGATGGTGAATCGCCTTCAGGAATCAGCCACCAATCAGAAACAATTTGCATCAACGATTTCCCATGAATTCCGAACACCCATCACCGTTGTTTCGGGATTCATTCAATCGGTCTTGAATCGTGACGATAACCTCTCCAACAGAACCATCACGTCCCTATCGATTGCCAATCAGGAAGCCCTGCGACTGAACAGAATGCTCAGCGACCTCCTTGATCTGAGCCGCGCGGACAACAATCAACTGACCATGCTGAATGAAACCTTCAGTGTGTCATCAGCGATTCAACAGACATTAAAAATGGCACGTTCGGCCCACAGCAATCCGATCTCGGACAACCTCGATCCCAACCAGAACATTCAGGCGGTTGGTGACCACGACCGCCTGATTCAGTGCCTGGAAAACCTGATCGGGAATGCCGTCAAATACTCCGATCCAGACAGCCCGATCGATGTTGTTCTGAATGCCCAGCAAGACTGGGTGGATGTGCTGATCCAAGACCACGGCCAGGGCATTGCCGCCGATCAACAGGAACTGATTTTCAACCGCTTCACGCGGGCCCAGGGCGTGACCTTGCGTCGTGGCCAGACCAGCTCCGGCCTGGGACTCTCCATCGTCAAAATGTTCGTTGAAGCGATGGGCGGATCGGTGAGCGTTGACTCCAGCGTTGGGGAGGGGAGCAGCTTTGGCATTCGTCTGCAGTCGGCGCCAAGCAAACCATCAAGCTGAAACCCAACTCCGGAGCTCAGCCCTCGCCCGTTCGTGCGATGTCAATCACATCCGCCATGGAACGGATCTGGTTCATCGTGCGGCTCAGTTGATCCGCATCGGATAGCTCCACCCGCAGATCGATCCGCGCAGGCCGTCCCTGCGCCGTGCGAACCCGAGCATCACTCACATTAATCGCTCCATCGGAAAGTCGCATCAGGATGTCCTTGAGGATGCCGACCCGATCGATCACCTCAATCCGCATCTGAACGGGGTACTGCTGCGCGGAACCACCAGAGGGCGTCCGCCACCGCACCGGCAGCCGCCGCTCATTCGGAATCGGTGAGACGTTCTCGCAGTCCTGACGATGAATCGTGATGCCGTGGTTGCCGAGCGCCACCGTGCCCACGATCAGCTCGCCAGGCAGTGGACTGCAACAACGACCCAGCCGGTAATCGAGGCCCTCTACCCCCAAAATCGCTCCCTCGTTTCCACTTCTCTCCGCTGCAGACTCCTTGCTCTTGCGGGGCACAAGCGACCTCGCCACCTCCTCATTGCTCGGCGGCGCAACCGTCTGAGCCGCCTGGAGACGGATCTCCTCCCGCAGGCGATTGAGCACCTGATGCAAAGTGACAGCACCAAAACCGAGGGATGCCAGCAGATCCTCTGAAGAGGGCACATTGCACCGCTGCGCCACCCGATGCATGGCCGCTCCATTGAGAAGCGCATCGAAACCGTCGCGGCCCAATTCCCGTTCGAGCAGGGTTTTTCCCCGCTCGATCGTTTCATCACGATGGCTGCGTTTGTACCACTGCCTGATGCGATTCCGTGCCGTTGGCGTGGCGACAAAATTCAGCCAATCCAAGCTGGGATGGGCTGTCTTACTGGTGAGAATCTGAACGAAATCACCGTTCTGCAACGACGTAGCCAGAGAACAAAGGCGATCATTGATGCGTGCACCATGGCAATGATTGCCAACCTCAGAATGAATGCGATAGGCAAAATCAACGGCTGTTGAGCCTTTGCGCAGCCCAAGCACATCACCCTTCGGCGTGAAGACAAACACTTCTTCGTCAAACAGATCTTCTTTGATCGAGGCGAGGTAGTCGTTGTGATCGTCGTTGCCGCCTTCCTGCTGCCAATCCACCAGCTGACGCAACCAGTTGAACCGCTCTGCCTCACTGCTGCTGCTCGCCGGCGAACCACCCTCTTTGTATTTCCAATGCGCCGCGATGCCGAATTCAGCCACGCGGTGCATCTCCAACGTTCGGATCTGAACCTCGATCGGACGATGGCGACCGATCACAGCCGTATGAAGCGACTGGTAGCCGTTCGGCTTGGGCAGACCGATGTAATCCTTGAATCGTCCGGGAATCGGACGGAAGGTGTCGTGCACCACCGCAAGAGCCCGGTAGCAGGCTTCCACGCTGGGTGTAATGATCCGCAGCGCCGCTACGTCGTAGATCTCGTGGAACGCCTTCTGCTGGCGTTGCATCTTGCTCCAGATGCCGTAGAGGTGCTTCGGCCGGCCACTCACTTCGCAACCG
>QCSN01000050.1 GCA_003211515.1 Synechococcus sp. AG-670-F04
TGCCGTATGGGTATTTCCTGTGGTGAACCGCTCCCAGGCCAGGGTCGTACTGCGCACTGTCTGGTGCTGGAGCAGATTGAAATTTTCGAAAATGATGGATGTGAAACCACCCAGTGCGGTGATGTTGATGCCCTTTTTCTGAGCCAACTCCATCGCATTCAGCACCTTGCGCCGCGCCGTCTTGAAACGACTCAGCATCTCCGGCACGAAGCAGGAATCGATGTAGGCCCCAGAAATGGTGGTTCCCACTGGGCTGGTGACTTCCACATGCTCAACGAGCTGAGGGGGAGCACTGCACCACACATCGAGGTCTCCGTCCGCGATGTGATCGAAACCAAGCTCGAGCGCCTTTCGACGTGCAGCCTCAAAACTCGTGGAATGTCCGATCAGACCAAACATGTAGCGCCGTGAACGTTCCTTGGGATCAATCCCGATCGCCCATACTCCCACGACGTCGGGCACGAAGAACACGTGCCCATTGCGGAACCGGCCAACGGCAAGGGCTGATCAGGATCAGAACGCCAAAGCAGCAGCAGCCATCCTGGCCTTCTCGCGAGGCGAGAAACCAATTTCATCGAGCGCTTCCTGGTAAGCAATCAGGAAATCCTCGATCAAATCTTCCTTTTCCATGTGGAGAACAGCCGCGTCGGAGGCGACTTCTTCAAGCATGGAGCGAATCAGTGGAAGATTCGCCTTGTTGGCGGCAAACAGCTCTTCCTTGCTGGCTTCGAAATTGGCTTTCAGCCATTCCTGGCCGTAGTTGAGGTGGGTGTATTCGTCTTTGACGACGCCTTCAGTGATCTTGCGGGCAAAGGGGTCTGCGACAGGGATATAGATGTGATAGGCCGAAATCGCGAATGCTTCGATCAGCAGAGCTTGAATAAGAAGGCAGGTGACCACCTTGCCTTCCTTCAGAGCGGTCTGAAAGTTGCCGTGGAGCGGACCGAAAAACTTCCTGGCGAAATCCATGTCGGCCTGAACCCCCAGATTGCGGCCACAGGAGGTGAACCCCTTCATGTGCTTCATCTCCATCCGAGCAAGCCTGGTGAGCTCATCCGCCTGCTCGGGTATCAATGTGCCGAGGGAAATGTAATTGTCGTGGGCTTCCTTTTCGCCTTCAATCACGATGGCGTTGATCCTGCTGTAAGCGTCCTTGTAAGCCTCGGTGGTGAAATCAGGCAGTGCGTCCTTGCCCTCCATGACGGCTGCTTGAGGCGCGTTGAGGGTCGTCATAGAAGGCCGCTAACCATATTCAGTGGTTCAGAGAATAACCAGCACAGCCTGTTTCTAGAAGATTGGGGTTCTCAGTTCAGGACGCAGAGGGACTCGAACGCGGTGGCCAATCGCTGTCCAGGAGAGCCTCCAGCAAGCCATGCCAGTGCTCAACAAGTTTCTCCTTGAGGGATTCACCCAGTGCAGATGAAGCATCGCGACTGTCACCGATGACACCACTGACACTGAGATCCGCCGTCAGCCAGGCGCATGGAGCGGCTCCCTCCAGACTCCATCCCGGCGGTGGCGCCGCCCACCCTCCTGACGAAGCCATGCCCTCTACCGGTCGCTCGTCACCAACCAATTCCGGTGCAAGGTGAAGCATGAGGCTTGTCTCCGCCTGACCTGCATGCAGCCCCTGCTCGATCTCAACGGCGGGAAGAAGCGTGGAGAGGCCCGGGACGCCACTCCACAGGAAACAGGGCAGAACCGCCAGTGACGGACATCGACGGCGCAACTGCCGGGCCGCCACCTGAAGCAGGGCGATCTGTCCACCATGGGCGTTGAACAGCAGCAGGCGACGGAATCCCATCCCTGCCACTTGAGCACCAATGGATTCCACAATTTGAATCAGCAATTCCGGCGGAAGGCTGAGCGTGCCAGGGAAATCGCTGTGCTCAGGCGAATAGCCCAGGTTTTGAACGGGGAGCCGCCAGATCGGATCGTCCTTGCTCAAACGAGTGAGCACTGCATCGAGAATGCGATCTGCAAACAATGCATCGGTAATCAATGGCAGATGGGGGCCGTGCTGCTCGCAAGCCCCGAACGGCCAGATCAACGTTGCACCGTCGCACTGAGCAGCGGCCTTGACCTGTGGATGCTGCAGACACTCCAGCCGGCGTTGAGGACAATCCATCGACACTCCGTCGCAGCGTGGAAAGTCTCGCCTTCCCTGTCAGACTTGATCAATCGATGAGCCCGATCGTCCATGGCCTCAGCCGGCAGCCAGCAGCCCAACAGGCCGAAAGCACAACCTCCTGCCGGCAATGCCAGCCGCAAGCCTCTGCAGGTCATGCAGATCAACCGCCGCGAAGAACAGGATCAGCTGAGACGACAAGCAGAGGAAGCGAGGGCAGCTGCTGAAGCAGCGGCTGAAAAAGCACGACAACTCGAAGAAGCCGCTGGACTGACGCCACCGGCGCGACCAGCAGAGTCAGGGCCTCCTAAAACTTCCAGCGATGACGAACGGTTCGGCATCGGTGACATGGAAGGGATGACCATGGCCGATCTGCTGGGAGCCGAAGACCGAAAACCAGCCCGCCGGGATCAGACCAAAACGGCCTCCCGCAGCGTCGACGATTTTGATTTTGACGAAGAGGCTTTCCTCGCGGCTCTCGACGAGAACGCCCCGGTCGGCACCACTGGCGAAGTCATTCAAGGCAAGGTGATTGGCTTGGAAAGCGATGGGGTCTACATCGACATCGGGGGGAAGGCGCCCGGTTTTATGCCGAAAAGCGAGGCTGGGCTTGGAGTTATTACAAATTTTCGAGAGCGCTTCCCGAAAGATCTCGAGGTGGAGGTTCTGGTCACCCGTGAACAGAACGCCGATGGAATGGTCACCGTGAGCTGTCGGGCTCTGGCGCTGCGCAAGAGCTGGGACAGGGTCAAGGAGATGGAAAAGAAAGGGCTTGTTGTGCAGGTGATCGTCAATGGCTTCAACCGTGGCGGCGTCACCTGCGACCTGGAGGGCCTGCGTGGATTCATTCCACGCTCACAGCTTCAGGAGGGTGATAACCACCAGGAGCTGGTGAGCAAAACCCTCGGTGTCGCTTTTCTGGAGGTCAATCCAGAAACCCGGAAACTGGTGCTGTCTCAGAAGCGCGCCGCCCTCGCCGCCCGCTTCCAGGAACTGGAAGTTGGCCAGCTGGTGGAGGGGCAGGTGGTGTCCGTGAAGCCTTACGGACTGTTCGTCGATCTCGGTGGCGTCAGTGGTCTGCTGCACCAATCGATGATCACCAATGGCAGCCTGCGTTCCATTCGTGAGGTGTTTGACAATGGTGATCGCGTCAAAGCGCTGATCACCGAACTCGATCCCGGTCGGGGTCGTATCGGCCTCAACACAGCTCTCTTGGAAGGGCCGCCGGGAGAATTGCTTGTCGAAAAGGACAAGGTGATGGCAGAAGCTGAGGACAGGGCCAGCCGTGCACAGAGCGTGCTGAAGCAACAGGAACAGTCCGCCGGATGACCGGTGCGGACTGGGAGCTGGACTTCTATTCCAGACCGATACTCGAATCCGACGGGCGCAAACGCTGGGAACTGTTGATCACCACAACTCCGTCGACAGACGGACGAGCAGATCCCTTTCGTTTCGCCAGATGCTGCCCCTCCAGCGACGTCAACTCCATCTGGTTGGCAGCTGCACTGCGTGAGGCGATGGACACAGCGGAAGACGGCGGGTGGGGACGACCGCGGCGCCTGCGCTGCTGGCGAAGCTCGATGCGGACGATGGTGCAAAGGGCCGCATCGGAACTGGAGCTGGAAATGATTTCCAGCCGCCGGACTTATGCCCTGCTGGACTGGCTCATGCAGCGGGAACAAGAGGTTTACCCCAAAGAGGAAGGATTCATGGCTGGTCCCCTGGCTCCACCTCCTGCTGCCATCCCCACCCCTCCCATCCCACTACCCGAGGCGGTGCAGGGCGACGCCTGGACCTGGGCTGCCTTACCGCTTGGACTGTTGCGTGAGGCAAATGGATGGCCCATGGATTTCAGCGCCCTGATCCCCCTCCCGGAATCAATCAACGATGACGCCCTCGTGCCTGGGTTGCGCTTGTTCAGCAAAACGCGAGCTCTGGCCTTGTCGGGATGGCTGGGGGGGCTCGAACCCGTGCGCCTGATGATTGAAGGGCGTCAACTCGTGCTGGAAGCAGGACAGGACGATCGGTGGCTGGTCAGTGATCTTGAAACCGCCGTTGCTGAAGAGATTGATCAAGCGCTCGCCGGAACACGCGACGGTGCAAAGGGTCTTCAGTTCATCGCTGTCCAAACAGGTCCTGAGGAGCAGTCCTTCGCCGGTTTCTGGATGATGCGCGACATCCCAATGCCGTAGCTGGCCCGTGAGCCTCATCGACCCCTTCAAGCGGCCCGACAAGGACTTCAATGCTCTGGAGGGCTGGACATGGGTGGGGTGTTATGGCGGCTATTACCTGCAGGCCAACTTGTTGAGCGACCAGGGCTTCGAGCACGGGTTCTTCACCCGTCTCTGGCAGGGACGGGGACCTGATGAACTCGCGGGATACATCAGTGCCGGTATCAGCGTGCACCGTCCACAGCAGATCCATAGCAGCATTGTCCTGGAGGCCAGCGAGGCCAGCTCCGAGCCCTGGCCGGATGGTGATGGGCTGGTGAGCGACCGGGGCGGTCAGAGCCTCTGGGTGTGTGGTGCTGACTGCACACCGGTGCTGATCGCTGATCCAGCCACAGGTCACGCCGCTGCGTGCCATGCCGGATGGCGGGGGGTTGCGGCTCGAATCCTGCCGGAAGCGATTCATAAACTGGAAGCCCGCGGCGCGAGCCGCAACGGTTTACTGGCTGCGCTCGGCCCAGCGGTAAGTGGAAGCAATTACCAGGTGGGGCAGGAGGTGGTGAAGGCTATTGGAAAAAGCCTCCAAACCCAGGGCAGCGATCAAGAGCTCACCCTTGAGCGATTGAAAACATGCGGCGCCCTCCGGCACGATGACGAGCCAGGGAAATACCGCCTGGACATTCGCTCTGCAGCCGTTGAGCAGCTTGTGGGTGAGGGATTGGAGCCTGCTGGGATTGCCCACTGTCCGCTCTGCACGATCGAGGAGGAACACCTGTTTCATTCCTGGCGTCGTGATCAGGTGAAAGCAGTGCAGTGGAGCGGAATTGTGGGCCAAGCCGCTACACAGAGCACGCAAAGGCCAGGCTGACCTCCATCAACAGCGACCACCCGAATCCTTGACATCAACAGAAATGAGCCGCGAGACGCCACCCAAAACGCTCTAGATCGCAATCAACATTGGGTCTCACAACCACATCCTGAAGCGAAAACGTAGGGACGGCCTGCATTGCCAGATATCTGTAATTGACATGCATAGGGAAAAACAAATCATCGACACTACGACCCTCCATCAGGTATTCGCTTGGATCTCCAAATGCACCACTGGGCGCATCGAAAGTCAATGAGAACATGTATTTGCGCCCATGCAGACCACCTTTAGTTCCGTAATTTTTCTCTGGGTTGGTGCGTTAACGACCAGAACCCACCTAGAGCTTTTCATAACCGTCAAGGGTATAGATAAGGTCGATATAGCGTTTAAAACTCCAAGGGAAACCCATCCAGTTAACGGGAAACTAGATTAGCAGGTAATCGCATCAAGGATGCTTTTTAATTTCTTCATCAGAATTCCATGGTTCTGCTCAATGAGTTGTTGTTCGGACATTGAAGCCATGACTAACAAAATAATCATTAATTTTCTCAAACAATGAACGTTTTAGGCGTCCTGGAGAATAAGAGTCAAACCCAGGCACATGAGAATTAATCAGAAACACATTGGCCATCTTTGATACCCGTCAAGATTGGAGTACTAGCTCAAAAAATAATAGACTTCACATGATTTACTGAGTAATAATAGCGCTCAGAATACAATTTGATTCGCAAAGAAAACTATGATCCGAAGCAAATACTGTATAAGCTGATACACCACCCCATCTGTGGGATCAGCAGCATTCATTATTATAAACCGTACAGATGCGTCTTAACCCTCAGGTGGAACTAACCCCATCCAGCATGGTTCCACTCGAAGCCTTTACGACCAGCGATCACACTGAAAGTGAATATGTCTACTACCAATCAGAAGACGAAAAAACAATCTGCGGCGTCTGGAAGTGCGCACCATGCCTCGAAGAAGAACCCTGGCCTGTCGAAGAGCTGATGACAGTCATTTCTGGTGCCGTTAATGTCACTTACAAAAGCAATGGCACAACTGAAACTTACACAGCAGGCGACAGCTTCTACCTTCCCAAGGGTGAAGACGTGATCTGGGAAATAACAGAAACGCTCACAAAGTATTTCATGAGAGGGTGAGCAATCTCACCAAAACAATAAAAAAATCTCGCTTCATTGAATCATGACCAAAGTCGATATCACCATAGTTGGGGCGGGACTCTCTGGCATGATCGCTGCCAGGGAAGCCAAGAGAAAGGGCTATAGCGTCAAAGTGCTCGAGGCCCGGGGCCGTGTTGGCGGCCGGATGTTCAATCAAATCACCCCCAGCGGTGGAATTATTGACCTCGGAGGACAGTGGGGTGGACATACTCATCACCGCTTAGAACAATTGACTGACGAGCTAGGTCTACAACGACATCCAAGCTTTTATGACGGTAAGGGTATATTTGTTTGGGATGGTGAAAAGTCAATAGCTGATATCAGCATTATGCCAGGAGAAGTCGAATCTATTGGCTTTTTTATCGCAAGCGGTTTGAACATCAACGCCGAAGAGAAAATCTCTGCGATTAATTTGTGGAACAAACTATTAGCTATCAGTGAGACCATTAGTCCAAATCAACCTTGGCTAGCCCCTAATGCAGAAATTTTAGATACAACAACTGTTTCGCACTGGCTCGAGCAAAACAACGGGTCTCGCCTCGCTCAATGGCTCTTTGCCTACAATTGCACCGGCGGAACTGGAACAGGAGGGTATGAACCCTTTGAATCCTCTATTTTACATCTTGCTTTAGGCCAGAACGTTGCGCCGCAAAGTGGTGGCGGAGAGGAATGGCTAATCACGAAGGGAGCGGGAGAGGTTGCAAAATTACTTGGCGAAGAAATGGAAGAGGATATAGTATTGTCTGCTCCAGTCCAGGAAATTACTCAAACTGGTGAAAATCTTGAAGTTTTTTATGGATATGGCACAAATAAATCGATTTCCTCAAATGCAGTTATCGTAGCAATTCCTCCAGTATTACGCCAAAAAATAACCTTTAATCCTGGTCTTGAAAGCGAATACCGGCAATTTATTCAACGATCGCCGATGGGTACAAAATTTAAAATTTTAGCAGTTTACAAAGATGCTTTTTGGAGAGAACAGGGATTCTGTGGGGCAGGCCAAGGGAACTTAAAATTTCTTGAACAAACTGCAGATAGCGGCCCTCCAGAAACAAATCCGGGAATATTGGCTTCATTTGTTTCTGGACATCGAGCTTCTCTGCTGAATCGTCTCCCAGAGGCAGAACAGCGACGATTGATCGTTGAAGATCTTGTTCGGTACTGGGGGCCAAAGGCTGCCGAACCCCTCGATCTTGTTGTTCAGCGCTGGATCGATGAACAGTGGACCACCGGTGGCTACACCGCTTTCCGCACGACGGGAGCATGGACTGGATTCGGCACCACCTGGCAACAACCCCACGGCAGGATTTTCTGGGCTGGCACGGAAGAATCCACACGCTGGCCTGGTTATTTCGAAGGGGCCATTGAAGCGGGCATTCAGGCCGTTGAGCGCGCTGCAGCCAGCTTGGATGGAGGCAACGGCTGAGACTCCTGAACGGCACGCCGTTCCAATTAGAAGCTCCCGGGTTTGACCAACAGAAGTTGCCGAGCCACCGCTTCAGCAGCGCGGATGCCATCAATTCCAGCCGAAAGAATCCCGCCTGCGTAACCGGCTCCCTCACCAGCGGGGATCAAACCCCGGGTATTGAGGGATTCCATTTGCAGATCCCGTGGAATGCGAACCGGTGAGGACGTGCGCGTTTCAACTCCTGTCAGGACAGCATCGGGATGGTCGTAACCCGGCAAACGTTTGGCAAACGCCGGCAACGCTTCTCGCAAAGCAGCAATCAAGGGGTCCGGTAAGGCCTGCGCTAGATCAGCAGGGGCAACACCGGGCTGATACGACGCCTTGATCTCGCCGAGATGTGTGGAAGGCCTCTGCGCCAGAAAATCTGCCAAGCGCTGGGCGGGCGCCGCGTAGGTTTGCCCACCCAACAGAAAAGCCCGCTGTTCCAGATCCCTCTGCAGAGCAACCCCGGCCAAGGGATCACCCGGGAAGCGTTCATAGTGAGCAAGATCCTCAGGCTCCAGGTTCACCACCAGCCCACTGTTGGCATTGCGTTCATTGCGGGAATGCTGACTCATCCCGTTGGTCACCACCCGTCCTTGCTCAGACGTCGCTCCCACCACAAATCCGCCGGGGCACATGCAGAAGCTGTAAACACAGCGGCCATTGCTGGCGTGATGCACCAGCTTGTACTCAGCCGCACCAAGGCGTGGATGCCCGGCCATGTCCCCCCAGCGCGCCTGATCAATCAAAGGCTGTGGATGCTCGATACGAACTCCCACGGAAAACGGCTTGGGTTCCAGTTGCACGCACACGTCTTCGAGCATGGCGAAGCAGTCACGGGCGGAATGACCGGGAGCCAGCACAAGATGGCGACAGTCGATGCGTTGCCCGTCCGCCAATTCCACACCGACAACCTGAAACGGTTTCTCGCCGTTGGAAGGTTGAAGCAACAGACGATTCATTCTGGAGCCAAAACGCACCTCACCCCCCAACGCTTCGATCCGGGCGCGTAGACCGCGAACCACCGTCGCCAGCTTGAACGTACCGATATGAGGCCGGTGCACCGTGAGGATCTCCGCGTTGGCACCACTGGCCACCAATTCCTCCAGCACCTTGCGCCCGTAGTGCTCCGGATCACTTACCTGGCTGTAAAGCTTGCCATCAGAGAACGTGCCGGCCCCGCCCTCGCCGAACTGGGCGTTTGATTCAGGATCAAACCGCAACCGGCGCTTCCAAAACCCGAAGGTCTGCAGGGTGCGTTGCTTCACCGCTTGGCCCCGCTCCAGCAGCAGCGGCTGAAATCCCATCTGAGCCAGCAACAACGCAGCGAAATAGCCGCAGGGACCTGCTCCCACAACCACCGGGCGATCTTCAGATCTGGCAGGGAATGAGGGCAGAGCGCGCCCCACAGGCCTGTAGCGGGTGTTGGGTGCCGAGCGAACGCGACCACTGCTGCCATGGCGGCGCAGCAAGGCGGCTTCACCTTTGACAGCAACGTCAACGCTGTAGGTGAGCTGGATGCGATCACGCCGGCGCGCATCGATGCTGCGCTTCACAAGCTGCCAGCTCAGAAGCCGGTCAGGAGCAATCCGTAGACGACGCAGAACCGCCTGTTGCAGCTCCTCATCGCTGTGATCGAGGGGCAGCTTGAGCTCGCTCAATCGCAGCATCACCCGCCAGGCCTCTGCTCCTTATTCGACCAGACGATCAAACGGCGGTCCATACCTTCACCGCCGTGACCAAGAGAGCGCCATTCACCAGAACATCACCAAAACGCAACCGAATCCTGCAGGAGAAACCAAGCAATAAATAACCAGAACAGGGGCGATTGTTGAAACACCGGAGAACAAAACCGGCAGCAATAACATCATTTTAATCGCCATCATGAGCCAGTCATCTTCATTCTTTAACAACCAAATCACTGACGCCTCCGGCGACAGCACACCCATGCAGGTTGCCCATGATGGCGCAATCAGAATCGATCTCAAAAACATCGGCCCGACAGGAGGTAAAAGTGCGCAGATCAAAGCAGTAGACCTCGAAAACGGAAACACATATGACTTAGGAATGCAAAATTTGCACAACATCCAAGAGCCTCTCCTTATTGACCTTCGAGGACGACTTGATCAAGCACAACTTGGCGAGGTCGGCCATGACTTCAGCATCCAGGTTGTGGTTCAAAGCCACGAGAATGGGAACACCGTCGTCCACGACCAGTTCAACCAAACACTCACAATCGCCAATGCATCAACGGGAATCATCAAAGGTGACGAAACAGTCAACGAATTCAAACACGAACGCGGGGGAAGCACTGCTGCCATTCAAATTTATCAAGGCCTTGGCGGCACAGACAGCATCACATTGAAGGGTTTCAGCCAAAACGATGTTGCATTTTTCAATGGCAAAAACAAGCTCGACAACACTACCGCCAGTGAACTTGGACAACAAGCCTTCTACGGCGGCACTGTGTTCGATTCGCTCGTTTTAAACAATGGAGATGAGATCTACATGCAAGGAATTGAAAACCTTCATTTCGATGATGTCAGCATCAACCTCTCGCCTCGTCTCGATGATCAAAGTCGAGAGCAGTGGAACATCCAGGCCATGGATGTCAATGGTGCTTGGCGTTTTAACACCGGCAATGACAACGTGATCCTGGCGTCCCTAGATACAGGTTTTGCTGGGAATGCCGACTACACGCCACGGTTTCATTCTGATTTAGCAGGCGTTAACTATCGCAATCGGTGGGCATCCACCTCCCACAACACCCACGGCCACAACGCCATGAGCGTCATGAGTAGTGCCCATCGTGGCGATGATGTGGCTGGCATCGCCCCCGATGCCCCCTTGCTGGCATACAACGTTTATGAGAACGGCATGCGGTTGCATACAGCAATCCAAGATGCCTTGCAACAACGCCAACCGCACCAGAAAGTGGTGTTTCAAGGAGGAATTCAAGGCAACTCCTGGTGGAACCACAGCCCATCGCGACAGCGTCGGGACATGGAAGCACTGCTTGAATCCAGCGAGGAGCATGGCTTCTTCGCCATTGCCGCAGGCAATGGCGGACCGACCGGGAATCTCACTGATCCCCTGTACAGCCAACGGGTGTCTGGTCTCGCCCACGGGTCCAAGGATTTCAACAACATCGCCTCCGTCGGTGCCCTGACTTACACAGGAACCAGCTGGAAAGACGGTGTGATCAATCCGACAGGAACCGATCTTGCCACCTATTCCAATCGTGGAGACGGGCTCACCTTGGTGGCACCCACCAATAGCCGTGCTCTGGCTGATGCGGATGGAACAGTGCGTACGTTCGGCGGCACCTCAGCCGCCAACCCGAATCTCGCGGGCGTTGCGGCGCTGGTTTGGAGTGAATTCAGCGATCTCAGTGGTGGCGAGCTGCGCGAGATCCTGACCAGCAGTGCCACCGACCTGGGCTCCGGCGGCTATGACCACACCTTCGGGCATGGCCTGGTGAACGCCGAAGCAGCGATTCGACGCACCAATGCTTTGGCGCAAAACCCTGATCTGGCATCGCTTTGGAGCCATCAAGACTTCCTTGCTTGATGAACCGACTGCCTCGCATCGCTCCGGTCAGAACGACAGGAGCACAGCACGGCTGCTCAAAACAATACGGCCGAGACAACACTTCATTTCATCAATCTGTACTCAATCAACCGTTCAGGCGGAATACGCAGATGCCGCAACAAAGCCGACTCGAGATCCTGCTGCGGGTGATCAAGTAGCAACCGAAGCTGAGGCGAAGCATCGCGATGTTGGAGGCTCTACGTCATCAAAACAGATGGATGTGTGCTCGACCTCAACAACAAAAAACCGCCGCAGGCACCACCGAAACGGTGACATGTTCAGGGGGTTGGCTAGGGCGGAACCGATCCGGTGATGGATCCATTTCAGATCAAATCACCGGCAAATCGAAACTGGTAGAGAGCTGACTTTGCAAGGCAGGAGCGATATCAGACAAGGCAACGGTCTTGCTGATGTCCACCAATTCAATTTCGTTGGAAGCAATGGACCATGGACCGCCTTCCCAGAGAGGACCAACGTTCCAGTTCTTCTTGATGCCCCATTTATTCACACGAACGCTGGCCGAAAGCAATTCAGCTTCAGCATTCACATCGGTGTTGATTGAAGCGGATGCACTCGCTGCAATAATCGGATCGGCCTCAATCGTGACTGAGATCTTGCCATCATTGTTCGCATCACGGAACTGGTTGATGGACAACAAGTCGTCGGCAAAAATATCGTGCTTTCGGGTGCTCCCTTCCACAATGGCGTAAACATTGGGCTTAAGAGCCACGTTGGCATCGTAATCAATACCAGCCTCGATTCCTACACTTGCATCAAGCAATGTTCCTGATGCCCGCAAGGCCCCACCCCACACCGACTTGTTAAACGTCATTGGGATTCCGAAGTAACTGGCAACCTGGCCAAGCGACATCTCTAGATCCACCAGATTGGACGATCCACTGACGCCATAGGCGACACCATCGCCAAACCCCTGCCGCCAATCCAGATCAGCTTGGATCGAGGAAGGAACCGAGGCTAAAGCGGAGGCATCGCTGATCCTTGGCAGACGTGCTGTTGCGGAAAGAGCACCGATATTGAAGCTTTTGGAATAATTACTACCTGTCAAATCACGGGTATCCAGGTCAACCAACGACCGTTGGACATTCACATCGGTCTTCAAGGACGACAGTAAATTCCCTGTTTGACCGGATGCCAGCCAAACGTCATACCAGAGTTTCATGCTGGGATCCAATTTGACCTGTCCCACCGCATCCAGATTCAGATAGGCATAAGGCAATTCAAGATCGATCGATGGAGCGAAAGTTGTGGCACTGAACGACAAACCATCGGCATCAAGACTTGCCTCGGCATTCAAGCTTCCTTGAATCGAGAATGAGCCAAGTCCATACCCAGCTTGCAGATCCAAACCTGCCTTCAATTTATTGTGACCTGTTTTAAATTTCAAACCAGCAACACCAGCACTAGGGTTGAAATTCACGTTGGACAAATTCTTATCCAGTCCTAGAAACTTGCTGTAGCTCTTCTCATTCGCCACACCCAGGAAGCTACCGACATCCCATCGTTCTTGATCTTGTAAATGGCTTAAGTGGATGTTTT
>QCSN01000051.1 GCA_003211515.1 Synechococcus sp. AG-670-F04
TCATCGAATAAACTTCAAGCTCCCCGGCATCAGTATCAATTCAAGCCAGCTCAAATGTCGAATTATTGATCCAATTAATCTGATCATTAATTGGTTGTTGAACATCCAAGCCATGCACTTCAGCAACAACACCGGAGACTCCTTCGGAAGGATCATTTACAGTAATCACTAGGGCACCTCTATTATTGAAAACAAGATCTACATCATTTTGGTTAAGTCTCCTAACTGCCATTGCTGGGATAATTATATGATCTCCTGCATCTTGGAAATCTACGATTACATCTCTATCTTCGGGACTTCCTCCAAGGTCTCCAAGACTGCGTCCATGACCCGCGAAAAATTTATCAGCACCTTGCCCACCGGTCATTATATCTCCGCCACCATCTCCATCAAGACGGTCATTTCCAACCCCTCCCGTGAGGGTATCTACACTATGCGATCCATAAATTGAGTCATCACCCTTACCGCCATTTAAATTTCCACCGATAGGATTGCCATCGCCGTCGTTTGGATACGGGGCATAAAGACGGTCATTTCCATTTTCTCCATAAGCAATATGTGCTCGTATTTTATCGTTTCCATTCCCACCATAAACTGTGTCAATGCCATCAGTTGCACGGTAAGACAATGTATCTCCCTGAAGGTCATCATCTCCATCGCCGCCATAGATAAGATCACTTCCGTGTTCACCGCGAATGGTATCATTTTCGCTCGTGCCGCGGATATAATCGTCTAAACTCGTTCCAATAATACGACCGCGGTTGTCAATATTATCTTCATTTCGAATGACATTAAATCTTTCCCAAATTGGCTTGGGCGGATTCTTTGGATCCCAAAATAGCTTTGGCTCGAAATCACTGGCGTCAATCTTCGAGTCTTCGATAATGTCCTTAATTTTTTTGCTGGGTTGAAACTGTTTGGCTTTTGGATAGGAGAAGAAAGGGCGAAACATCGTTCTAAGTGGTGTGTGTTTTTTGTCTTTGGGGTCTACCCCGCCGATGAACACACCATCTCCGGAATCGCTGCTCGACTTGATGACCTGCGTCAGAGGTCCCTGTGAGGTTGGTCACAGGAAGACCAGGAGTACCGAAATGAAAGGGTTGTAGAGACTTACCGCCCTGCCAAGCCATCAGCCTGTCTCGCTTTACATCGGTCAGAAATGGGGCTAGGCAGACCAGAAGCAGCTCCTGCACTGCTGGCTTACAAATGTCCTGCGCCCCGCCACAAAGCCAACGCTTTAAATGTCAGGGTCAATGGCCCTTAGTGCTGAGACGAGATCATTCAGCAAGAGAAGTGCAATGCTGGTTTCAGTGATCATGATTCAAATATGCCTGTCTGAAATGTTCCCCTCTCTGTACAGACAATAAAAAACCCCGCACTTGGCGGGGCTATTATCCGTATGAGTTGTTTTGTCGGGGATTACATCAGGAACCACACTTCCTGCCCTGCCTTTCCCAAAGATGGGTCTTGTATGGCTTTCAGTTTAAGAGGAGAACTTTTTCTCAAACATCAGGCTCCCCGATGGTTGGTTAGATATTTTCAGAGTCTCCCGTGCTCGTACCACCATGGCTGGAAAGAATTTTGTCGATAAATTGCCCAGTGGCAATTATTGCACCACTATCTTCGTTGAATTTTCCAGTACTTCGCCCAAAGTTTGATCCTGAAAGGAATGTTGTAGGATCCTCGACAAAGACAATTCCATAGTTATTGTCATAATCATCCTCGCTTGGGTTGATGCGCGGATTCAGGCCTTGAAGAATCTTTCTCTTCAGCAGATGGTCACCACTCAAAAGCAAATCGTTACGGCTTCCACCGCCAGTAATGTCATCGGGGTTTTCATGGTATAGACCGGTTGTATCACCAAACCAGTCAACGATATCAGTGAGCCAATTATCTTCACCTTTGATGGCCCCGCCAATTGCTTCGATGATTGGATCGATGTACCAAGGGGTGGTTGCTTGCACCATATCTACAGTGAGATCCACCATGGCGTCAGTATCACCGTTAAAAGCTTTTTGAGCATTTTCATAGGTTTCTCTGGCCGTATTAACGCCATTAATAGTGTTGAAGATTTCTTCGGCTGCGTTCGATCTAGAGCCAGATTGACCTTGACGAGCTTTTTCTTCTAATCCATTGTCGAAATTCACGTCAAACATAGATTCCAGTATATTCTGAGGTCTGTTACCCCCAGTTTTAGGCATAAAGTTATTCATTCGCTGGCTGTCACGTGTTAAACCAAAAGAGCCTGCAAGTTCCCTCGCGGAATCAAGCATGTCTTTGCCTTCACTGATTCCCAGTAGCAAGCTCTTATCAAGCAGAACGATGTGTTCAACCTCAGTTGTATCCACATTCCGTAGTAGATCTACATTCATATCCGTTTGTTTATCTTCAGAGTCAACTGGATTGGCAGTTTGAAGAATTTGAGTTTCTTCCTTGGACAGAGAATTAATGCGATTGGTCCAATCGCGTGTTGTACGGTTTTTCATTTTTGATGTGGATGAAGTCGAGGGTGTCCCCCTCCTATGCACACACCATCTCCGGAATCACTGGCTCACTCGATGACCTGAATCAACAGTCCCTGTGAGGTTGGTCACAGGTCGGCAGAAGCACTGCAAAGACAAGGGCACAGAGGCTCACCCCCAGGTGCCAAGCCATCAGCCTGTCCCGCTCTACATCGGTCAGAAAGGGGCAAGCCAGTTCAGAAGCAGCTCTTCCACCGCTGGCTTAGCCTCCATTAACACTCACCAGTCATGGCGCACCGCAGTCCTAAGACCTATCGATGAGGCATGAGGGGGAGACCTCTTCAGGCGTTGTTGCTTGATTTTGTGGGTGGTGTCTCGACCTACTGCATCTCTCACACCTCATCCAAGCCAATGATCAGCTGTAGGCCTTGGCGATCAAAGGACCAGCCTGATCGTCTGTCAGCACTGGGGTGACCTCCCAATCGAGGCACTCTGCCCACTCCGCAGCGTGCTCATAGCAAGCATCGGCATTGTCAGCCTCCACGAGAATCCAACCCTCTACAGAGCCAGGGCCATGGAAACGCTTCCAGGACTTGCAATCGGGAAAGGGGGCACCCGACGCGAGGAACTTCTTGGCAGCAATTTCGTGATAGCCGGTCTTGAAAGACCAATGCATCAAAAAGGTCATTGAAAGTGTTGTAGCCAGCGAAGATTCCCACACATCTGAAATCTTGTCTGCAACTCCGACAATGTCACCGCACAGGTGACGAACAGCCCCGCCAGTCCCGCTTAGGCGATGGATACCGGCAAAGCGACCCCCGCCACAGACAGTCCGGCAAACAGGTCTTGACTGAAATCGCTTCTAAACCGGTAGCGACAATCGCAAGACACTCAGGACTGAAGGAAGAGGAGGTGAGCCTTTATCCCTTGTGATTGAGCGCGACGAGGCTCACTGAAGAACCTGTGGTTCGACTGAGGATCTAGAGCGCGAGCGTCAGCGCGAAACAACCATCGAGAAGCTGACCGAACGACAACTGTCAGCTTTTGGCGTTGTTGAAGATCAGTGGGACCAGGGCCTCGCCACTACTGCAAAAGAAGTGGCTGCAAGGCTCGAACTAGATGAGACTGATCCAGAGAGAAAGGCCCTTGATGCTTTGCAGCAGCTGAATGCGAAAGGACTGGTGCAACGGAGACGCATTAACGCGACCAAAGGCAAAGGCGGCTTTTGAGAGTTATGGCCTGCAACCGTGACTCCTGATCAGCCGATCTCTAGGGATAGAAAACAAGTCACGGTTGACAATAGTGGCGATAGTGATGACACCTCTCAAAATGGAATTAAAAAGGTGCTCCGGCCAGTTCGTCCGTTTCTTCCAGATGCGTCTGGATTCACGGAAGACTTATATTGATTCTGCTTTGAGTTTAACGTAGTTAATGTCTGCGTGCATTTTAAAACGCATGCAAACAAGCTCTTTATGTCATATTACTGCTCAAGACGGGGTTGTTGCCTACCTTGAATCCGCCTCTGTGACTGTTTTTTTACAATATATCTAAATTAGCCAAGGCGCGTTACCGTATCGTCTTTAGAAGCTTGGAACGGGTTTAGAAGCAAGTTCGAATATTTGGTCGCTCAAAACCTGATTGAGAGTGGTCATTGTTTCGATTATGAACCGAAAAGAATCCACTACGTCTCCCACCATCACTACACGCCAGACTTCCTTGTTAACGGTCAGGACTTCTATGTTGAGTGAAAAGACGGCTCAATGAGCGCAGAGGATAGAGCGAAATATCAGAAGGCCTCTGAGCAGAACGAGGAGTTGGATTTGAGGCTCCTATTTACAACGATCGCCCGATAGCCAAGAACAGCTCCACCACCTTCTCAATCTGGGCAAAGCGGCATGGGTTCAAGTATTCGATTGGCCCAGAAGTCCAGCGAGAGTGGCTTAAATAGGGGGTGCGCTGGAGAGCAGCAAATCGCCACACAAGCCCGCAAGGGAGCCCGACAGCAACCTGAGAATCCACCAAGAAGGCTTGCCGTACCTCCAGACCACAGCTAGAGAGAGAAAAAAATAGGCCAATTATGCACAAAGGAGCCTCCAACGTCTTCTCAAAAATCATCGACGTCGTCGTGGCCTTTGATGATCTAAATTAGGCGAAGAAATCAGATACATTGACAGGCTACTTCAATGCCAAACGCAGAACAAATAAAAAAGGAATCAGCATCGTTAGAGCCACTTTCGCTTTCCATGATGACATCGTCAGCGGGCTCGGCTTCAAGAAAATAAAATTCAAAGACAAGAACAAAAACAGCTTTTTCGGCGATGCAGACAACCCCCAGAACAGTGAATTTCGGAAACAAAAAATTTGATTACCTTGATAAAGGCACAAAAATAGCAGAGCTCTCGATAGAACCAGAATTCATCAAATAGTTTGAAACAGGAAAAAACTCATGGGATTCTTCCGTGTAAGCCTGGACGACAACTTTATGGCCATGTCGACAGGCCAAAAAGATCAATTTCAGGATAATAAAATTTTAATAGCCGACTTTGAGTTGCCTCTCATCTGACAGCTCCGACTTTTATTCCCAGGGGGACAAAGTTATCAAAGGAGCTTGAGCTTGGCTTATTCAGCCAAGCTCAAGCCACAACCCAAGGTCGTGCACCCCACCACAGAGCCACTACTTGAAGGTGTCAGGGTCATTGGCGCGTAGCGCTGAGACGAGTTGATACAGCAGGAACAGCGCGATACGGGTTTGGAGGGTCATGGTTCAGTTGTGACTGTCTGAAGTGTTCCCAGCTGTCGCGGTAAACGGAATCTCGGTTCCGCCAAAACAGACCGGCCATGAACTTCAGTCCAGCCGCAAACATCCTTCATGGCTTTGACAATTTCCAGGCCGGCCCGTTTTGTTACAGCCGTACCCCTTGGCATGCGTCTGATGCACAGCTCCACCATCCCGGGCGATTTATAACCATCAGAGCTGGTCAGCCAACATTGCACCGGATGTTGTTGTAACGATCATGCGCTGCACCAGTTTTTGCATCCAGACCGCATCGCAACATTCTTAGGACCGTCCACGTGTTCATCACCTCCGCGATCATCTGCTTCGATCGGTCGATCCTTAATGCACACTTGCCGCCCAGTCTCAACAGGTGCAAGGTGATGCGATCCATCTTGCTTCGATTGCTGTTGTGCTGCTAGGCCGTCGCCAAATATTGCAGCTGCTGCTTGGAACCGGCCTCGGTGCTGCAGCCATGCCATCGCTCGCCAAACCGCAGGCCCCACTGCGTATCGGACTGATCAGCGACCTCAACAGCGGCTATGGATCAACGAGCTATGTCCCCGCCGTCCATCAGGGGTTGCATCAGCTCATCGCTCTTCAACCAAACCTCGTTGTCTGTGCCGGAGACATGGTTGCTGGTCAGAAACACGGCCTCACACGTCAACAGCTTGATGCGATGTGGAGCAGCTTCGAAGCCGCTGTGCTTCAACCGCTGCGAATTGCGGGCATTCCTTTGCTTCCCACCATCGGCAATCACGATGGCTCACCGGGATTCAAGGCTGATCGGGACGCTGTACGTCGATTTTGGATGCCAATCCGCTCACAACTAGGCCTTGACTTCATTGATACGTCCCAATTCCCATTTCATTACACGGTGTCCCAACAAGGGCTGTTTTGGCTGGTCTGGGATGCCAGCTCCGCCCACATCCCAGACAACCAGTTGATCTGGGCAAAACAGCAATTGGCCTCGTCGGCATCAACACGTGCCACGGCACGTTTTGTCGTGGGCCATTTGCCATTGGTCGGCGTTGGGCAAAACAAAGATCGCGCTGGTGAAATCTTGAACCAAGAGCACGTTCTCCAGAACCTGATGGAGACCGCCAACGTGAACGCTTACATCAGTGGTCATCACCACGCCTGGTTTTCAGGACGCCGTGGACAACTCGATCTCATTCAACTTGGAGCGCTTGGTAGTGGACCTCGGCGGTTACTGCAAGGAGGCTCTGCACCACAACAAACGTTCACGCTGCTCGAGATCAACGGACCCGGCAACAGAATCACTGAGACCACCTACTCGGTGGCCACAGGACGACCGCTGCCATGGTCATCACTCCCATCAACTCTCAACACACGTCGAGGACGGCTCCTGCGCAACCGTTCTCAGAGGCCATTGAACGGTTGATTTTGATTGTAAGCACTTCCACCCACCCAAATTGAGCAACAACAACAGCACTCTTGCTGTCTGGGGATTGAGGCGGCCTGCTGGCAGCAGCCCAGTCCCAGGCCTACCGAGTGCTACTCACCATCCACGAGTCACTTGCGTGCAAATTTGCGTGCAATCAACTTCAAGGCGCTGCGCCAAGACCCTAAGAAGCAAGTCTCTGGCGTTTAAAAAGGGCCCTTCCAGGCCCCATGAGTCATTTGGGTGATAAGGCTGACCTCACCCCATCTCCCTTAAAGGGTCAGGCAGCAACAGGGGCTGCTTGACGGGAGAAACGAACGATGTTGTTCGCAGTTACGGGTTTGCTCTCACCGAGCAGGCTTCAGTCACCCTCCTCATGCCCCGTCGAAACCATTGCAGCCCCAAAAAGGATGGAGCTGAGCGGAATCGAACCGCTGTCCGAAACACTGGTGTGGATCACCTAGTCCGAACGAGTCGGACGTTGCCATTCTGACAGGAATGAAGCCCTAGAGCACAAATCCTTGGGTCTTGTGAACCGATTTCCCGCAGTGGCAGTGCTCCCTCAAGGCCTGGAGGAGGCAGGGTGCGACGAACTCAGATCCCTTGGAGCTCACAACGTTGAGGCAAGGCGAAGAGCCGCAATCTTCCAGGCCGATATGGCCTGTTTCTATCGGTTGCACCTCCAGAGCAGGCTCCCCTTCAGGTTGTTGCGGGAGATGGCTCGCTTCCCCTGCCAGGGACGTGACGATCTCTATGACGGCATCCGACGCGCCCTCGATTGGGAGCGATGGCTGCACCCTTCCATGACGTTCCGGGTGGATGTGACCGGAATAGCACCCGGGCTGAACCACAGCCATTTCACCGCTCTGCAGGTCAAAAATGCACTGATTGATGAGCAGCGAGCCCTGTGGGGCCAGCGCTCGTCAATCGACCTGAATGAACCCGATCTCACACTGCACCTGCACCTCAGCCATGGCCAAGCGGTGTTGAGCCTGGACGGAAGCCAAGGAAGCCTGCATCGTCGCGGCTATCGCGCTGCTATGGGAATTGCACCCCTGAAGGAAAACCTTGCCGCCGGGCTGATACAGCTCAGCGGCTGGGATGGCCAGCAGCCCCTGGTGGATCCCTGCTGCGGATCAGGGATTCTGTTGATTGAGGCGGCCTTTGCTGCTCTGCAACAACCCCCTGGCCTCGGGCGTCACTTCATCCTGGAGGGCTGGGCTGACTTTCACCCAGAGCTCTGGCAGCAAGAAATAGATCGAGCCCAACAACGCCGACGCCGCAATCGCACACTGCCGCCAATACTGGGCTTCGAGCAAGACCCCTCGATCGCCAACCAGGCCCGTGACAACGTCTCGGCCGCGGGATTGGATGCCATCATCTCCATCATCAATGGCAGCTTCGGCGAACAACACTTGCCAGACGGGCCGGGCGTTTTGGTCTGCAACCCTCCCTACGGACAGAGGCTCGGAAACGAGGACGAACTGAATCGGTTGTACAGCGACCTGGGAGAGTTTGTGCGAAAGGAAGCATCCGGCTGGCAGCTGTGGTTGCTGAGCGGCAATCCGAAACTCACAGGAGCACTTCGACTCAAAGCCTCAAGGCGGATCCCCGTGAGCAACGGCGGGATCGACTGCCGATGGTTGCATTACGCGATCCGCTGATTGATCAATTCATTAAGAGGTGCAGGCTGAACTCATCAGATCAGCCAGGGTGATGCAAACCAAAGTCGAAGTTTGCTGAAAATGCTTTTAGCCAAAGCAAGCATCGCTATATTCTCTAAAGGAAGTGATTAATCCGCAATGGATTTAATATCAAATTTACTAGCGGTTTCAGGCCCAGCAACTGAAAACAGTATCACCGATGAAGTTCGCTTTTTCGGACTTGGAGCGATGCTTTTATACCCAATTATTTTCAATAAATTCATCAATAAAAACGAACGAATACCAACACAATTCATCATTTTGATATCAGGCTTGGTCATTGTGCCCATCTTTGGCAAAACACCACTGCAAGCAAGCGATCAATTTGTTCACATCACACATTTAATCAGCCTCAATCTCATCCTATTTTCATCAGGACTGGAAACAAAATTTTCCTCAATTCGATCAATATTGCGATACGGAATTATTCTTTCAACGATTGGGGTTGCTATTTCAACAGTCATTTTAGGATCTTTGTTTTACGTTGCCGTATCTGATAAGTTTTTAGGCTTAAACAATGGCATTCTTGGCGATCTCCCCCTGAGTGTTTGCATGTTGATCGGAGCATCTCTGAGCTCAACTGATGCCTCAGCATCGATTTCGATTCTTAATAGATTACGAGTCAAACTACCCGAAAAGGTTCTTCAAATTATCAAGTTCGAGTCGTCCATAAACGATCCAGCTGCAGTGATCATCTACGGCATGGTTACCTCTTGGATCTTCCACGATGCACACTTGGCAGGAAAAATCAGTATCGCAAATGAAATTACCGGCAATTTAAACTTACGCGCTATTACAGACAATTTTGTGGGCCTATTCAGCACGGGCTCACTTGTTGGAGCAATCTTTGGCTACTTGTCGATCTGGATGCTAAAAAATCTCAACTTGCGCAAACAACAGCTTTTATCGGCCGGCCTAGCGATTGTCAGCATCAATTATGCGGTTTCAAATTTCCTAGGAGGATCCGGCTTGATCTCGGCTTTCATCGCAGGGATGGTGTTGAGCAATTTGCATAAATCAGAGGAAGTCACAATTATTCAAAACCTCAAGGAATCCATCGAACCGTTCGAAGAACTTGCCGAAATCTTTATCTACTGCTCGTTTGCGGCACGGGTCGACCCCGACTCACTGTTCAGAGTGCTTCCATGGGGCTTGATGTGTGCATTCATCATGATGGTGATTGCCAGACCTCTCAGCATCTTTGTCTTCCAACCATTTTCTCGATTGAGATGGAAAGAGGCGTCTTTGCTCGGCTGGTGCGGCTTCAAAGGTGCAGTGACGTTGGCCCTGTCGTTTGAAATGGTTGAAATCATATCCAAGACCAATTTCTTTGATTCCTCAGTAACCACATCTACCGCGCAAGATATTCAAAGCATCATTTTTATTACAGCCATCACAAATCTTCTAGTGCAAAGCCTCTCCATGCCAGCAATTGCTCGCTGGACATCGCAATCAGAGGAGGCCAAAACCCTCGAAGCGGTTGACTAAAATAGTAAAAAAAATCTGGGGAATTATTTTAGAAAAATCAAATAAATTAAATATATTCGCTCAAGGTTATTTACCCAAAACAGCCTTAAAGGTTTTCGACAACCCATCCAATGTTTGCGGCAAGAATGGTCCTCTCAACAACTGCGCACCAATACGAATCGCAAATCCTGCCAAGATCAGATTTCCTGTCGCCTCAAGCAACAGTGCGGTAATAAGGCTGACATTCCAAGCCTCTTGAATCCAAAGCAACAATGCAACTTGCGAAGCGAGAAGGGCAAGCAAAAGAGCAGTGCCAGCCATCGCCAGAAAAAGTGCACCTCCAATAACTCTCCGCTTCTCCCGATCCACTTCTTGCAAAGCCATCCGCACATGCAGATCCATTACCGATGCCGCCAAAGCAGTAACGCGGGCGGCCGCACCAAATCCCCGAGCTGACTGGGAATCATTCATCGGCTGCGACGTCCACCCGTGAGCAGCATTCCCAACAACACACCAACACCCATGGCGACTCCAACCGAGAGCAAGGGACGCTGTCGCACTGGCTTCTCGATGCGGGGACGCAAGGTGCTGTTCAGTTCATCCAGCAGTTCCTCCAGTTGCTGCTCGAGCGGCTCAAGACTGTCTGCCAGATGCCGCCCGCGATCACCGGCGGCAAGCATCAATTCATCCAGCTGCTCCCGCACTCCTTGATGAGTCAAACCCGTGCTCTGCTCGATCAATCGGACCACTTCATCCAAGCTGCCACGTGTTGCTTCGAGGGTGTGGCGGGCTAATTCAGGCCAGCGCTCTTGGATCGTTGGCAGGAGGTGTTCAAAACGCTCCCGGAACTGACGGTCTGCGCTGCCGTTGGACTGCGGCGAGGAGTCCATGAACCCAGGAATTTTCTTCCTGGAATCGTAATCAGGAATCCCCACGCCAAACAGTCCAGAACGGCCTGGGATTGAACAAAATCATCAAGGGAGCTCTCTCTCCAGGCCTGAATGCCCCGATACGCCCTGCTTCGCCACATCAATGCACCGGACGACCCGACCGGTTGTCATTACGACCTATTGCTAGAGGCGGGTGACGACTGTCGAACCTGGCGCCTGGCGACGATCCCTTGCAACGCGGCACCAGCCCAGGCGGCAGTGCCGCTCCCTGCACACCGCCTCGTCTGGCTCACCGCTCGCTGCGCAGCCGTATCTGGAGGACGTGGATGGGCAGAGCGGATTGCAGCCGGACGTTTTGAAGGCCAGCTCCCCGATGATCCATCCACCCCACTGAGCGTCCGACTCTTGGATGGCCCCCTGGCCGGCGATCTCCAGATCACATCCGGGCGATGTCTCCTGCAGCCCCTGACGCAGCCGTAAACAAAATGCGCGCTTTACAACGGTTGATTCCCCCCTTGAGCATCAGCACAACTCCGTTAGCGTGGAGTGTCGGCCTCTCCTGAGTCCTGGTGGTCCACATCAATCAGGTTGGTCTGACGCACTTCAAGTCCTTCGGTGGGGCAATGAGCATCCCTCTTGAGGAGGGTTTCACCGTGGTGACGGGTCCGAATGGTTCCGGAAAGAGCAATATTCTCGACGGCGTGCTGTTCTGCCTTGGACTAGCGACCAGCCGCGGCATGCGAGCCGATCGCCTGCCTGACCTCATCAACAGCGGCGTACTGAAGGCAGGCAGAGCGGCCGAAACCATCGTCAGCGTGCGCTTTGACCTCAGCGAGTGGACGCCCGACGCCGCGGAAGAAGGCTTGGAAGCACCGGAAGACGGTCCATGGATCCGCTCCGAGCAGACCGAATGGACCGTCACACGAAAGCTCAGGGTGATGCCCGGGGGCTCTTACAGCTCCAGCTACAGCGCCGATGGGGTTCCCTGCAACCTGCAACAACTCCAGACCCAACTGCGTCGACTTCGCATCGACCCGGAAGGCAGCAATGTGGTGATGCAGGGGGATGTGACCCGCATCGTGTCGATGAGCAACCGCGACCGACGCGGAATCATTGATGAACTCGCTGGGGTCGCGCTTTTTGACACGAGGATTGAGCAGACCCGTCGCAAGCTCGATGACGTTCAGGAACGACAGGAACGCTGCCGACTGATCGAGCAAGAGCTGCTGAACAGCCGGCAGCGTCTTGAAAAAGACTGCGCCAAAGCCCGCCAATACAAGGAATTACGCGAGCGCCTGCAACTGGGCCGTCAGCAGGAGATGGTGCTGGCCTTTGAAGCAGCCCAGCAAGCGCTGAAGGATCTCGCCTCCCGCCAGCAGGCCCTCGAAGCCCAGGAGCAGCGCGATGGAGCTGCCATCAGCGCCGCTGAAGCCGGCCTAGGGGATGCAACCGCAAAGCTTCAGACTCTTCAGGAGCAGGTCAAGGCGCTGGGTGAGGACAAGCTTCTTGCCGTGCAGGCTGAATTGGCCGGTCTCGATACCAGCAGTCGCGAACTGGAACGCCAGGCAGGTTTGCACCAAGACGAAGGCCAACGCCTTCAGGGACGGCGCCATGACCTGATGAACCGCCGCCAGCAATGCCAGGAACAAAGCCATGCGCTGGAGAAGGATCCGAACGAGCCTGAACTCCAACGCGCCGAAACGGAGTGCCGCTCCTGTGAATCCGCAGTGGAGGTTTCACGACGGCGCCTCTCAGACGTTGCCGGTCGATCCGGTGCCTGGCTTGAGGAACAGAAGCGCCGCAGCGAGCGGCGTCAGGAATTGCTCTCCACCGTCACCCCCCTGCAGCAGGACCAGCAGCAATTGCAGGAGCGGCTGCGACAAGACACGGAGCGGATGGCTGAACTTCGCCTCGAACAGGACGGAGACAGCAACGAACAGGAGCTAGTCCAGAACCAGATGGAGTCCCTGGACACTGAATGGCAAACCCTGTTGCAGTCGCTCAGCGAAGGGAAACAGAACCTGCAACAGGTCGCTGATTCATTGGCAGTGCAGCAACGCACGCGGGCCAGACTTGAACAGGAACAGACCCGCCTCGAGCGAGA
>QCSN01000052.1 GCA_003211515.1 Synechococcus sp. AG-670-F04
GAAGTCGAGGAATTGGCCATTAAAGAAATCAATGAGGCCGGCGGAGTCAAAGTTGACGGGAAGAGCTACAAGATTGTTTACACCTCTGAAGATGGTGCATCTGATTGGCCAACCTTCGCAGAGAAATCCCAGAAACTGATCGACGCTGACAAAGTTGCTGTCGTCTTTGGTGGCTGGACGTCTGCAAGCCGGAAGGCCATGCTTCCCGTTTACGAAGCTAAGGATCACTTCCTCTTCTACCCGATTCAGTACGAAGGTCAGGAGTGTTCCAAGAACATCTTCTACACCGGTGCCGTTCCCAACCAGCAAGCTGAACCTGCAGTGGATTGGCTGTTTGAGCAATTTGCTGACAAGTACGGCAAGAAGGTCTATCTCGTGGGTTCTGATTACGTCTACCCACGGACGGCCAACACCATTATCAAAGAACAGGTCAAGAGCCTGGGTGGTGAGACTGTAGGGGAGGATTACATTCCTCTGGGTAACACCGAGGTGGCTCCGATCATTGCCAAGATCAAGAAGGAATTCCCCGATGGTGGAATCATCATCAACACTTTGAATGGTGATTCCAACGTTGCTCTGTTCAAGCAGTTCAAGGCTGCTGGAATTACTCCTGATAAGTACCCGATCATGTCCTTCTCCATTGCTGAGGAGGAGATCCGTCAAATCGGACCTGAGTATGTCGGTGGTACTTATGCAGCATGGAACTACTTCATGTCTCTCGGCACTGAAGCGTCCAACACCTTCAATTCTGCTTTCCTCGCTGAGTACGGTGAAGATCGGGTGACCAATGACCCGATGGAGTCGGCTTACAACATGGTCTACCTCTGGAAGGCTGCCGTTGAAAAGGCCGGTACTTATGAGGATCTTGATGCTGTTCGTGATGCCCTAATCGGTATCAAACTCGACGCTCCCCAAGGTCCAATTGAGATGTACCCCAATCACCACATCTCCCAGACCGTTCGCATCGGTGAAGCGAAAGACGATGGACAGTTTGAGATCCTTTGGGACAGCAAAACTCCTGTTCCACCGATCACATGGAACCAGTACGTTCCTGAGACAAAAGGCTACAAGTGTGATTGGACACTTGATCGCGATGATGCTGGAAAGTTCAAGATGTAATCGTTACGTCTGAAATGATTTCACCGGTGGGCCACAATTATTTGTAGGCCCACTTTTTTTATCCTATGCACAAATGGAATTAATTTTTTCTCAGCTTCTTGATGGACTTAGTATTGGGTCCGTCCTTCTTTTGGCGGCCACTGGCCTCGCCATCGTTTTTGGCTTAATGGGCGTGATTAATCTCGCCCACGGTGAATTAATGATGATTGGCGCATATGTTACGTACGTAACTCAAAACTTGTTTCGTCCTATGGGTGAAGGTATTTTTGAGTTGTATTTTCTTTTTGCCCTTGTATTTGCATTTTTTATTACAGGTATCGTTGGGGTGATTCTTGAGAGAACTCTCATTCGACAACTCTATGGACGTCCGTTGGAAACATTGCTTGCTACATGGGGTGTGAGCCTTGTTTTGATTCAATTTATTCGCAGTGTCTCAACCAGCATGACAATTGGCATTGTTGTTGCCGTTGTGTTGGGATTCTTGGCTCAGAGATTCGCACCAAAAAAATTAAAGCAGGCTTCCTTCTACCCGTACTTGTCAGGGTTGGCATGGTTGGTGTCAGCTGTAATCGGTTTTCTTGCGATCACTGCTCTCTCTGGCTCAAAATTTCTATCAAAGCCTTGGTTTGGTCCACGAAACATTGACGTGACAGCACCGAAATGGCTTCAGGGAAGTTGGGGATCGATTGCTGGTATCGAACTACCTGGAATTCGGATATTTATCATCCTATTGTCTGCTTTATTGCTTGCCTTTGTGGCTTGGTTCCTCACAAAGAGTGTTTGGGGACTGCGTATTCGTTCCGTGACTCAGAATCGTCAGATGAGTAATTGCCTTGGTATTCCTACAGACAACGTGGATAGCATTACTTTTGGGATCGGCTCGGGACTGGCTGGAGTGGCTGGGGCCGCGATCACCTTGCTTGGTTCTGTGGGTCCAAATCTTGGTGCTGCTTATATTGTTTCCTGTTTCATGGTGATTGTGCTTGGTGGTGTTGGCAACCTTGTTGGAACGGTCATCGCTTCCATGATGCTTGGCATTATTCAGTCGATCATTGGATCTGGTGCCATCCTTATTGCTTTTCCCGAAATACCAAACCCATCGAGGGCGGTCATTGAATTTTTCGCAACAACAAGTATGTCATATGTTTTGATCTTTATCTTCATCATTGGATTTCTTCAATTTAAGCCCACAGGAATGTTCCCTCAAAAGGGTCGTTCAGTTGAATCCTGATTTATCACCCCACCTGATTTACCCATGAAACTCTTCAAAAAGCTAATTCCTTGGCTCCTCCTCGCCTTTGCTTTTTTTGTCCTACCAGCCATACTTTCTCAGTTCCGTCTTAATCTCTTTGGCCGTTATTTTTCCCTTGCTATTGTTGCTCTTGGAATCGATTTGATCTGGGGGTATACAGGCCTTCTCAGTTTGGGTCAAGGAATCTTTTTTGCACTAGGTGGTTATGCGATTGGGATGCACCTATTATTGGTCACCCAAAATGACTTTACAACCGGCGCAAATGGTTTGCCTAAGTTTTTTGAAAATTATGGTGTTGATAATCTTCCATTTTTCTGGCAACCCTTTTGGTCCTTCCCGTGGACATTGATTGCCATATGGCTGATTCCAGCAATCGTGGCTGGTTTGGTTGGTTATCTTATCTTCAGGAATAGGATTAAGGGAGTTTATTTCTCGATTATTACGCAGGCTTCGCTAATGGTTTTTTACCATTTTTTCAATGGCCAACAGAAACTCGTTAATGGAACAAATGGTTTGAAAACGAGTACGACTGAAATTTTTGGAATGGTCGTTGGTTCCGATGATGCCCAAATTGTGTTTTATCGTATCACTCTGATTCTTCTACCATTTGCTTACCTACTCTGCAAATTTTTAACAAGTGGTCGTTTTGGAGATGCTCTGATTGGTATTCGTGATGATGAGGCAAGGTTGCGATTCACTGGCTTCAACCCTGTACCTTTCAAAGTGATTGTCTACCTCGTTGCTGGTGGCCTTGCAGGTATATCAGGAGCTCTTTATACCATTCAGTCTGGAATTGTTTCACCGCAATATATGGCAATTCCGATGTCAATTGAGATGGTGATTTGGGTTGCAGTTGGTGGTCGTGGCACGTTGATAGGGCCTATTATTGGTGCCGTTCTTGTGAATTATCTGAGGAGTCTGGTGAGTGAAGCATTGCCTGAGGCATGGCTCTTTGTTCAGGGCGGCTTATTTATTTTTGTTGTTGTACTCATGCCTGACGGTATTTATGGATGGTTTAAAAATGGCGGTTTTATGTCCATGCTTGCAGCATTTGGCCTTGCTAAGAAGTCTGCTACGTATCCAAAAGTTGATATGGATGAAGGATATGCAGCTGAATCATGATGTTTTTAAGACAAGGACTTTACTCCATCCCCTCCAACTTATTTCTCTCTAAATCATGACAACACCTATTCTTGAATTGAATGATGTTAGTGTTGATTTCGATGGTTTCTTTGCACTGACAGACCTCTCACTCTCTTTATCGCATGGTGAGTTGAGATCAATCATCGGACCCAACGGCGCAGGAAAGACGACGTTTCTTGATGTGATTACTGGCAAGGTTCGGCCTACCAAAGGAAGCGTGTCGTTAAGAGGAGCAAGTATTGTAGGTCTATCTGAGCAAAAGATTTCTCTTTTAGGAGTTGGTCGCAAATTTCAAACCCCTCGTGTGTTTGAAAATCTAACGGTCACGAGAAATCTAGAGTTAGCAGCATCGCCGACGAAAGAACCTTTTAGCTTGATGTTTAAGAAACTTGGGCCGACCGCTAAGGATGAAGTTCATCGTTTGATGGACTACGTGGGTTTAGCACCGTTTGCCAAAGTTCTTGCTGGTTCCTTATCTCATGGTCAGAAGCAATGGCTAGCCATATCAATGTTAGTGGCTCAGTCTCCCGATATTATTCTTCTTGATGAGCCGGTAGCTGGATTGACTGATGAAGAAACCAATCGGACAGCGGAGTTGATTAAATCTCTTGCAGGAGAGCATACCGTTGTTGTGATCGAGCACGATATGGAATTTATTCGAGATCTGGGTGCTCCTGTTACCGTTTTGCACCAAGGCAAATTGCTAACTGAGGGTACGTTGGATGAAGTGAAATCTGACCCTAAGGTGATTGAGGTTTATCTTGGTCAGGCCGATTAGAGACATTCTTATTTTTGCGCCCCTTCCCTACTTTTCATCATGGTTCAAGCAACTGCACCAGCCTCCACCAAAACAATCCTGCGTGCTTCGGGATTGAATGTTTATTACGGTGAAAGTCACATTCTCAGAAACGTTGATCTGCAGATACCTGAAGGAGAGATGATCTGCCTGATCGGGCGTAATGGAGTTGGAAAAACTACATTCTTGAAGACCATTATTGGTCTGCTTGAACAGCGCTCTGGCAACATCGAATATGATGGAAAGCAATTGACCTCTCAGGCACCGTACAAGCGTGCCCGTGCTGGAATTGGTTATGTGTCTCAAGGGAGGGATATTATTCCCCGCATAACCGTGCGAGAAAACCTTCAGATTGGTATGGAGTCCCTCCCCGGTGGGATGGGAAAAAACCGTCATATCGATCCGCTTGTTTTTGAGTTATTCCCAATTCTTGAGCAGTTTCTTAACCGACGCGGTGGCGATCTAAGCGGCGGCCAGCAACAACAGTTGGCCATCGCAAGAGCTCTTTTGGGTAAGCCAAAATTGTTGCTTCTTGATGAGCCAACGGAAGGAATTCAGCCTTCTATTATTTTGGATATCGAACGAGCTGTGAAGCGTATTATTCAAGAAACCGGGATTAGTGTTTTACTCGTGGAACAGCACTTGCATTTTGTGAAACAGTCTAGTTTCTACTATGCTATGCAACGAGGAGGAATTGTTTCGAGTGGCCCAACGTCTCAATTGTCAGATGATATTATTGAAGAATTCTTGACAGTTTGACGTCTATTCGTTGCATATTTATTCTCAATGGGGTTGTTGACCGTAAGGTTAGCAGCCCCTATTCAGCATCCAGGGTCTTGAATCACTTTGACGCAATCGTGGACGCTTAGACTCCACATTTTCACGGCGAACTATTTTTGGTTCATCTGACTCCTTTTTTAACCGAAGCGATGACGACAATGTCATGGGCGGTGAAAAGATACGCTTGCCTTGGCAACCACATTCCGGACAATTCGTATCTGTCGAGCGATTGTCAATGCTTCTCCAGACTTCATAGGTCTTACATTGACCCGATTGACATTCGAATTCGTAGATTGGCATGAACTAAATAAAAGATTAGAAGAGGCCGAGCGATGAACGCTCAGCCATTGTGAATGGTTTACAAAGACGGCAGGATGACGATGATCAACTCTTCTTGCTTAATCATCAACAGGGCAATATGTCTTTGTCGAAAATCGACGTGGGTAGTGCAAGGGTACAGCAAGCATTAGGAATATCGACAATTCCGCTGATGCGTCCTTCGATTGGAGCACAGCTGAGCAGAAGATAGGCTTGTTCACCTGTATAGCCAAACTTTTTCAGATACTCAATCGCATTCAAACATGCACGCCGGTAAGCAATGTGTACATCCATGTAATATTGTTTGCCTTCAAATTCGTCCACGGAAATACCCTCAAAGACCAAATAGTCGGCGTAATGAGGTTCAACAGGGCTTGTTTTGAACATCGGATTGACCATCCCGTATTTTGCCATCCCCCCTTTAATGATGTCAACATGGAGATCAAGATAGCCAGACATCTCAATGGCCCCACAGAAGGAGATTTCTCCATCTCCTTGAGAAAAATGGATGTCTCCCATGGAAAGTTTTGCACCTTCCACATAAACAGGGAAATAAATCCTTGTGCCTTTGGTTAGGTTTTTGATATCGCAATTTCCGCCGTGCTCCCGAGGCGGTACCGTCCTTGCGGCTTCATTGGCAATTTTGCTGAAATCAGCTTCAGGAACTGTCCCTAAAATGGCACTATTCGGGTTCGGCAAGGCTGCCAATACAGGCTCACTTCCTGACAAACCTGCCCCGTATGTGCGTCGGTCTGGTGCTGTCTTGACCAATTCCGTTTCTCTTCGATTCCATTCGTTTAATAACTCCATTGATGGTGCGCAGCCAATCAAGCCGGGGTGGGTAATGCCCGCAAACCGCACCCCAGGGATGTGGCGGGACGATGTAAAAACTCCCTCAAGGTCCCAGATTGCTTTTGCAGCTTTTGGAAAATGATCTGTTAGAAACCCTCCACCATTTTCTTGTGCAAAAATCCCTGTAAAACCCCATTCATCTCCCTGAAGTGCACCGACCTCAAGAATGTCTACAACAAGAATATCTCCCGGTTGCGCACCATTGACCCAAATAGGCCCACTTAAGACATGTACAACTTCTAGATTGACATCAGCAATATCCTGTGGGTTGTCATCATTTTTAATTTGACCATCAGTCCAATCTTTGCATTCAATCCTAAACACATCACCAGGATTGACAGATGCAACTGCGGGTATATCGGGGTGCCACCGATTATGACCCGGCATCTCTTGTTGATCCATTGGTTTGGTTAGATCAACTTTGAAGAGGGTTTCTGGCATTACATTGAAAAGGTTCAATTCCATTGAAGTCATAAAAAAACAGCCAAAAAGTGGCTGTTATTACAAAAAATGCAAAAAGATTTATTACTAGCTTTATTTTGGACTTGATTGATACTGCGTCAAAAGCGTATTTAGGCTACAAAGAAATAAGAATGATAATCATTCTTATTTGGCCGGCGCTTCTGAGTAAAGAAGCGCCGGCCGTGACCTGATTACGCAGTTGTGGCAGCCGGCTCCTTCTCGGTTACGTCACTCTTAGGCATGGGTCCAAGCTTCACGCCTTCGGGATAGTATTTCCAACCATCGCGAATGCGCACTTTTTCGTCCCAAGGGAGTTTGTATTCACCATTGGCTAGGTCTTTGACCCAGGTGAGGTAGTTTTCCTTCTCCCCGCCTGGTTTGCCAACGTAAGCGCGACATCCCAGGTTGAAGATGTTGTTTTCAAGTGCCCAATTTTCTCGTGCTTTATCAACGAGTCGGGGGAACAGCTCTGCAGTGACGATTTCCCAAGGATTCCTGTGACCTTGTTGAATCACATTTCCGTCATAGTTGCAGACAGTTCCTTCTCCGAAGTAATAGAAGACCCCGTCATAGCCGGCAAGATTAACCGAGATGGTGTACATCAGGTTCTGCCAGGCATTGGTCCTGTTGGTCCAGATCCACTGGTCGTTGACCTGAGTTGAATACCCAGAAATACGGATGTAAACGTTGCATCCCTTGTAGGCCGCTTCCCTTGCCAGCTCTGGGAACATGCCGTCATGGCAGATGCAAACGGCAAGCTTGGAACCCTTGGGTCCATCACAAACTGGCATTCCATAGTTGCCGGGTGACCATGGCTCAATCGGTACCCAGGGCTGCAACTTGCGATAGTGAAGTGCTATCTCTCCATCTGAGTTGATGATAATTGCTGAGTTGAATGGAGGCAGGCTAGGATCATCGTTTTGCTCCATTAAGGAGAACACACCCCAGACGTCGTTCTCTTTGCATGCTGCACGGAAACGGTCGATTTCCGGAGAATCAAGTCTCAGAAGCATTTCATCGTACGTCCAGATTGAGGTATTCAACCCTTGGGTTGAATACTCTGGCATCACAATCAGATCGGCTTCTGGATAACCAGCTTTTGTTGTTGCAACTGCTTTGCAGATTTGATCAACCTGCGTCTGGATATCTGCTGGTCCTGTGATCACGGGTACTGGGTACTGAATCATTGCAACGAGCAGTGATTCGTCCCACGAGCTGACGCTACCAGTGCTGGCCATGGCTTGGGAATGAGAACCATTTCCAGCATCTGCGCTTTGGTTGTCCAATGGTGTGTCGATTACGACCATTGCTTGCTCAGGCCCTGTACAAATGCCTGAAATCAATCAGACATTGGTGCCGATTGATACAGGCCTATTTGTCCTGAAAGTCACCTTTTCTGCAGAGATTTTCCGATAAGCGTTTTGCCCAGTCCGGAGCCTTCTCTCCACCCTTGTCCATGTGTTTTCCATCGAAAAAGCTGAGAAGTTGCCAATCTGTATCTCCTCCTTTTTCGCCGGGTTGTTCGTCTGTCTCCAGCCAGCGTCCGTAGATGTTGTCGTATTGAGGCCAGTTGGGTAGATCAGGCATGCTGCACACCGCGTTGATTTCTGCTCTGCGGTTCGGTTCTCCCTGTGTGATGACAGCGACGCCCCCGTCAAACAACCCATTGGGTTCGCCAGGCTTGAACGTTTGAGTGAGCTCAATGCGCGTGTTTCCGTTGCGAACGAGAAGATCACCTTCTTCGGCTTCATAGCTCCTCACTTCCTCAAGCGATGGACCGCAGCCTTGAATTGTTAGGCAGCTCAAGGCAAAGACGAGCATTGCTGATTGGCTGGTGGTGTGCATGATTGGAAGCCCTGATTTGGCGGCGCATGTTCCCCTCACCACTGTGCCTTCGTGCTGAACATTAAAAAAAGTTGCTACCTGGTTGTTTCGTAGCCTCTTGAACGTCTCCATCGGCTTTTGATTGCAAAGATATGTCTGTAGCAACAGCTACTAAACGTTCATCCTCTTCCAGGGCGCAGTTTTTCGGGCCATGGAACGGGGGTCTGGCTGCATCGATCACCATGTCCGATCAGATTCAGGAGAGGGAGGCTGGAGTGCGATCAACGCTTCAAAATCCTCAGAAAAAATCAGCCAATCAGCTGCTTTACCGCCCCGCCTCTATCGGCCAGGCGGCCAAGCCAATTATTCGCTCCTCCAAAACTGCGGCGCTGTTGCAGTTAGAGCACCACGACGACATCACAAGCACTTTCGTTGGCCAAGGTCTCTCTGGTTCGCGTCGTCGAACTGTTCAGCCTGGAGGCTTCATTCGGTCTCGGATGACAGCTGAACTGCTCAGAATTCAACCCGGCGCCCCTGCGTCTTGAGGGTGGCCACGCTCCATCTCAGATGATCCCTGGATGCCTTGGGCTCATCATCGCCAGTGCTTAGTGCTACTGCTTCAGGATGCTTTGGGCGGGATGGTGGACTGTGGGCAGTTTTTTGCTGTTGTTCAGCCCAGTTGAGGCCTGAGCTTCCTTTGGGGAATTAATGGCGTAGTCAGATACATCGGCCCGTAGATGCAGCATTTGTCCTTGAAGGGACATTTGCCAGATTTCAAGACGGGCATCGATCGGAGCTTCAAACCAAAAGCTTTCTGTGGGCATAACAACCTTCTCCCGATAAAATTCGTTCGGCCCGATACATTTAAGGACAATCATCCGATCTGTATTGTTCTGATACAAACATTCGTTCATTGATTTTACTGAAATGGTGGTAGCAATTTGACTGATCGTTGAAACTGTTTTTGTCAGGAAGACAACAAATCCTTTTCTCTTAATATTTGAATTTGTTTGGTGGGTTGTATTGCAGTGGCTGTAACAAGATGAACCTTCTTCTGTTCAGCTGGCTCTGTTGTCCAGGCGTTTTTGGTTGATTTCCGATGTCCGGTCGACGTGCTGCGCTTTTTTTAGCGACTCGCTCAGAAGATCTCGACTGAGAATTAAACAGCCCACGCCCATCAAGGCGAGTGCGGTTCCGAGATTGCTGTTGGACGATGCAGCAACAGCATCAGCAAGTTTCTGATGTTCCTCCCAGCTGTAGTGCATTAAAAACAACAGATCCCTACATCATTTCTAAAGGACCTTTGACTGGGTTATGACCTTCAGGACTGATACGCAAGATTTCGAAATCTTATTTCGGTTTACATTGGCTGACATTGATGCCAATGCGTTGCAATTGAGACTCTTCTTTTCTCTTTGTTGAGCGATAAATTGATCAAATTCCGGAGCTGCTATGGGTGAAGGTATCTCGATGACAATGGCCCAGCAATTCGAGATGGAGAAAATCAATCGGATCATTGATTCCACTGCTGATCCAGAACAGCTTCAATCAATCGCAAAGCAGTTACTACAGGCATTGCTCTCAGGGTCCTGCAAACGCCGCTCGAGGGTCTCGGTGCGGAACTGGGGCCTGTTCAGATCACGCCGCTGGCCTGTGCGCCGAAAGCGGGAAACGTCATTGGGGGTTGCCAGAAGCGCCGGCAGATAAAACGCCGGCACCCCCGGCAGCACCATCACGAGCAACTGTGTCAGCAGAAAACGTTCCAGCTGATAGTGAGAGGGATCAATCCCGCCATCAGCCATCGCACTCCACCAGCTGATGTTGATTTCATAAGGGACATCATCTCCATTGCTGAGGCGGCGATGACTGATCAAACCGCCACGCTGTTCACAGCCGATCAGAAGCTGAAGCAAGCGACGATCTGGCATGAGCCCCTCCAAGGGACGAAGGCCGACGCCGTCGTGGCAAGCCGAAAAATTGAGCAAACCCGTGCGATCGGGCAGAGAAGGCCAGCGACTCAACCAGGCATTGAGAAGATCTGCTCGGCCACTCACCGTTGCCTCCAGCAGCAGCGGAGGCAGGGGAAAGTTGTAAGCCAGGTGCGCTTCCTGTCCGTTGCGGAGGTAGGAGAGATTTTCCTGCTCCGGCACATTGGTTTCCGTGACGACCACACCATCTGCCCATGTCTCCTGGAGAAGCACGCGCAGAATTTCAACCAAACGATGGGCTTCGGGCCTGTGAATGCAGGTGGTGTTGGGCTCCTTCCAAACAAACCCAACCGCATCGAGACGGATCCAGCGCACCCCGTTTGAACACATCTGGTTCAGGAGCCTCGTGAACCCGATCAGCACCTCAGGACTGCGCCAGTTGAGGTCCACCTGATCAGGTCCAAAGGTGGTCCACACCATCCTTCTCCCCTCAATTCCTCCCAAGGGAGTGAACAAGGCGGAACTGCGGGGACGCACAACGTCATCCCAGCAGGGGTCGGGTGCTGCTTCAAGAATGCAGGAACCCCCTGGCTCCTCACCATTCAGAAACTGACGCACCCAAGGATGAGATGCCGAAACGTGATTCAACACTAGATCCGCCATCAGTCGCCGACCTGACGCCAGTGACGCGAGATCCGACCAATCGCCATGCCGCTCGTCCAGGTGCTCGTAACTGGAAACAGCGAAACCGCCATCACTGGTCGATTTCAAAAAAGGAAGCACATGAATCACCGAGGCGAAGGCACCGAGGTGGGCATTCACAAGGCGTCTCAAGCTTTGGAGACCTGGCTGATCGCCATCGTCAACCGTATCCGCATAGGTGATCAGAACAGCATCGGTTCCACTCCAGAGCACCGGCACAGACCCCCTATCGCAATTCGCTGACTGCCACTCGAGAGATTGCAGCAATTGCGACGACAGCGTTTGGCAATCCCCTGGAAAATCATTGCTGTAGAGATTGCTCAACAGCTTTTGCAGGTCTCCCTCTTGGGGGTCTTGCATCAAGCCTTACCTGCTGAATTTCAACAGGTATGCAGCACGTCTCACCATTCTGTTGTCGCTTTGAACACCGCATGGATTTTCAGCAAGGTCTGATCACCACGGTTCACGACTACAGCCTCGGCAATCTGGATAGCCGCGCCTTTCGCAAGGAGCTGACGCATAAACGAACGTCGATCCTGATTCCCTGCTTGATGGAGGAATTCAGCCGGCCAGCGCTTGGGGTGATCAGAGAGGCTCTGGCTGAACTGGATGGGCTGACGAGCCTTGTGATCGCTCTTTCTGCAGAGCGTGCTGAGGATGTTCTTGCCGCTGAGGAGTTTTTCCGTGGCATGCCTTTCCCCGTCAAAGTCCACTGGACCAATGGACCGGCAATCCAAGAGCTTTTGGTGTCGGTTAAGGATCTCGGACTGGATGTCACAGGCCCGCCGGGCAAGGGTTGGGCTGTCTGGCAAGGTCTCGGGGTTGCCTGCAGCGACGCCGAAGTTGTCGGGCTCTTCGATGCAGACATCAGAACCTTCGGGTTGTCCTATCCAGAGCGGATGTTGCGGCCTTTGCTGGATCCCTCCCACGGGATGGCCTACGTCAAGGCGTTCTATAGCCGACTATCACTTGAGACCCAGGCCCTTCAAGGGCGGGCCACTCGCTTATTCGTCGGTCCCTTGCTGGCCAGCCTGGAACAGGTATTCGGCCCCCTGCCGTATCTGCGGTATCTGCAATCCTTCCGCTATCCGCTAGCTGGCGAATTTGCATTCAGCACGGATCTGGCCATGAACCTGAGGATCCCTTCGGATTGGGGTCTGGAGGTTGGCCTGCTTTCTGAGGTCTACAGACATGTGGCTTCCAGTCGCATCGCCCAAGTCGACCTTGGCCTGTTTGATCACAAACATAAAGAGCTTGGTCAAGCGCCGACCGAAGGGCTTCAACGGATGGCAGGAGAGATTTTCTGCACAGTCCTACGCGGCTTGATGGAGCATGAAGGGTGCGTGGTCTCGATGGATCACCTTCAAACCCTTGAGGTTCTGTACCGGCGTATCGGTGAAGACAGAGTTCGTCAGTTTGGCCTGGATTCTTCAATCAATCGTCTTCCCTACGATCGCCATGGAGAAGAACTGGCTGTACAGAATTTCTCTGGGCTGCTCAGGCCAGGTCTAATCCGGTTCCAAAACACACCGATCGCACATCAATT
>QCSN01000053.1 GCA_003211515.1 Synechococcus sp. AG-670-F04
AACCAAACACCTCTGATGGAGATGATTGTAGTCGTAGCCGATTGAGCCGATTCGGGTACACCCATCGAATGCCCCAATCAGCGAACAGCAAACTTGCCGCAACAACGACAAACAGACCACACGTTGGATGCAGCATCAAAACCACGGTTAGAGACCTCCGCTTCAACAGAGGCTCCGCTGAATCTCAACCAAAGGAAAGATAGGAATCGTGATCATTAAGCGTGGAGGCTAGCTTCGTCAGGTTGCCCGCCATTCAGGGGAGGCCATCGAAGCCCCTGCATCAATGCCCGGCCACGCAAGTCTCGCGGACAGGTTCTACTTTTCAAAACCAATGCCCTTGCCTCTTCTGGCTGTTACACCTCCCCCACCAGCGCTGCTCTGTACCGTTTCAACTGCGCAGAGCAGCTGGACCACAGAACCAATCAGGGGAATTCGGCTTCTCGAAAACCAAACATTCCGGGTGACGCTGGGGACGAGAGCCGCGGTTAACCCCCGTTACGTGATCGAAAGCAGGCTGACGTCGTTGGCGGAGGAAACATCTGCACCCGTTGGATCCATCAAACCCGACGCTTCATTCAGCTACAGGTGGAATTACAGAGCACCGCTCGGGCCAATTGCACTTCCAAACCAAGAGGAGCGTGAGCTCACTGTTCAAGTGGAGAGAGATTTGAACATCCAGCCACACCTAAACTTCCACCTCCACAACAGCACAGTGGTGCGTGCCAGTGGAGCCAGCAAACCCCTTACTGATTTGAAAGAAACAGCACGAGGCACATGTCGTGAACAACGTTGAACAGCTTCTGGTGTCCGCACGCCATGCGGCCAAGGCCGCTCATTGCCCTTATTCAAACTTTCACGTCGGTGCTGCAGTGCTGTGCGACGACGGAAGCATGATTTCTGGTTGCAATGTGGAAAACGCCAGCTATGGGTTGAGCATCTGCGCCGAACGTGTCGCCTTGTTCAGCGCAATTGCACAAGGGAAACGCCCCCTGGCACTTGCCGTCAGCTGTGCTGACGCCCAAACAAGTCGTGAGAGGGGCACAAAAATGCCCTGCGGTGCTTGCAGGCAAGTCATGCAGGAGCTGTTACCAAACAACGCGAAGATCCATATCGATGGTGTAGGCACCCGAACATTGAACCAACTTCTTCCCGAAGGTTTTCAGTTGTAATCAGAATCAAAAAAGGGGATGAACAACACCAGCATCGCAATTGATAGCGCGTTGATTTTGAGAGTACTTGCTCGATGAGAGTTATGAACAATAAAAAACAGTGGATCAATTCAAATCGATCAAAAGCCAAGCGAAGCAACTCGAAAAATTGAAAACGAGAATTCAGTCTGACCAACAGACCGCTCCGAATCACTTTTGATCTTACCGCCAAAAAAGGGGCATCAAAGGTTGCGTCACTTAAAAAAGCTTATAAAATATCGATCATGTGTGATGCAACATGTTTCAGAGAAGACAGGGCTGGCGTCTCTTGGCTTCCATGGTCCTGTTGCTATCAACTGCGACAACGTATACATCCAACAGCCCGATCAAGGCAGAAGAGAAGCCTCTACAACGGAACAATCGTTTCGATCGATCCAACTACAAGCCTGCGATCTTAAGACTAAGCCTCAACACCAGCCCAAACAGTCAAAACATTGAACTCGATACGATCCTGATCCCACCAACAGGAGACCCCAAAGGAGTCAGAACAATTGTCAACAAGAAAAGATTTAATGCACTGATCGAGCTGCTTTATCAACAAACGTCAGAAGCGCAGTCACTCAACGTAGAGCAACAAGATTCGGCGTCGAGACAGCTCTATGACATCCTGATTGCCAACATCGAGAAAGAACTCCAAGAAGGAAATATTACAACATTACTGATCAGTTTGGACCCAGAGTTACAACGAATTCCATTTGCCGCATTGCACAATGGCAAACAGTGGCTAGGGATGCGATATGCCTTTTCAATTACACCGTCTGTCAGCCTGATGCCGCGAGGCGCCTATCAATATCCATCAAAACGAAACTATCTATTGGCCGGATCATCAAATTTCAAAGAAATGAGTTCATTGCCTTACGTGACGCAGGAAATCGAACAGTTAAAGATGATCACGAATGGTGAAACACTAATCAACGACAAGTTCACAAAAAAGTCCTTAATCACGAAAGGCAACTCCAGAGACATGCAAAGAATTCATCTTGCAACACATGGTGAATTTATCCCAGGCGAACCCATCAACTCAAAATTATATTTAACCGATGGTAGTATCAGCATGCAGGAGCTTAGAGAACTCGGACTTAGCAGCAAGGATTCGCCCCTAGAACTTTTAACACTTAGCGCATGCCGAACCGCGTTGGGTGATAATCGTAATGAGCTAGGCCTCTCTGGCCTGGCCCTGATGGCAGGAGCACAGTCAGCGATTGGAAACCTTTGGTATGTCGACGACATTGCCTCCTCAATATTTTTCATCCGTTTTTATTACTGGCTTGAGAAGGGATTACCCAAAGCAGAAGCATTGCAACAAGCCCAAAGGGAATTCGTGACCAATCAATACCAACTCCAAGGGAAAGATCTATTGTCGCCAGAGGGGACGGTCATGATTAAAAATCTAAGCATTGGCCATAGGATACAAATCAAAGAAGGCTTATCCAATCCATACTTCTGGGCCGCACCCGTCTTGATTGGCAAACCGTGGTAGTGGCTATCTACGCAATGCTGATGGCTCAGCTGGTGCAACCACCAACTCAAACTGGCCCTGCAAGGTTACCTAATTCCCATCAAAGACCAGCAAGACAGGACCAAAACGTTGAGATCAAAATTGAACAACAGGACAATCCAGAACTCGATCCAAGACAACCGGGTGGCGCTTCAAAACAAAAGCCAGGGGATCAAACCAATGAAAACAAAATTGTGATCGATGCCTTGCCATACGATCAATATAAACTTGCTGAAATCCTCGCACCATGCAGGAAGATTCGTGATATCACCAACAAACTTAAAGCCTGCGCTGAACAACTCAGCAAGCAACTGATCATTGATGGCTACATCAATACCAGAATTTTAATTCAGTCCCAAAAGGAACCCTACAAGCTTGTAGTCTTGCCAGGCCGGCTTGTCGAAATCAGAGTTTTTGGAGAAGACAAAGCTTTAAATGAAAACATTGCACAGCAACTGGAATATCTTAAATCAGATTTTTTCAACCTTATAGAACTTCAGATAGCTCTTGATTTACTTGAAAGTAGGCGAGATATTGACAGTTTGCGCGCGCAGCTCACAAGGCACGGAAGCCAAGTTAATTTATCAGCATTAAAAATTCAAGTGTCCCCCAAGACAAGAAATTGGGAGTCATTTATTTCAATCAGCAATGATGGAGCAGAAACACTTGGCGAGCTAAAAACCGAAGCAATTACACAAAAGGAAGACATTTTTCAAAGTGGGGACCTTTTCCTCGCTTTCTTACAATTCAATAATACAAGAGAGCTCGATCTACGATCATCAACTCAGTCAATCAGCTACACCTATCCACTCTCACAACAGATCAATGTAAGTGGAGCATTGGGATTTGGCATCGACAAGATCGCTCCGCATCACCAGAATTCCTTTAATCTTCGCTACAATCAATTCCAAGGAATCGTAAATCTAGATTGGTTAATTTATCAAGCTGACGAGATAAATCTCTCATTTTTCTCGTCGCTGATCGGATCGAGAAGCAACTTATATATCAACAACAAAGTTCCAACTGATGCAAGCGCATCCAATTTAGTGAGGCGGCCAACAATGGCATATTTACGCTATGGAGTAACCGCAAATGGAGTCCAGAACAAACTTGTTTGGCAAGCTCAGCTCTATGGATTGCAGGGCTTATCAGGCTTCGTACCATCAAACCAACGCAAAGAGCATGCTGAAACAGGAGTCAATCTGGGAGAAGCGCAGGCCATTGGCATACAAGCTGCACTTCGCTATCGCATCACAAATCGAATCAATCTGCTGCTATCGGGTTCTGGTCAAATGGCATTTCGCCCCCTGCCTTACGCCATGAATTTTGCGGTGGGGTCAGACCAGGGATTGATTGGTCTGCCTGCCAATCTGTTCAGCGGAAATAGTGGAGTGCTGTCTACCATTCAAACGCCAATCACACTGATGCGTTCCGACCAACACCAAGTCGAGCTTGTGCCATTCAGTGGAGTTGGCTATGCACAGACCCAGACATCATCCATCTCACTCGAAGATGAGGCAGCGAGTTACGGAGCATTATTGAGATACACGCTGACGCAGCCAAAACTGACAATTGAGTTGGGCTACACGCGGCCTCTGTTGTTCACTGACAATTCGAGTGCTGACTGGAGGAAGACAATCATTGGCCAAGGTGTTTACACACGAGCAACCTACGCATTTTAAGTGATTAATAACTTACGATTACTGTCGATTTTGGATCGCCTTGATTTCATTCAGCAACATGGCTTGCATTTCCTGTAAAGACAGAGGAGTCGAAAATGAGGTCTGAACAACAGAGCCCAAATTCGAAAACAACGCAGCCTCCGAAGTTTCGATTGAATTTTGAATATCGCTACGATCAAGCTGCACAGTTTTAAAATTGTCAACACTGATCTGATTCACATTGGAAAGATTCTGAGTCGTCATAGATTGCATTTTCAGATTTGAATCAGGCGATGACACTGATGTTCGAAGCACAGAAGAATGATCAATAAACGCTCCATCCACCATCACGCTCATCTCACCCTGAACACTGATTGTCGCCCGATCAAAAATTGAATCAGTGTTGCCAGAAACAAAGAGATCACCCCCCGCCGATAAGTTGGTATCCTTGAACAGCGTTGATGCATTAAGACCACTTGACGCAAATGCAGTGCCATCAATGATAATATCACCAGTAACATTGATGTCACTGTTGAAATCGACAACACCATCATTATCCATGTAACCCTGCCCTCCACTTCCAAAAATAGTTAAATCATATTTTGACTTATTGAGTGGCTTTTGAATTTGATCTAAGTATGGAGCACTGGTTCCAACATAAATAAAAGAATTATCGAATACAATTCCACGATTCAATTCTCCTGATTGTGATGCATTGATCGCGCCCTCTCCATCAAAAGCCAAGTCGGAATTCGGTGATATAAACGTAGAATCAAAAACAAGAACACCATGGTTATTATTCGTTCCAGACTGACTGACACCAATCAGCAGAGCAGTCTCTTGCCGATCAAGATTTTCATCATAGAAAAATATATCTGAATCTTCAATGTAGATCCCTTGATTCGAGTCAGAGCCATGAGGCGTGTTGCCAGATTCACCCAACCAATAGGCGGTATCTCCACTAATCAGTTCTGAACCTACAATCGACACCCCATTCATTGCATCAACATCAAAACGAAGTCTCGATGCATCTTCTGATTTAATATCTCCACCAACCCCGTTAAGTTGGATTGAATTTTTAGTGCGAGAGTTAAAAGACGGAGTTGACTGCGCTGATGTATCTAATCGCGAAGACTCTAATAAAAGGCCCTCATTACCATCCAAGGCAACCTGAGAAGAGACTTGGGAAACATAGAAAATATCACCACCATCACCCATGAGATCGATCTTTAAAGAAGAAAGATTCGATTTGAACAGATGAACACCCGTAGCAAGGGATGTTCGGCCCGAATAGGAACTTCCACCATCACCATAGATTTTAATCAAACGCCCAGAATCCAAGTTAGATTTAAAAATATACACACCAAACGGCATTGAAACATTCTCACCAAAAAATGACTGAAATTCACCAGCAATCCCATCAATCTTTATATCATTCTCCGCAACTAGGCGACTTTTATTAATAAAAATGCCGCTATTGTGTACATCATCGGGCTGAATCCTTAAATCAGCAGGCTCACTTTGCTGGCCATGAATAAACTCAGCCGACCGCTGAACCCCACTTGCGCCGTAACCACTGAAACGCATTGAACCAGATTGAAGATATGCCTGATCCAATAAAATCCCGAGTGATCCAGCGACGCGGACCCTGGAGGTATCCGCCCATGAATCAATTTCCACATCGCGGAAATAGTTAATATTAGAACGATCTATGACAACACCAAAATCACTAATTGAATCATCGACACGATATATACTACTAGAAAGCACAAGCGAACCAATCTGATTCGATAAAAGAGAGGTATCTTCCAAGAACACTCCAGAGGTAGACTGCGACCATGCAACGTTCATGACATCTGCTGAAAGGTGAATATCATCGAATGCGAAAAGATCAGACTCAGTGACCCAGATCGCATAACTTGACCTGGATGATTGGAAATCATGGATCTTCCCAATGATTTTTACAGGACCACGAAAGCTAACTGAAGCTCTATCGCCACTCCCATTGCCAATTCTTACAGCATCACTCCTAACAAGATCCACACCAGAATTAAACAATCCAAGAATTTGCGTTTCACGATCCGAAGCAAAAGACGACCTTCCGCTTAAAGCAACAGCAATCGAGTCTTTTGATTTTTGAAAATTTCGAAGTGTTCCTTTGACACGGAGCAAGCGCTTGGCCTTAAGATTGCTTGAATCGATTTCCAATACTGGGGCAGTTAAGCCACGGGAGGGATTGTTAATTCGCCCTTTGATGCTCATCTTGCCAGCAGCATCAAGATCTGATTGGTCGATATCAATCGCAGGAGCAGAATTCGTTGTACTCAGACGTCTGGAAACATTGACATCAAGATTGCCATAAGCTGTGCCTAGAGAAGAATTAGAAATGGAAACTTGGTTTTCAGCTTGTTGGTCGTACGGAGCATACATGTTCCCCCGTAGCGTTTTAGAAACAACTTGAAGAGAATCAGCCACCTTAATCGTGGAGTCTTGAATACGAATCTCTCCAACAGAATCAATCAATAAATTTCCATCAACACTTAAATTAGAGCTGATTTTTATTTTCCCCGGCGTCATCAACTCACTTGAGGGTGATTTGCTTTCAGCAGCATGGAAGAGAAAATGATCAACTTTGAAGCTTGGCTTTGCAATCAAGGAGAGAGAGCCAACATTATGAAACCCTTTGCCTTTGAGTTGAATGCCTCCAGGGGAAAGAAGTACAAAATCAGATCGTCGTTTTAGAAAAGTCGGAACTGTTAAAAATGCTCCCCGAGGATCCGTAACACTCAAAACTATGGTTTGTATTTTACCTTTTGAATTATTAATTTTTACCTTTTTTATCGAGCCTCCTCTTGTGTCGAATTTGTCAAGTCGATGCATCAAGATGTTTTTGTTTTTTCCCTTACGCATACCACCGGAAATCTTGCAAATCCCACGACGACAGGTGCCGTTCAGCGAACCATTTAGTTTCGTTCCAACGCGGCCTCCACCATTCACTTTCAGATCTGCAAAGGCTGGCGGCACAGGCCAGCAACAGATCAGCAGCAGAGCCAGGACGTGTTGGCGCAAGCTTGCCTTGAACTGAGTTCATCACTTTAAATGCTTTTCGGAGAAAAACAATGTGAAATTCCCCACCATTCAACACATGGACGACGCAAGTAGAAAAAAAGGGATTGGATTGCTAGGCTTAAGGCAAGGCACCAATTTATTGACCAAAAATGAAAACCAATAAACTGTTCTTCTCTGTTCTACTGGGTATCTCGGCGGTCATCGCCGATGTATTGAGCCCGCGCCAGCCTGCCCATGCATCTCTGAATCAAACGGTTGAAGCATTCGGCAATTATGTAATCTACCACTGGGAGCAAGATCCACAACTAAACACTTTCAATCCACCACAAATCATTACTAATGTTAAATCATCGACCAAAGTTTTAGGGGGTTGCTTCTCCAATCATGGTGGACGCATCGCAACGGATGTTGGAGGCACGTCGTATTGCCCCCGCGTTAACACGATTTATGTGGTGCAAGAAGAACTTGAACCATTTTACGAGGATTTTGGTCCTGCCGCCATCGCTTATGTGATTGCACATGAGTACTCTCATTATCTGCAAAATGTTTTTGATGTTGAATATGTACAGCCGATTTCAGAGCTCCAAGCGGATTGCCTAGCCGGCGCAATTCTGGGTCAAGGCGCCGACGACCTGCAAATCACCTCTGCTGATATTATTAATATGGCACAAACCGCCTACACGATTGGCAGCAAATCCCACGGGACCGGTGCACAACGTGCCTATGCAATCTATGCAGGTTTTGGACAATCACCTGAACTATCGTGTTCCACAGAAGACATGATCAAGCTGTCCAAGAATCAAGTGAATGATCCTATTTTCAAGCAACTTGCATCCAAAAGGCCTGGGACAAGAGGATCTGATATTAAGTTAGATGCACCTCAAACCCATCTCAAATCAATTTCAGGCAGCTTTCTTGGAGGGATTTAGTAGATCTAAACGCGAAAAATTAGAATATCGATAAAATGATATTTTCCAGAACAGCCATCAACGATTGGTCGTAATGAATTTATTTTTCACACGGACAATGCCACCTATTTCTATGAATCAAAGGCGCGATAATTATGTTGTTTTCCATATTCATTCAAAGCAATCATTGCAAAGTTACTACGCATTTTGCGTTTTAACTCTACAGCTATCTTAAACCAACTGATTCAAACCACAGCAACAGATCACGTCAGAACCCAACGAGCCAAAGCCTTCTCAGGTTGCTCAATTTCTTCGATGGAGCTGTAAACATAATTCCTCCAGTTCTTTTCCGGTAAACCCGCAAATAACATCAGGTTCAGGGGATAATCTTCAGAATCAGTGCAACGACGAAAATCATCGCGGAACAAGAAAATTGGTTTTTTCAGTGCCATCGCCGCTCCCAACTCCACCATCACCCCTTCATCGGGTGGCGTGCCATTAACGATCGCAAACAGGGCATCGGCATCACGCACATCTTGGAGATCGTTCTGAGCGACGCGATAGGCCCAGCCCGGATCGGCCAAATTCACCTGTCCATTGCGTTCAAAGGGTTCCCATACCTCAAGTCCCAACGCCTCCAGAGCTGCTACAAATTCAGGAAGGAGCAACCGCTTCCACTGCTCGGAAAAACCATAGGGAGAGGCAAGATAAATGGTCTTAGACCCCATGAAAATCCATCAACTGGGCAGACATAAACCATAGAGACACCACAACCTTGATCAGCCAAGAAACCGTTCATCGTGCATGATGAACACGGAAGGATCAATCTCCCAATAACAAAGACGAAAACCAGCCCACCCCTATGGACGCACACCATGGAGATTCCACCGCAGGAACAGACACGCAAGTGGTTTCGCAGCCACCTGTTGGGTCGAGAAGTGGAATTGCAGGATCTGTATGACCTTCCGCAGGGAGATCTCGATCTTGTGATGGCAGAAACAGCTGAAATCCGATCCGACCCAGACAATCGCTCCCGAAGCTACGGCCGTTGGTGCACAGCAGGATATGTACTCGAGTTAGCCAAAATTGTCGACGCAAGGCGCATGCAGAACGGTGAGTAAAGAGTGAACGGAAAAATTAGACGTCAATGCAACGTTCTCAGGGATCAATTCATAACCGAGAAGGCCAATCATGGCCTCCGTGATCTCGATTGAGTTTGGGACACGTCCCCATCATCCAAACAAAGCTTTGAGCCGTTTTGTATAAAAGACTCCGTCAGGATCCATGCGTTGGCGAACCTCCTGAAACGTTTCTAGTTTTGGATACAAGGAGCGCATCTGATCTGAATTCATATAAATCAATTTGGCAAAATGAGGGCGTCCATTATTGTTCAGCATAATGTTTTCCACCTTCTTAACCATTTGTTCAATGATCTTTGGGTCCTGATTGCCATTCACAGGGTGATAACAACCGCACTGAACATAAGCTTTGTCAGGGTCAGACCCAGCAGCGAGCAAAGCGGATTCACCCGCGCTCTTCTTCATCCAGATCTTGGCTGGCAACAACTGGTTGTCGGCCTTAAATCGATCCAGAACTGACTGAAATTTCTCCAGTGGCACAGCCCATTCTGACCCAGCAATGGTTGGGGACGGGGGGGCGTAATTCATGACGACAAGATGAGCCGGACCACTTACAAATGGCACGCCATCAGCATTTGTACCTTTTATCAGATCGTTATGGTTCTCATCGTTTGAACTATCGTAATCAACCTTGAAAACAACCGATGGTTCTTCCAATAAATTCGCATGCAGAAAGGACATCGGCCCACTTTCAAAAAGACTTTGTTCCCAGTTTTGTGTTGCAAAAGGTTCCTGAGTCAGTGTCAGCCGGAATCCCTTCTGCAATTGAAGTGTCATCTCTGTCATCACTCCAAGCATGCCAAGCGAAATCCGAACGGCATCAAAATCAGGATGATGCTCATCAAGATCGACAATCTCCCCTTGCCCATTCACCAAACGACAGCGAATCAGGGATGACGACATACTGCCAGCCATCACACTTCCATGACTTCCGGTTGAAACAGCCCCACCCACCGTGACCCAGGGAGGAGCTGGGGACGTGGCAAGTGTTAACCCCCGCTTCCACGCTTCACGATGCAATGTTTCCAGGGTGACACCAGCACCACAGGTCACAGTCATCGCTTCTGTATCAAAAGCGAGCTGATCCAGATTCTTGGTTGAAATCAGCAGATCATTGGTCTGATCGAACCAGTACAGGCTCCAGGAGGTTCGCAATCCCACAACCCGACACGTCTGTCCTCGCTGTCTGCAAGCCTTCACAAGACCCACAATCTCCGCATCGCTTGAAGGAGCAAAAGCCTCAGCAACCCTCCCGTAATTGGTGTAACCAGACCAATCTCTCAAGGGAACATTTGCGGACTCAATCCCAGCCATTAACCCCTCTGGCTTCAAGCTGTTCGTAGCATCAGCCAGCTGTGAAGGTTCAGACAGCAGAGTCTTCGCAGAGGCGCCTGCCGCGATCTGTCGAAGCCCAATAACGCTTGCCGCCGTCAGCCCAGTACGACGTAAAAACGCCCGTCTTGTCAACACCATGGGAGGGCTTATCGGTTCCTGTTCAAAGGATAATGAGTCTGAGATCGTTCAATTGTTCAAATCACAACATTGAAAACATCTGCATCGATACGCATAACCCCTGCAGCATTCACAGATATCTACCTGTAGTTCTCAAACTGGAGCGGAACATCAAGCTCATCCTCCTTACTCTTCACCAACTGAATCGCAGCCTGAAGATCATCCTTACTCTTTCCGGTGATTCGTAAGCTTTCTCCTTGAATCGCAACCGTCACTTTCTTGAGCTCATCACGCACAATTTTGCTGAGCTTCTTCGCTAATTCCTTACTCAAACCCTTTTTTAATTTCACAACTTGCTTCACACGATTTCCTCCCACATTTTCCGGAGTCTGAAACTCAAAGATCTTCAGAGAGAGGTTTCGTTTGGTCGCCTTGGTTCGTAAAATGTCTTCCACTGCCTGCAGGGTCATATCACTCGCGGTTGTAATCACCACCTCAGTCTCCTCCAGATCGATCTCTGTATTCGAATCTTTTAAGTCATAACGGGTTCCCACATCACGACGAACCTGATCCAGTGTGTTCACGAGCTCCTGGCGATCAAAATCAGACACAACATCAAAGGAGTACGACGCCATAACGCAGCGCTTTGGTAAAGGCTCTGTTCACAAGCTAGACCCGAGCCTTCATCGCTGCCAGCGATCTTCGAACGCGTGGTTGCTGCATCCAGAACGATGAATCCCATGAAAATCACTCAACCAAACCAATCAATCCGTCATGCCAAACACCCCGTTGATCCGACTGATAAAAAAGTGCTCCATCAAAACAACTCTCCATGCGATGAACACCATCGGCAATTTTTGCATCGCTCACCATCAAGATCGGCGTCGCCCTTTCCCACACAACCAAGAAACACTGGCCAGGAGAGCAGCGTTTAAAAGCACTGAAGACATAGCCCGAACAGAAAGCAGCGCTCAGCGGCGTTCAAACCGATCAACAGCCCGACCCACATCCCGATCAAATCACCAAAGCAAACCGCCAGAGCAATGCAGTCCTGAAGAATTGCCACTGAACGGAGCCGGCTAGGGTCTCGACCTTCTTTGGTTTTGGTTCATGGTTGCCGCTTTTGCCTGGGCGCTTTGTTTGATGGGGGCTGTTGTCATCGCCAGCATTGTGTTAACCGGCGCCGGCAGAGCCAAAGCGGATTTCACCTTGGACGACCTGAAGGCACCGCGAGCGATGTTCAACAGGCTTCCGCCCTTTGGACAGCGAGCTGTATGGGCTCAGGAGAACAGCTGGGAAGCCCTCACCCTTGGGGCTCCCGCCATG
>QCSN01000054.1 GCA_003211515.1 Synechococcus sp. AG-670-F04
GTCAGTTCAGCGTGGTCTGGCGGCCTTGCCTAGGGATGCGGAGCATGTACTGATTCATGACGGCGCTCGCTGTCTTGCGGAACCATCCCTGTTCGACCGCTGTGCGGATGGGGTGGCGAAGGGTGAAGCCCTGATCGCGGCGACGGCAGTCACAGACACGATCAAGCGCGTCGATGCTGCGGGGATCATCACCGCTACTCCGGACCGGTCCGAGCTTTGGGCTGCCCAGACGCCGCAGGGGTTTCAGGTTGCACAGCTTCGGAGAGGTCATGTTGAAGCCCAGGATCAGGGCTGGAGCGTCACCGACGATGCTTCTCTTTACGAACGTCTTGGCTGGCCCGTGAAGGTGTTGGATGCGGGCCCTTCCAATATCAAGGTGACCACTCCCTTTGATCTGGTTGTTGCGGAGGCGGTTCTCGCTCTCAGATCATCAGACTGAGCTCGCCCCGATCACCATCCAAACGGGCCAGTCGTCCCAGGGGAAGAGCCGCATTCCCCGGACGATGACCGACGGGAAGTTCGAACACTCTTGGAATGCCGAGGTCGGTGGTCCGTTCGCGGATCACCGCCTCGGTGTCGAACCCCGATGCGTCTGGAACATCTGCATCGCCGCATCCCTCGAAGTTGCCGAAACCAATGCCTCCCAGCTTTTGCAGCTCCCCGCAGAGGCGCCAGTGGGTGAGCATCCGGTCCAGGCGATAGGGCGCTTCCCCCACATCCTCGAGGATGAGAATGGCGCCATGAAGGTCAGGCAGATGGCGCGATCCCAGCAAGTGGGTGGCCACCGTCAAATTGGCAACGATGAGCGGCCCTGTGGCCACGCCTCCCCCTTGGCCCTCTCCGTACAGATTTTTAAGTGGATCGCCGAAGAGGAGGTTCCGCAACCGCTCCTGACTCCAGGACGGCTCCTTGGAGAGGGTGGTGAGCATCGGCCCGTGCACGCTGCCGTCAAAACCTGCTCTGAGACGAGCCCAGAGCAGGGCGGTGACATCTGAGAATCCGAGCAACCAGCCAGGTTGCCATCGCAGCGGTCCCTCGAGGAGTCGTGCCGCTCCCCACCCTCCCCGGGCGCAGGCCAGCAACGGCGCTGAAGTTTCAAGGTCGTTCCGGCGTTGGTCGTCCGTACCGGCGAGATAACCCCAGTAGCGATCGATGCCATGAGCCGGCAGGCAATCGAGTCCCCAGCTTTTCAGGATCGCCAAACCCTCCTGCAGTCGTTCCGGGTTGGCGAGAGCTGAACTCGCTGCGACTGGGGCCACGGCATCCCCTGCCTGCAGAGGACGCGCGAGAGGAGGTGACGGCATCACAGCCCCCTGGTGAGCATCAACCCGAACAGCATCAGCGCACCGATCTGGACCTGACGGCTGAAATGCAGGCCGAAGGTCGCCATCGATGCTTCGGCGTGGCGGATTGGGTTGCAGCTGGTCTGCATCAGGACCGAAGCCAGTAGCCAGAACGGCCAGAACATCGGGCCGATCGATGCCGTCCATGCTGCAGAAGCCAAGAAAACGGCAACCAGCAAGTAACAAATCCGCACGGTTGGTACCACTGCTACACCCAGCGTCAGAGCACTGCTGCGCAGCCCGAGGGATGCGTCGTCCCTGCGGTCAGCCATGGCATAGACCGTGTCGAAGCCAAAGGTCCACAACAACGTGGCCAACCAACAGCAGATCAATGGTGTGGTGGCGGTCACATTCCCTTCAGAAGCAGCCCAGGGAATCAGAACGGCAAACCCCCAGCAGACTGCCAGCACGGCCTGGGGAAACGGAAACCAACGTTTGGCAGAGGGATAAAGAAGGATGGGAGGGAGTGCAGCGCTCGCCAAAAACAAACAGATCGTTAAACGATCTGATGGAAGGCTGATCACCACCAGCAAACTAACGATCAAAAATCCGATCAAGAGCATCACGGCCGTGCTTACCCGGATTGATCCACGGGCCAGTGGTCTGCTTTTGGTGCGTTCCACCTGACGGTCGATCCGGCGGTCCCAAAGATCATTTGCGATGCAGCCAGCACCACTCACGGCGACACCGCCAAGAACGATCTGCAGCAACAACGTCCACGCGGGGGGTGCGGATGGCGCCAGCCAGAGTGCCCATCCCGCCGGGATGAGAAGGATCAGACGTCCTGTCGGCTTGTTCCAGCGCAACAAGGCAATCCAAGGCTGAGCGGAGATGGTCCGGGTGGTAGCTGTCACGACGGCTCAGGTTTGAAGAACCCTAGTCATCGTCTGGACTTTGCGGATGCAGATGGCAGAGTGGTCGTCCTCGGTGTCGAACAGCCGATGCTGAATGTTGAGTCCGCTGCACAAGCATCGAAGCAGGCGAAGGCTATGGCGGATTCGTTCGCCTTGGCAGATGGTGCACAGCTGCGCCGGATTGCCGCGATTGATATCGGAACGAATTCAACCCACCTGCTGGTGGCAACAGTCAATACGAGCCTTAGGACGTTTCGGATTGATCAGGCGGAGAAGTCGACGACCCGCCTTGGCGAGCGCGATCCGGAGACCGGTGAGCTCAGTGAAGCCGCAATGCAAAGGGGCTATGAAACGCTGCGGCGCTTTATGGATCTCGCCGCAAGCCATCAGGTTGAGCAGGTTGTAACAGCGGCGACCAGTGCGGTCCGTGAGGCCCCCAACGGTCGGCAGTATTTGCAAAGGATCAAGGACGACCTTGGAATCGAGGTCGATCTGGTCAGCGGTCCGGAGGAGGCGCGGCTGATTTATCTGGGTGTGCTGTCCGGAATGTCCTTTGGGGATCGTCCCCACCTGCTTCTTGATATCGGTGGGGGTTCAACAGAGCTAATCCTTGCTGATGGTCGTGACGCCAGGGCGCTCACCAGCACGCGCGTCGGAGCGGTGCGGCTGCAGCGCGATTTCGTGAAGGATGATCCGATCCCCCCTCAGAGACGAGCTTTTCTCAAAGCATTCATTCAGGGGTCATTGGAACCCGCTGTCGACAAAGTGCATCGGCGCATCAAGCCTGGTGAAATCCCCGTTCTGGTAGCCACGAGTGGCACAGCGATGGCGATTGGTGCCTTGGCAGCCAGTGAGGAGGAGCGGCCGCCGATGCGAATGCACGGTTATCGGATCTCACGGCAACGTCTTGATCGTGTCGTTGAGAAGTTGGTCGGGATGACGCCTGAACAACGCCGCCAACTCGGAGCCATCAACGACAGGCGTGCCGAAATTATTGTTCCCGGTGCTCTGATCCTTCAGACCACCATGCAAATGCTCGGGGTCGATGAACTGGTGCTCAGCGAGCGGGCGCTGCGTGAGGGGTTGATCGTCGACTGGATGTTGCGCCATGGCTTCCTGGAGGATCGTTTCAGCTTCCAGAGCAGTATTCGTCAGCGCACCGTGATCCACCAGGTCCAGCGGTTCGCAGTCAATCAGCGACGGGCAGAACGCGTGGCGACGCACGCCTTGACCCTCTACGACAACACCTATGGAGTGATGCACCACGACACCGGTGCAGGACGTGATCTTCTCTGGGCTGCAGCCATGCTCCATGCCTGCGGCCAGCACATCAATTTGAGTGCCTACCACAAGCATTCTTGGTATCTCATCAGGCATGGGGAGCTGCTCGGATATTCCGAAGCGGAGCACCTGATGGTTGCGGCAATTGCGCGTTATCACCGCCGCAGCTTGCCCAAGAAGCGTCATGAGTCATGGCAGGCGATTGGTACCAGGGAGCACCGGCGCCTGGTGGGGGAGATGGCACTTTTGCTGAGGTTGTCGGCAGCAATCGATCGCCGACCCGAGCCAGTCGTGTCACAGCTGGCGGTGATGGCTTCCCCAGGAAAAGTTCAACTTGACCTCATCCCTGAACGCCGTAATCAAAATCTCAGCCTTGAACAGTGGAGTTTGGAAAGCTGCAGAGATGTTGTGCGGGACGCTTCGGGGGTGAAGTTGATCGTCACTGTTCAGGGATGAGCTGACGCCAGCCCACTTCATGGATGGCACCAATGGATCGAGGTTGTTCGTCAGAGATATTCACCATGACCAGATCGGGCCTGCCGGCAAGAATTTCAACGGAGGCCGGCTCGTCAATGGTGATGGGCTGATCGAGGGTCCCTTGAAATTCGATCGTGCCCTCCCTCCGCAGAGCGATCCAACTGGGTTCCACGCTGCTGATCTGGACGGTTGATTCCTGGACTGGTATCGAAGTCGTTTCGGTGGGAGCTGATGCGGTGGGAGTTGATTCGGTGGGAGCTGATGCCGATGGGGTTGGCTCTGATTCGATTGCTGTGGTCGTCGGGGCAGGTTCTTGCACCAGTTGCAGATCATGTCCTGCCTGGATTTGCCAAATCAGCAACCCTGCCCCACCAGACAAAATCAAAACGGGCAGAACCCATCGCTTCGAGGATGGACGGCTCTTGTTTGGTCGCTTGTTCCTAAGAGGCTGGTGGGGTGGAGAGATGGCCTTGAACTGTGCTGCTGGCAGGTGCTGCTGCGTCGTCCCAAGCTGTTCCACCAGCGAATCAGCATCGAGCCGGAGATGGGAGGCGAGACGTCGCACCATGGCGCGAACGAACACCGGTTCAGGCAATTGATCGCGGCGAGCGGCTTCGAGGGCCCTGAGCTGTTCAACACCCATGTGGAGTGAAGAGGCAAGGGCTTCAGCGCTCAATCCATGGCTCTCACGTGCGTCACGAATCTGTTGCCCAACATGGACAAGGCCATCATCTGTTTCGACGGACTGTTGTGACTTCAGTTGTTTGTCCTTGGCAGCCATCGACAAGGAAAGCTGATCAAACCTGTTTAGAAAATACTGGGTTTTTGGTAATTTGACTGAATCGAATGTTTCCCTAGCTTGTTTGTAACCAGCCAGATGAGAAAGTGTTTGATCAGATGGGCGATACTGGATTCGAACCAGTGACCCCTTCCGTGTGAAGGAAGTGCGCTACCACTGTGCTAATCGCCCGCACAGATCGATCTTAAACCACAGCAACTCAGCTTTTTGGGCGAAACAGATGGTCGTGCTCTGGAGAATAAAGCTTTGATCGTTGCTCCCCTTGCACGAGAGCTGGGCTCACGATGTACAACGTTGTGCGGATCAGATTTCTCTCCAGGCTTGTCTGAGCCATCGCATGAAGCGGCACGATTGATATCCATTCATCAGGCCAGCTGACCCGGTGGGCGATCGCTACAGGAGTATCCGGTGGGTAGGAGTTGAGCAACGTCTGTTGTACGTCCTGGACATGCCTAGCACTCAGATAAAGGCAAAGACTTGAACGGAGAGAGGCAAGGCGGTCAAGTTCCTCTGTTTCAGGAATGCCTGTGCGCCCACCAGCGCGACTCAGAACAATTGTTTGGACCAGCCCGGGAATGGTGAGTTCTCTGTTGAGGGTCGCTGCAGCTGCTTGATAGGCACTGATTCCTGGAATTACTTCCACTGGAAGATCTGCATCGTTGAGAGCACAGATCTGTTCATTGATTGCGCTGTAAAGCGCTGTATCACCATCGTGCAGCCGCACGACCCGTTTCCCTTGTTGATGACCGTTGATCAGGTGAGGAACCACCTTTTCGAGGGTGAGCGTGCTAGTTCGAACGCGTTCACAGTTTTCCGGAGCGAGATCAAGAATTCCAGGGCAAACCAAGGAGTCTGTCCAGACAAGAAGATCGGCCTGTTTGAGTCGTTCGGCGGCACGAAGTGTGAGCAGATCAGGCGCGCCAGGACCTGCTCCAACGAAGGAAATGGGAAAACTCAACGGATTTGCGCAGGATCAGGTAACTCTTGTCGTTTGCCGTAAAGCCAAGCCAGACCGGCCATACCGGCGAACGCCAGCATTGCGCTCATGAGCTGGGCGATTCTTAGGCCTCCTTCACAGGCTGGTGGCAGGGAACCAATACAGAGAGGATCAATCCTCAGACCCTCGATCCATACCCTTCCGAGGCTGTAGCCGATCAAATAGAAGCAACTGATCGCACCAGAGGGAAGGGAAATGAAACCTTTCATTCCCCGACGAAACAAGATTAAGAGAACGAGAAAAAGAACAAAATTCCAGATTGATTCGTAGAGAAATGTGGGATGAAAGAATTGTGAATCGGCGTAGACATTTGGTCTGTCTTGATAGGGAATAAAAAGCTTCCATGGGAGATCGGTGGGCACACCGAAAGCCTCCGAATTGAAGAAGTTTCCCCAGCGGCCGATCGCTTGTCCCAAGGCGACAGATGGGACGAGAACATCGAGCACATCCCAAAAGGGTTGGCGTCTCCAACGGCAGAACAGAATCAGCATCAGTGTTCCCGCGATCAGCGCGCCATGGATGGCAATTCCACCCTCCCAAATCAAAAAGGCCCTGGGAATTGGAACTTTCAACCAGAACAGATTCAGTTGAGACCAAAAATTGGCCCCTGAGTAGTTGTGCCACTCAAAGGCCACGTAATAAAGACGAGCACCACTGATAGCTGCTAAGACGAGCAGAGGCAAAAGATCACTGATCAGTCCGGTTTCAAGGTTCCTAGAGCGACCAAGACGACTGGACAGAACAAGGCCGATCAGAACTGCTGCGGCAATCAGCAGTCCATACCATCGGATCGTGAAAGGGCCCAGAGCCAGAAGCTCTGGGCCCGGCGAAGTGAACATCCGCTCAGAAACCCTCTGCAGCCTGGACTTTCTCGAATTGCTTCTTCTTCAGAACAAGCATGATCTGAGCAATGGCTACAGCTGCGAAGAATGCAAGCAGGCCATAGATCCGAACGGGATTCTGCAGAACAACCTCAGCATCCACCTGACCGAAACCGCCAACGTTCGGATCATCGGTCAACGGAGTTCCTGCTTCGATGCTGTCCCCTGTTTTGACCAACAGTGCTGGGCCAACGGGAACTGTTTCGGTGGCGGTTTCACCGTCGTTGGTATCGATTGTGATCACGCTCGCGCCATTCTCACCATCCTCAATGGAGCTGATGGTTCCACTTGCAGGAGCAGTGAAGATGGTGTTGTTCGATTTCTCACCGGTGGGGTACACCTGGCCACGGCCACGATTTCCACCAACATGTATTTGATATTTGCCGAAATGGATATTGCTGTCTTTGTTTGGATCGGGTGAAAGCACTGGGAAAACAATTTCCTGATGCTGATCACCAGGGATTGGACCCACTAGAAGGATATTGGGCTGTTCATCGCTGTATTGGCTGAAGAAAACTCCTTCGGTTTCCTCTTTGATCTCATCGGTCCAGCGATCCTGCGGTGCAAGGGTGAAACCGTCAGGAAGCATCACCACCGCTCCAACCTGAAGGGGCACCTCACTGCCATCAGCCCCGATTTCCTTGAGGTCATTCTGGTAAGGGACCTTGACGCTGGCCTTGAAAACGCTGTCCGGCAAGACGGCCTGGGGCACTTCAGCCTGGGTGAGTTTTTGAGCCAGGTGGCAGTTGGCGCAGACAATTTTGCCGGTCGCTTCACGAGGGCTGTCGTAGTTCTGCTGAGCCCAGAACGGATAGGCCCAGCTCGCGGATGGAGCAATCAGAACGGCAAGGCCGAGAATCAGCGATCCGATGAGGAGAGAAAGATGGCGACGCATGGAACGGAGTGGTGAATGGGGTGAGCGATGAGACAGTCGGTCAGGCCCACCAGGGCTTGTCGCCCGTGCGGAAATCGGTGTCGGTCCACTGGCTGACAAAGACGTTGTCATCCTCAACGTTCACGTTCGCCAGAGCCAGAGAGAGCGGTGCAGGGCCACGGACGACCTTGCCGGTAGCGTCGTACTGGCTGCCATGGCAAGGGCACATGAATTTGTTGGCGCCGCTGTTCCAGGGCACAACGCAGCCGAGGTGGGTGCAGATGGCGTTGATTCCGTAGCTGCCGATGGCGTCTTCGCCCTCCACAATCAGGTAGGTGGGGTCACCTTTGAGTCCCTGCACCAGGCTTCGATCACCCTCGGGATGGCTGGACAACCAGCCACTCGCCGTAACGGGATTCCCCAGTTCATCCTTGGCACTGGTTCCTCCTCCGCTTCCAGCGGCACGAGGGGGGATGAAGTAGTTGACAACTGGATAGAGGGCTCCGAGGGCGACACCTGTCACCGAACCGAAGGTCAGCAGATTCATGAACTGCCGACGACCCATTCCGGGCACATCGCTCGAGGAAAGTTGGGTCATGGCCGACGTTCATCCAGCACGCATTGGCAGCCATTATGGACGCTTAAGTGCCTGTCACGCTTTGCAACGACTGGCCTTTTGCTGCTCCGGCTCCGCTGAATCTGTGCTTGAAATCACACCTGACCCGATCGCTCCCCCCCTTGCGGTGGATGAGGTGATCACCTGCCTAAGAGAACGCTGGCACGCGACTTACGACCTCCAGCTTGTGGTTCGAAGAAGGCGTCTCTACTTACAGGTGATGTGGGCTTATCTCGAGCAACAGTCCTTTCCGATGAACGCCGAGGAGTATCGGGTGCACTTGGCAGAGGTGCTTGATGTTGTAAATCGTCTTGGTCTGGCTGGAGATGTGCGCAAATGGCTTTCTTCCACCCGGGACAAGCCACGATTGGGGAAGGCCCTCAGTCTTCATCTTGAAGTTCAAGGGCCAGAGGCTGAAGGCCTGCTCAGGGAGTTCCTGGTTTGAGGTTTTCCGCTAAGGCGACCAGTGCAACACCAATTAGGAAGAGTGCTGTGATCGCCCCTCCCAGCAAGAGCATGGTGATCGGATCCGTTGATGGGGTTAGCACAGCACCAGCCAGCGCAGAACTCAGTACGACCCAGCGCCAGGCTCCGAGCATGGTGCGCCATCGCACCAGACCAAGCGCCCCAAGCAGCAGTTGCAGGACGGGCAGTTGAAAGGCAAGGCCCGTTGCAAGCATCAGCAGCAGAACAAAGTCCAAATACCGCTCGATCGACCACAACGGTTCCACCACATCGGCCCCGTAACTCACCAGAAAACGCAGTGCGGCGGGAATCAGAGCCCACCACGCGAACACCAATCCTGCAAGGAACAGCACCGCTGATCCGGCGACTGCAGGGGCGATCAGGCGTCGCTCACGCAGGGTGAGTCCGGGCAGAACGAAGGCAAGAACTTGAAAAAGGACGTATGGGAGGGCGAGGGTCAGACCGGTGTAGCCGGCAACCTTGAAGGAGACGAAGAGGAATTCCCCTGGGGCCAGTTGCAGAAAGTGAATGCCCTGGGCAGGGGCCTCAAGCATCCGCACCAGCGGTTTCACGGCCACGAGACTGACACCGGCACCGATGACCACCGCCAGAAGACTGCGCAGAACGCGTTGTCGTAGTTCCTCCAGGTGGTCAACCAGAGGCATCTCCACTTCATTGGGCAGCTCAGGGTCTCCCGGGGGGCGACCGATGCGGATCGGTGGAGGTGGCTTCAGGGCTGGACCGTCAGGCTGATCGGACACGGGGGTAGAACACGGAAACGAAACGTGGGCGACGGTCGGGCGTGAATGCCCGTAGAGATCAGGCTAGGAGCCTTCCAGATGCAAGCTGTGCTTCGGCGCGGTCTGGTTCGCCCCAGCGGATTTCCCCGCCGCGATGCCGCACGGTTCCAGGGCCTGTACCGGCAATGCGTTGGAGTTGGTCAGTGGGCACCATCACTACAGGAACTCGGATGTTGCCCTTGGCCCTGCTGAAATGTGCAGCGAGGTCGGCCGCGATCTGGAGGTCTGCATCCTCTGCCAATCCACTGGATGCTTTGAGCACGACATGGCTTCCGGGGCACTCCTGAGCATGGAACCAGAGGTCCCCACTGCAAGCCTGGCGCAGGCTGATCCAGTCGTTCTGACGATGATTGCGACCCACCTGCAGCCGTAGTCCTCCAGGACTGATCAGCTCCAGTGGTTGGGGGTGTCCAGTTGATGCCTCCCTCCGTTTTCGCTTTCGCCTTCCCCCGCTTGGGCTGAGGAGATCGCCACACTCGCTGCGCAGGTCCTGCAGAGCCTTAATCCGTGCCGAAGCGTTTTCCCATCCAGCTCCATACAGATCATCAATGAAGGTTTCACTTCCTTCGATCAATGAGAGCCGTTGTTTGTGATGTTCAATCCTCTCCTTGAGCACAGCAACGGATCGGCGCATTTTGCGCGCCTTTTGATAGAGCTTCTGGGCACGGTCAATCTGCTCACGATCTGGATTCGGCAGACATAGGAGTGCATCGGCTTCACGCTGGAGTTCGTTGCAGTTGCTGGTTGAGGAGAGGCGCATCTCCTGTTCATTCAGATACTGCGTTTCCTTCTCTCGCCAGCGGCTCAGTCGCTGCCTCACTTCGCCTGTCAGGCGATCAAGGGCGCGCTGATTCAGGCCTTTCTGATACCAGTCACCCAGTTGAAGTGCGAGCTGATTGTTGTCTGATGGGCTGTCTCCCCAAACCTGATATTCGGTTTGGTTCAGGAATTGCAGGCTGAAACACTCCCGATTCAGACAGTCCAGCCAGAGCATCCAGCGCTGGTGAAGGGTCTCCCAGGTTGTGCGGTCGAGTTCCTGGACAGGTCGGTGAAGGTTGGAACCGGCCAGTTGCCGGACCAGCGGTGGGCTGATCCCTTGATAGGTCTGCTGAAGGGCCTTTTTCAGCGAGAGGGGAAGAAGTGTGAGTCGCTCCCGCCAACGTTGATAGCTCTCATGCTGCTCCGGTGGTTGGCCCTGCAGGGACGGTGGTGGCGTGTAGAAGTCCCCGGTCCCGATTGGCCGAACGCGAGATTGGTGATCTCTGACCTGACGGCCAAGGGCGATGATCTGACGCTGAGCATCCAGCAGCAGCATGTTGCTGTGCCGACCCATCAGTTCCAGGACAAGGGTGCGCTGGATGACTTCGCCAGGCCGCGCTGCGAACCGGAACTCCACAACACGTTCAAATCCAGCCTGGTGAAGTTCGACCAGGGCCAGCTGCCTGAGGCTGTGCTGCAACTGCTGGGCCAGGGTGCTTCCTGCTCCCTGGCGTTCGGGTGGCTTGACCTGCACGAGCCTTGGAGCATCGGCCTGCCAGCTCAGTTCGACCCAAACCATGCCTCGGAGGGTGCGCAGGCCCATCTGCAGGGTTTGTGGGTCTGGCTGTTGCGCCTTCTCGAACCGACTCGGCAGCGCGCTCTGTCGCAGGTTCTTCAGCACCGCCCGCAGGGTGGTGAGATCCATCAGCTGAAGGGTTGCCGTGGTCGTCACTCGATGCTCATGGGCCTTCCTACTCTGCTGGGCCAGCGACAAGCAGCGATGACCGGCAGCAAAGGCCGTCTCACCGTCATCACGGGCCCCAGTGGTGTCGGCAAGGGAACCCTCGTGGCAAGGATGCTGGATCGCCATCCTGAAATTTGGCTCTCTGTTTCAGCGACCACCCGTGCCCCTCGGGCCGGTGAGGTGGAGGGGCAAAGCTATTTCTTCAAAAGCAAGGAGGCTTTCGCCGCTCTAGTTGACGGTGGTGGTTTGCTTGAGTGGGCCGAATTTGCGGGACATTGCTATGGCACCCCTCGTGAACCCGTCAGCGATCGGTTAAGTCTTGGCTTGCCGGTGTTGCTTGAGATTGAACTTGAGGGGGCGCGCCAAGTTCGCCGAAGCCTCCCTGATGCATTTCAGATTTTTCTTGCACCACCCAACTTTGAAGTGTTGGAACAACGCATTCGTGGGCGAGGTACGGAATCAGAAGAAGCGATTCAGAAACGTTTGAGAACAGCAGAACAGGAACTGTTGGCTCAGGGTGAGTTCGATGCTGTTGTTGTTAATGACGTCCTCGACAATGCCCTGTGTTCATTGGAGCAGCTAATGGGATTCTTGAACTCTCAATAAGCCATGAAAAAGCCCCATTTCGCTGGGGCTTGAAGAATGATGTCTTGAACCCTGGGTGATCAGTTCAGCTCAGAGGGTGGAACAGAAGATCAGGGAAGAAACGATTCCACTCGATCATGATTCCTGCGGTGACAGTGAACCATATGGCTGCAACAACAGGTGCTGTGGTGAGGAACTTTTTCATGGTTTGGTAATGCGTGAAAACGGTCTGAGCGTGTAAAGGTCAGCGTGGAGAAACGGTGACTTTGTTATCGCTCTCAACCAGTTGGCCGCTGGTGAATTCACCGAATGCAGCAACTGGCCATGTTGCGGAGGCCATCAGACTTTTCAGAGCAATCGATGTATCAATCTGAATTTCATTCATCGCTGCATTTTTGCCACGGGTGGCTTTGAGGTATTCACGACCAGCCCAGCCAATGCAACCGTTGATGTACAGGAACATGATTCCGGGGAGAACGAAATCGCCTGCATGGCTCCAGCGGCCATCAACGATCAGGTGAGGTAGGCCA
>QCSN01000055.1 GCA_003211515.1 Synechococcus sp. AG-670-F04
CCAATGTCAGACGACAACGGATGAAGTTCACCGGACAGGGTGTACCCCGTAAGTCCAGGGAACCCCCACTCATCCCTTCTGACCGAAGAGCCTTGCAAACAGACCGCTGTTGTGGTGGTGATGCTGTTTGCCCCGAGCGGAATGATGACCGGCCAGCTGCTCCAAAAGTCCCCGCTCGTCGTCGGAGAGACGCGAGGGCAACTGAACAGTGACAGCAATGCGCTGATCACCGCGGGCAACCGGATTGCCGAGCTTGGGAATACCTCTACCAGAAAGGGTGATGCAGAAGGAATTTTTGCTTATTTCTGTATGATCGGCGGCCAAAACCCTTAACGCGGCAACCCCGCTTCTGCCATGACCCTGCGCGTTGCGATTAATGGATTCGGCCGGATCGGTCGCAATGTGATGCGGGGTTGGATCAGCCGTGGCGCTGACACCGGTTTGGAGATTGTCGGGATGAACTCCACATCCGATCCCAAGACCAGCGCTCACCTGCTGACCTACGACTCGATTCTTGGAAAGCTTGATCCGAGCGTCAAGATCGAGACGACTGACGACACGATGATCGTCAATGGCAAGGAAATCAAATTCTTCGCTGATCGCAATCCTCTCAACTGTCCCTGGAAGGACTGGGGCGTTGATCTGGTGATCGAATCAACCGGTGTGTTCAACACCGATGAAAAAGCCAGCATGCACATCCAGGCTGGCGCCAGCAAGGTGATTTTGACGGCACCCGGCAAGGGCCCCGGTGTCGGCACCTTCGTTGTTGGTGTGAATGACGATCAATACCGCCATGAAGACTGGAACATCCTCAGTAACGCCAGCTGCACCACCAATTGCCTGGCGCCGATCGTGAAGGTGCTTGATCAGAACTTCGGCATCGACTGGGGTCTGATGACGACCATCCACAGCTATACGGGCGACCAGCGGATTCTTGACAACAGTCACCGCGACCTGCGTCGTGCCCGTGCAGCAGCTCTGAACATGGTTCCCACCACCACTGGTGCTGCCAAAGCTGTTGCCCTGGTTTATCCCGAGGTGAAGGGCAAGCTCACCGGCTTCGCCATGCGCGTTCCAACTCCGAATGTCTCGGCCGTTGACCTCACCTTCGGGCCCTCCCGCGCCACCAGCGTTGATGAAGTGAAAGCCGTGATCAAGGCCGCTTCCGAGAACGGCATGAAGGGAATCATCAAGTACAGCGATCTGCCCCTCGTCTCCACCGATTACGCCGGCACCGACGAATCGACCATCTTTGATGCGGACCTCACCTACTCAATGGGTGAAAAGGCTGTGAAGATCCTTGCCTGGTACGACAACGAGTGGGGCTACAGCCAGCGAGTGGTTGACCTGGCCGAAGTGGTGGCCAAGAACTGGAAGTGATCGATCTGCGCAGCAGATGATTCAAACCCTTCCTTCGGGGAGGGTTTTTTTTTGGTCATGGCTTGTCGAAGTGGTTGAATCCCGGCGCCACGACAGGGGTGCGGTCATCGCTCCAGAGAACAGCATCAGTCTCCGCATGAAATGAACCGAGGCGATGGCCTTCCGGAAAGGCTTGCAGCCAGGCATCAGCCCATGACGGCGGCAGGCTCAAGATCAGCTCGAAGTCTTCACCTCCAGCCAGGCACCAGCGATCCCACGGCGGACCTTCGGGCCAGTCAACACTTTGCGGCAGCTGATCACGATCCAGCAGCGCTCCGCATTTGCTGCTGGCGCACATTCCGCGGATCCCTGCCAGAAGGCCGTCGCTGCTGTCGGTTCCACCGGCTCGCCAGGGAAGTTGCGAGGGCTTGCAGTTCAAGAGGGCCTGGAGAGCATCGAAGCGAGGTGTCGGCCGTCGATGCCGTTGGATTGCTTCAGCCTGAAGGGAAGCGCTGAGGATTGAGCGATCTGCCAGAGGATCGCTCTGCAGCAGCGCCAGTCCCAGTCGGCTGAGCCCATGGACACCACTGGTCACCAGGACATCACCTGGACAGGCATGGCCGCGATGCAGATGACAGGGACCGAGACGGCCAAGGGCGGTGAGTGAGAGCAGACGCTCCTGGCCGGTGGAACAATCCCCGCCGAGAAGAATCCCGCCGAAGCACGAGAGAGCTTCGCTCATGCCGCTGTACACCCCCTTGACCCAGTCCCAGCTGGTGTCACCTGGGGCCACCAGTGCCACGGTGATTCCGTCAATGCTGATCGCGCCGCTGGCAGCGAGATCTGAGAAGTTGGCACTGACGGCTCGCCAGCCCACATCCTCTGGTGCGGTGGTGGTTTCACTGAAGTGCACATCGTCCACCAGGACGTCGGTGTTGATGAGCAGGGGTCTGGCGTCAGCGACCAGGCAGGCCGTGTCGTCACTCAGCTGGTAAGCGGGAGCGAACCGGGCCAGGCGTTGTAGCAGCTCGGTTTCTCCCAGTCCAGCCAGGGTTTCCGTCATGCGTGAGGCTTGAGGCGATCGTCGCCATCGATCACCTTGATGGTTTTGATCCGATCGTCGGTGCTGAGTTCTTCCAAAACATCGAATCCTTCCACCACATAGCCATACGCGGCATTCCGGCCGTCCACGAGATTCAGACCAGCGGGAGTGAGTTCCGCTTCATAGAGGAACATGAAGAACTGGGAGGACCCGTCATCCAGGGCCTGGGCTGAATGAGCCCAGCCAAGGGTTCCCAGGGTGGCAAATGGAAGTGTTGGTGTCGCTTTGTAGAGGCCGACGTCCTCGAAGGTTTCGTTATAGAAGGTTTCGGGTTCACCAGGAACGCGGATTTCGAGAGGAACGTGCCGTTCCTGCTTGGTTTTTGGGTCGACATAGCCGATGGCTGGGCCTTCGGGATCACCGCTCTGCAAGACATAGAAGTCCTCCGCTCTGTTGAAGGGCAGACCGTCGTAGAAGCCTCTGAGCGTCAGATCGATGAAGGCTCCAGAGGTGAGTGGAGCGTTGTATCCATCCACGACGGCGATCATCGTCCCCTGACTGGTCTGGATTTCAACGGTCGCCCGTCCCTCCAGTCTCGGAAGGGCATCGAACTCAGCCGGGATCTCCACCGTGTAATCCGATGGCACCAGAAGAGCCTCAACAGCCCCGATGTCCTTGAGTGTGCTGCGGCGACTGTTAATGAAACCTGGTTTGTCGGAGGTGTCGACCTTTTCTCTCATCGTGTTGAGCCCCACGGCCACCTGATCGAGGAGGGCGTCTGCCTCGCCCTGCAGCGCGTCGGGAAGAGCTGTGACAATCGTGGCTCGACGCGTATTCAGCAGCGCTTCAGAGCGATTCACAGCCTTGGCGAGTGCACTCCAGCGTTTGGCGCGCAGGTCGTTGCTGGTTCCCTCCAGCCGATGCTGGAGTTCACGGATGTCCTGCTGGTCAAAGGGCAGGGCATCTCGCAGGATCGCCGCAGGATCCTTCACAGCATTGCCCTGGGGCAAACCGGCCCAGGCAGGGCCGGAAAGACTGAGCATTGCGATGCAGATCAGGGCGACCAGAACGGCCTTGAAACGCTGATGGGCCAAGGGGGAACCCCAGTGCTGATCGGACTTTGGCACAGCCGTATGATCCCCTGAAACGTTCCGCCGGGATGATCTCCAGCAACGACTTTCGCACCGGCACCACGATTGAGATTGATGGTGCCGTTTGGCGCGTGGTGGAGTTTCTGCATGTCAAGCCTGGCAAGGGATCCGCTTTCGTGCGTACCAAGCTGAAGGCGGTCAAGACCGGAAACGTCGTCGAGAAAACATTTCGGGCTGGAGAAATGATTCCCCAGGCGATGCTGGAGAAATCCTCCCTCCAGCACACCTATATGGAGGGTGAGGATTACGTTTTCATGGATATGAGCACCTACGAGGAAACGCGCCTCAGTGCTGCTCAGATCGGTGATAGCCGCAAATATCTGAAGGAAGGAATGGAGGTGAACGTGGTGTCGTGGAACGACAAGCCTCTGGAGGTTGAATTGCCCAATTCCGTTGTTCTGGCGATCAAGGAGACCGATCCGGGTGTGAAAGGCGATACCGCAACCGGTGGCACCAAGCCCGCCATTTTGGAAACCGGTGCTCAGGTGATGGTTCCTCTTTTCCTGTCCATCGGTGAAAAGATCAAGGTGGACACTCGGAACGATGCTTACCTCGGTCGCGAGAACTGATTGCCATGCAGCTGGATCACGAACAACTGCATCGTCTGCTGGAATCTCTTGCAGACAGTGACATCCAGGAATTTCGCCTCGAAGGTGATGATTTCCGCCTGGAGGTGCGTCGCAACCTGCCGACACAGGCGGTGATGGCTCCTGTGGTGGCTGCACCGGTTCCGGCAGCAGCAGCACCGGTTGCGGCCGTGGATCCCAGCTCGAGTTCGCCTCCTCCTCCGGCGGCCTCGAGCAGAAGCGACCTGTTGGATGTCACCGCACCGATGGTCGGAACCTTCTATCGCGCACCGGCCCCCGGTGAAGACCCGTTTGTGGAGGTTGGAACCCGCATCAATGTCGGCCAAACCATTTGCATCCTCGAAGCGATGAAGCTGATGAACGAATTGGAGTCGGAGGTCAGCGGTGAAATCGTCGAGATCCTGGTCGACAATGGCACTCCAGTGGAGTTTGGTCAGGTGCTGATGCGCGTGCGGCCTGCTTAGGTCTCACTCAGTTCCCAGGCCGCCTGTATCGCAGCGATCATGCTGTCCGGTCGGGCAAGTCCCTGTCCTGCAATGTCGAAACCGGTGCCGTGATCGGGAGACGTGCGCAGGAAGGGCAACTCCAAGGTGGTGTTGACGGCGGCATCGAAGGCCAGCAGCTTCACAGGGATAAGGCCTTGATCGTGATAAAGGGCAAGGATTCCGTTCGGAGCTTTCTCATGGCAGCTGTGGTGATTCCAGGCCTGTGCCGCTTGGATCCAGCAGGTGTCCGGAGGCAGCGGCCCGTCCAGCCGAATGTCGGGATGGGCCGCTTTCCACTTCCGCAGGAGCGGGCTGAGCCATTCCGCTTCTTCCTCGCCGATCTTGCCTTCCTCGCCGGCATGGGGATTGAGACCTGCAACTGTCAGACGGGGCTTGGAGCTGAAGCGCCTGCAGAAGTTGAGCAGCACGTTGAGCTTGTGTTCGACTAGCTCTGGTGTGAGCGCCGCCGGAACCTCTTTCAAGGAAATATGGGTTGTGGCGAGCAGCGTGTTGAGTCGCCAGCCGGTCTGAGGAGACACTGCTGTGAACAGCATTGAGGATCGTGTCTGATGGGCCAGCTCTGCTAGCCGCTCTGTTTGTCCTGGGTAGGAATGGCCCGCCGCATGCCAGAGGTGTTTGGCGATCGGCGCTGTGACCAGTGCGCGACCTCCTGAATCAGTCAGGCATCTGACGCTTTCGGTCAACCATTGAAAGCTGGCCGCACCGCTGAATGCACTGGGTGTGCCGGGGGTGATTAAAGGATTGAGCGGCTGATCGAGTACTTCGAGCCGGTCCGGATCAGCGACGGTTGTGCAGCCCTGGCTCTTCAAGTGGGTGTAGGTGGCGTTCAGGCAACGGCGACAGCCCACCAGAAGTGGGCGCATCGTCGCTGGCAGATCAGGGGATGCCAATGCTTTAAGCACGACCTCCATGCCGATCCCCGCGGGATCCCCCAGGCTGATCACCAGCCGTTGGTTAGCGTCATATGAGGAGGTCATGGTTGTGCTGAGACTGCTCCTGCTGGGGTTGTTGCTGGTGGGTCTGGCGACGGGTGTACGGCAGCAGTGGCTTCAGATCCACTGGGACCGACTCTTGAACGACCTGGGTGCTGGAGCGCTTGGTGATGATGAGCCCTTCGACTTCAACCAGTGGTTGATCGGGGATCCAGAGTCTCCTTCCGGTTCGGATTAAGGGGGTCTTGCAGCCAGCAGTCGCGTAGGCCAACCCGGAAATCGGGGTGAAGGAGCTCGTACTTGAGGGTGTTGCGAAGCAAATAATTGCTAACACGACGATTTTCACTCCAGAACGAGCGAGCCATTGCACTCATGCTCTGACTTGCGGCGTCGAAATCTTCAAAGGGTGGTGGTTCCATCTGGATCAGATCGGCGGCGAACCCCAGCAGCTCTTCGCTGGGTGCGGGGCAGTCGTCGCTGATGTTCACGACCGAAGGCCACGCTCCCTCTTCAGCCTTGTGGATGAGATGCAGACAGGCTCCGGCAATGTCTTCGACATGAATCCGGCAGAACACTTGTCCAGTTTTGTGAATCATCCTTGCTCTGCCTTGTTGCAGGCCATTGATCACCGATCGTTTTGGCCCGTAAATGCCTGGTAAGCGCAGGATCTGCATCGGTAGACCGGTCCGTTGCCATGCGTTTTCGCAGGCGAGTCGCCGCCGGCTGCGGTCCTGCCCCGGTGTTGCAGGGTCCGCTTCACTCACCCAGTCGCCGCCCCGATCTCCATAGACACCTGTGGTGGAGAGATAGCCAACCCAGCGCAGCGGCAGGTCGCGCAAGGTCGGCAGAAGGCTCGTCAATACAGGCTCTCGGCCATCACGGCTTGGCGGGATGGTGCTGAGCACATGGGTGGTGCCCTCCAGGTCCTCTGGTTTCGGGCCTTGATCTGGGTTGTCGCTGTCGAAGCAGAGGTGCGTTCCGCTTGGTTCTGGATTCCGCCTTGTGCAGATCACAGGCGTTCCCTGCGCACGTAGCAGTGTTGCAAGGGTAGAACCGCTGAAGCCTCCACCAAGAATCAGCATCTTCGAGCCGGCGGGAAGCGGCCGGCTGCGGTTGACAAGATCATTCAGCATCAGTACAGATGTATTAGTTCCGTTCCGTGTTCATGGTCTGCTCCATTGGCCATTCTTCTCAAGCTTCGCTGCATCGTCATCGTGGTTGGTCGATGCGAATCGTGATCACCACTGCCCTGCTGGTTTGCGCTGCTTTCGCGGCCCCTGAAGAGCCCAACGAACAGGCTTCGATCTGCCTCCGTCACCACTCCCCTGCGGCATGCAGGGTCTGGTGAGCGGGGTTTGATCAGGCCACCTGAAAGGTGAGGCCGCTGTCGTCTGATTTTGAAGGAACGGCTCGAGGGGTTGGTTCAGCCCATTGGAGAAGCCGGAGTGCCAGGCGCAGGTCTCCATCCATCCAGGCGCGAATCGCCATGGCGCGTCGAGGGTCATAGAACCGTTGACGTCGATACCAGTCGAAGACATCTGCGTCAGACTTCTGACCATTGCAGGACAGACAAGCTGGAACACAGTTTTCAGTGACACTCAAGCCGCCGCGGCAGCGAGGCAGAATGTGATCAATTGATTCAGATGGTTTACCGCAATAAATACAACTTTTACCAGTATGAGAGTGAAGTGATTGACGCCATCGTCGGACTCGTAATTTGGGACAAAGTTCGTCGAGGAAAACTGCATCCCTGTTATGCATCCGAGGTTCTCGGTTAAGACAATTCTGCCCGTAAAGCGCCTGAAGTCAATGTATCGGAGGCTGCAATTTCATTGATCTTTGAATGCATTGTTGTCGCAATGATTCAGATACTTGCTTGCTTGCTCGCAACCATTAAGATGAATGTTTGGAGGGTCGTCCATTAAGTCAACAGCGACTCACCGTTGTTATTTGGACCTCTCTCCATCTGGGCTGATCCGTGTGGTCAGTCCATTTGATGCGGTCACTCAAGCCCAATTACGACGCGTTCGGCCCAGGGGCAATTGGCGTGGGGTCTCCAAGGGCTGGGAATTTCCTCTGAGGGCAGCCGACGCCTTGCAGGCCAGCCTGGGTGATCGCTTTCCTGTCGCGTCTGAGTTGGCTCAGTGGCTGCACTGGAGTCGCCAGCCGTTGCCGCCGATGCCCCCCCATCGTCAACTGATTGCGCTGGCAGATCTCCAAGAGACTCTCTGCGATGGTCGTCAGCCCCTCACCCATCAGCGTTCCGCTGTCCGTTGGCTTCTGGCCCGTCGTGGTGCCGTTCTTGCCGACGAAATGGGCCTTGGCAAAACACTTTCCGCCCTGCTCGCTGCCCGCGCGATGGTCCGCGCCGCTGATTTGCGGGTCCTGGTGGTAGCTCCCGTGGGACTGCATCCCCACTGGCAGCGTGAAGCGGATGTGTTGGCTCTTTCGATTGAACTGGTGAGCTGGGCGCGGTTGCCCGCCGAACTACCTGAGGCAGGCACGCTGCTCGTTGTGGATGAAGCCCACTATGCCCAGACGCTGCAGGCCCGCCGAACGGAAGCCCTACTGAAACTGGCCCGGCATCCACGCCTGCGGGCGATCTGGATGCTGACGGGAACGCCGATGAAAAACGCACGGCCAAAACAGCTTTTTCCGCTGTTGGCTGCAATCGATCATCCGATTGCCCGTGATCAGCGCCAATACGAAGCCTTGTATTGCCAGGGCCATTGGCGTGAACGACGGGGACGCCAGCAATGGGAAGCGGGAGGTGCCAGCCAATTGGAAGATTTGCGGAAGTTGACCCGCCCACTGATTCTCCATCGACGGAAGCAGCAGGTGCTGGATCTCCCTCCGAAACATCGTCAGCAGCATCCGATTGCGCTCGCTGAAGCGGAATCCCTGGGTTTTGACCACCGCGTTGATCTGGTGGTTGAGGATTACAGGCGCAGGGTGGCCTTAGGGCAGGTTCGGAACGATGCCGAGTCCCTTGCTGTGCTCACGGCCATGCGTCAGATCGCTGCTGAGTTCAAGTTGCCGGCCACACGGATGCTCCTGCGGCAGTTGCGTTCAAAAGCTGAAGCCGTTGTGGTGTTCAGCTCTTTTGTTCAGCCTCTGATGCTGTTGCAGCAACAGACCGGCGGTGAATTGCTAACCGGCCGTCAACGTCCCCTGGAACGGCAGACGGCGGTTGATCGCTTTCAGAATGGTGAAAGTGATCTTTTGTTCGCCACCTTCGGCACAGGTGGGCTTGGTTTCACCTTGCATCGTGCGCAGCATGTGGTCTTGCTGGAGAGGCCATGGACCCCCGGTGATGTGGATCAGGCTGAGGATCGCTGCCATCGCTTGGGCATGGGAAGTGGTTTGGTCTGCCACTGGATGCAGCTTGGACCTGCTGATCAGTTGGTGGATGCCCTGGTGGCCAGCAAAGCTCGACAGATCGAAATTTTGCTTGGTCCTCGCCGTATCGCCGTGGAACGTCAGTCGTTGGCTTCGATGGTCCGGCGTTGTCTGCAAGTGGCCTGACGCACTTCCAGTTCATGGCGCAGCATCGGATCATTGATCTTGCTGGAGCTGGACGCCGGGACCGTCCTGCGCAAAAGATCCAACGCTGTCTCCACATCCGCGCAGGCCAAATCGTGCTGTCCCGACAGACTCAGAACGAGCGCACGGTCATTGAGGGGAGCGATGACTCCCGGGTTTGATCGAACCTGGGCATTGCAACGGGTCAGGGCATCGTCCAATTTGCTGCTCTCAAATTCCTCAAGGCAATTCGGTTCAGGCTCTTCAAACCGTTGCCTGTCCGTTGCTGTGGGAGGTGTTGGCGCTTGACAGGCGAGTGTTCCAAGCAGGATCACCGCCATGCCTAGCCGTTGAACTGGGATTGAATTCTGTGGCCGATCAGTAGGCGTAACGGTCGCCTTGGTTGTCGTAATTGGTGAGCGTGCTTGTGCTCGTCGCTGTGTTGAGGCTGGATCCGGAGGAAGATTTGTTGCTTCCTCCGAAGAGATCACCAAGGTACTGACCGCAATCGGGGAAATTGCCAGGATCGTTGACCACAGCTTCGGTGATCATCACAGACGCATGTTCCGGCGATGTTTTGAACATGCCATTGCCTTGTCGCTTGATCACGGCGTAGGAGGCATTCCAGCTCACGGAATGATCATTACCGCTGGAGCGCATGAAGCAGTAGATCTTCGCGCCCTTTTCCTCGGTGGAATCAGCGGCAAGAGCTGAGGATTGAATGCCCGCGAGAGACCCGATCAGGCCGAGGGCGCAGAGGGCCAGGGTGTGACCGGAGCGACGCATGGGACCAAACCAAAATGCTTGATCAAACGTATCGCTCGGATCGCAGTTGTCGAGGGGGTGCTCAGGAGTTGTTCAGGCTGATCGGCGTGAGAAGGCGCACCATCAGAGGCAGCACCAGAAGCACTGTGATCAGGCGCACGGCATGCAGTGCGGCGACCGCTGCGCCGACACCGAATTCCGCTCCCACCAGACTCATGCCGCTGATGCCGCCTGGAGCTGCCCCGAGCAGGGCGACGACCGGATCGATTCCCAGCAGCCGGCTGCTCCAGAGACCGACCACCAGACCTGTGGCCACAAGGGCCACGGTGATCAGCACGGCAGGTCGCCATAGATTCTGCAGTTGTTCGAATGAGGCACGGGTGAGACCCGTCCCAATCACGGTCCCAATGCCGATTTCCAGGATGGTTCGCGTGCCGCTGGGCCAGGAGGCGACCTCGAATTTTCCACTCATGCTCACAAGACCGGCTCCCAGGAGGGCACCAGCAAGTGGAGCTGCGGGAATCCGGCTGAGCAGTGCCAGCAGTCCGATCGCCGTGCCGGCCAGCAGGTAGATCAACAGCGTTACCAAGGGGGGCATCGGTTTCACGCAGATGTTGATCAGTCTGATCTTGAGGCGATGGCTTCGATGTGTTGTTATCAGGCCAATGCACGACCTGCGGCCATGAGTTCATCCGTGTCCTTCCGGATCACACGCACTGCGGAGGATTTGGCCCAGGCGATCACGGCCCTTTCACAACGTCTGATCAAACTCGAGGAGCGTCAGGAAGCGCTCGAGCTCCGGTTGCGTCAGCAGCAACAGGATTCCCATCGCATTCCTGACCAGGAGTTGGCAACCCTCGACGGTATCGATCAGCTTCTGAAGGAAACCCGGCAGTTACTGCAGACAACAGACGGTGCGCCAACAGATGGTGGCACCGATCCGAACACGCCATCGTTAGAGATTGCATCGGCTTCCCTCCAGCTGGATTTCAATCAGCAGGACGCCAAGGCCGTCTCCTCTGCATCAGCAGCTCAGCCCCTGGATGAATCGTCGTCTATGGATGCTGAGGCGTGTTCAGCAGAGTCGGATGATTCGGCTGGCGACGATCAGTGTGAAGCAGACGAGCAGCCATTGACGGATGACCAGCACTTCTCGGACGAGCAGCCTTGGCAGGATGGCCACCACTTGGAACATCAGAATGATGGGGGAATCGCCGCATAAGGCTGGCGCTGGGTGCCAAAATAAAAAGAAAGGCAACTATGGCCTCCACCATCTC
>QCSN01000056.1 GCA_003211515.1 Synechococcus sp. AG-670-F04
TGCAAATCATATTGAGTACGAGCCAATTGAAACCTGAGCGCGTCTGCAACCTCAACAGAATCAAAACGATAAGGATGAACGGCAAGGGCCAGGTCATGCTCTATCGCAAGGCGAGCATTCAAAAATTGATCATTGCCATAGGGCTCGATGACAGTACGACACCTTGCCTGAAGGGCACGAGCCAGGGTCCCCATCCCACCATGGATGAAAACAGCATCAAGACGCTGGAACAACCAATTTAAAGGGAGAGGATCAACAACAATGAGATCTGGATGCTTCAACATTACGACCAAATCAGAAGTAAGAAGTTGAGATTCCTCACCAAAAGCCCAGCCTTTCACAACCGCCAGGCGTCTGCCTAATCTCTGGGCCACATCAAGATGTTTGGCAAGGACCTGAACAGGTTGATCCAATGGCTGACTGCTGAAGACCAACCCCAAAGGAGAGTGACGACCTTTGAGGGCTAGAAGAAGAGAATCAGCAGGTTGCCAATCATTCCACTGAGGATGCTGATAACACCAGAAGCCTGTGCGTATTGCATCCAGCAACGGATAATGACGTGGTGCCAAGAAATCAGGTATGGCATGCAAACGCAGCAGTGGCACTAAATCAAACGAAGAGTCAGAGGATTGCAACCAGCGGCGCCTCAACCTAAGTTCAAGGCGCTTCAAGCCCGTTGCCCATGAATGTTTCGAATCCTTAGCCACAGCAAGACGAGAGAAATCAATCATTGAACCTGCATTGAGACCAATCTCGATCAGCTGACAATTGCTAACCTGCGCTACCAAAGAAAGGAAATAGATATTCTTTGCGCCAATAAGAATGTCGCCTGAAGTAAGCTGTTCGATCAATGAAGCAACATTGGAAGTCAACCTTTCCTCAATATCCTCAGACCAAATTTGGGATAGTGGAGGAGTCTTCCAATGATCCCAGCATAAGGCTTTATGAGAAGCCTCGATCTCAGAAAGAGGAATGCCAAATGATAAGGGCTGCACACCTGCTGATTGAACTAGCCGGTGCATCGCATGATTACAAGCCAGCAGAACTTCAAAGCCCGATTGCATCAACTGCTGTGCCAACCCAATCATCGGGAGATGATCACCGAGGGTACCTTGTGTTACAAGAATTAAACGCATTCTGAATATTCGCGTATGAACAGGCGCCGCTGTAATTCTGAGCATAAACGGTTTAGATCATCACCTTGCCAACGTGAAGTAGAACTCTTCCAATGATCATCAAAGTGCGAGGGAACAAATGTATTACGGCCGTGAACGATGTAGAGATAAAGTCTGGGCATATCAATCCTGGCCAAAGTGCATTGTTGCCGCAACTCTTCAAAAAGAACACTGTCTTCCCCCTGTCGAAGATGAGGGTAAGCAGGCAAACAACCTTTCCTACATAAAAGAGAACCTTCCCAATCACGATAGCAAGATAATGCTAAACGCTTGTACTGTGGCCACCAAATTAAAAATCGGGCTAAGACGATAGCATCTGATCCTGTACTGATCAAAGTGGCCATTTGGATCTCGAGTCGAAGTGGATCGTATAAATCATCATCATCCCATTGACAGACATAGTCTCCTAATGACTGGCGAACTGAAAAATTACGCAGCTCCCCAAGACTCAAACCCTGATCTGGTAAGCGGAAATATCGAATCAATTTACTGTTAAGGGATATGATCCAGTCATAAAGCTTGGAATCTGGATCATCATCGACCACAACCAGTTCCCTGCAAAAATAAGTTTGTCTTAGAAAAGATTGAATCGATAGCCGAGCTTGAAAATTACGATTTCGTGTAATCATCAGGCAAGAGATTAGGGGGCGGTTATTGATCAAACCTGCTGGAGATGGTTCCAACTCATACTTCACTGTTTTGTCCTTGCCCTGCGACGGAGCACTCACGTTGGCCGGAGCTGTGGACGGAACAAACGCATGCCAACCTTCAGGAACGGTAGATGAAAGAAAGGTGAGATCCCAATAGCACGCAACAAAAGCTGTTGAGCTACGCTCAAGCCAAAAGGCAGGGTCAAACACATAGCCTTGACTGCATTCCTCTCTGCTAAATGGATAGATGCATACCTCGTCAACAAGACAAGATTTGTATTCGGGATTAATCTGGAGAACATGATCAAGCAAAAAGGAACCTGCAAAATCCAGATGTTCGCCTTTAGCCCGAGCAGACTGCAGCTCATAATGGCATAAACCACCCAACACATCGTTCCAAAACGGATGCCTGGGGCTAGAGGCCATGAAGGCATTACGTCTTAACTCCTTCATTCCAAAGTCCAGCAGGTTATTATGCTTGCGCTGTAACACGGGCTCCAAAGCAATCAATAATTCACGTCCCTGCAACAGAGGTGAAAGAGGACGTAAGCACTGACAATCAAGATCAACAACAATTCCACCGTAATATTGCAAAAGAAGATAACGACATAATTCGATTCGACAAAAGGGGTGAAAAAAAGAATCAAACAAAGGAAGATACGCTGGAGTCTTGTTAGCAACAAACAAACGTAGTTCTTGCTCGGACCAATAGGACACTTGCAGATCAGGATTCCATTCCCTCCAGCTATGGCTAAAGCCTTCAAGATGGCTAGGAAAGCCATCATCAGGAACGATTTGATGCAAGAGCAGAGGAATAGTCTGAGTCATTTTCAGCAAGTCATCGTGCAGATCAGGGAATTAATCATGACGCACAATCAACTGTGGCAAAGCCCAACTCCGTACACCTAAATTGCGAGCCATTAGAGAGAGTGCCTCCGTTTCAATCAAGCTATTCATTGGATAAGGAGGGAAATTAAGCCCTTGGCGATGGAGGTCAGCTCGTATCAACAAAACTGTCGCACCAACTGAATCAAGCTCAATCAAAGATTGATCACGAAAATCATTAACATAATTTCTAGCAAAACCGATCGGAGGCTGATACAGGCCGTCGAACATATACTCCTCAGGCAAGGTATCAGCTTGTGGAGATTCACGCTGCAATCGGTAGCTGTTTAAATCGAATGGCTGATCAAAAGCATTCAGGCAGTTTGCTGTAACAATATCTCTTCCCGCCGCAAGTAACCTTTCAAGAAGATCAGAAGGATAATCACAAACATCAACATCCAACCAAAGAACCCAATCTTCATCCTCGAGAGCCATCATTAGCAGCTGGTTTCTGACCCTTGCTAGGCGTTCACGACGATCACGCTGCAAAACACGACTCCATCGTTCGGCGTTAGAACACGAAGGATAATGATTGAATCGATGTAAAGAAATACGATTAAATTTATTTGAGAGTCTAACGCGAAGTTGTTCTAAGACCGGAAAAGTCTGATCTGTACTATCACCCTCCAGCCAAGCGAAAGACAATCTTCTGGAATCAAAGGTTAATGATTGCAAAAGAGACTCATAACGACTTAAATATTCCTGCGCATTACGTACCGGCGTCAGAATTAAAATTTTTGGATCTTTTTTTGGAACATCAATGGTATTGCAGACGTTTAGTGGAGCTTTATTCTCAAAAAACAGACAACGTAGCAATGGAATTCGTCTATCAAGCTCATTGAGCAATCGCTCACAATCACAATTCGTCCATAGGCAAGTATAGCTCTGAATATCACTAGATTTCGAGAGATCACAAGAGAAGCTCACAGAGTTAAAATTAATATGAATACAAAGACGTGGTAGATCTATTTTTGCAATGCGTACAGTGTTATTCATTAGATTTACAATATTGCATGGTGCATCAGAGTGAACTGCCGAACAACGAGGAAACAAAGAACGCTCGCACATGACAGATTGATATTCATCGAGATAAGACGAGATGCTCAAAGTGTGCTCACCTGGCCACCACGTCATCCGGCGCGCCAACACAGAAGCCTGCGCATCAGTGGATTGCATCACTTTCCACTGCATTTCAAGTCGCAATGGATCGTGTAAGTCATCACTATTCCATTGACATATATAGCCACCCAACGCACAATCAAAGGCAATATCATTCAAACTTGATAACATCACACTTTTAGATTCTATTAACACATAACGGATCAAGCCTGAGTTAAGCAGCCTGACTTTACTTTCTAACTGATCATCGCAAGAAGCATCAACAAGGATCAATTCTTTGTTCGGATAACTCTGCTCGAGGAAACACTCAACAGCTAGCGTCGCCAGCAGAGAGACCTCCGTTACGACCATCAAACAAGAAATCAGTGGTAAATCAGTTTGATCGCCAGTATTCCTCTTGACTACACCAGGGATGGTTATTGGCCCCTCAGGCTCCTGCAAACTAACAGGAGCTTGAGAAGGAACAAATGCTTGCCACCCACGAGACGATCGAAACCATGATCCGTCCCAGTAATGAGCGACATAGGCCCCTGAACTGCGCTCAAGCCAGAAGATTGGATCAAAAACAAGACCTTGCCAACAGTCAGCTTTGCTAAACGGATTAATCAAACCCTCTGGAACAAGATATTGTTGATATTTTGGAAGAGCATCCAGAACACGACTTAACAGAAAAGGGCCAGTAGCATCAAGTACATCATCAGTTGTTTTAATCGAGGAAGGAGGATGTTTCGTTAAGGATAAAAGAACATCAGACCAAAATGGATGACCAGGAATTGAAGCAATAAATGAAGGACAAATAACCCTCTTTAGGCCACGAAGCATTACATTTTTCTGCAGGTGATGAATCGCTGGTTCAGTCGCTATCAACAGCTCTCGATCTTCAAGTAGAGGAGCCAAAGGGCGTAGGCATTGGCAGTCAAGATCTGCATAAATACCGCCGAAGTACTGAAGCAGCAGGTATCTTCCAAGATCAGCTCGACAAACTCCCTTGCTATAACTATCAAATAAAGGCAAAAAAGTTGGAACATGTTGAGCTATGAATTGCCTCAGAGTTGCATCTGACCAATAGATCACCTCTAAATCGGGATTCCAGATCTTCCAGCTACGACGAAAACCCTCCAAATGCCGCGAAATTGATTTATCAGCCCCAATCTGATGCAAGACAAGTGGAATCATCAATACAATGTACTAGATATATATAGAGTGGTATGCAATCTATTATTGTATTGCATTATCGATGACACAAAAGACTCAGGAGCCTTGGCAAGGATTGCCCCGGCTCCAGCAACCTCCGTTATCAAGGGGGTCAACATTTTTTATGGCCTTAAACCTTCCGATATTCATCTTAGTTCTAAGCTTCCTCCTAGATGAACCCTTTACCTGGTTCGGCCGGACTCCTCCAGCTAAGTTTTTGAGTTCATCATCTGAAAGTTCCGAAGGATCTCCGTCATCCGTTGTGATCTCTTCAGCGGTAATAGAAAAACCTGCTTCTTTAGCAATGGAGACAAAAGCGCTTGTATCAGCAGCCTTACTGAGCCTCTGCTGAAGACGCGTGTCAGTTTGAACCCTCTCCAACAAGGCTAGGAATTCCTCTGACATGGGAAACAAAATGCTTGCTTGATCTTGTTATAGTACTCAACTACTCATTTGTCAGGATCGATTCCAGGATTAGGGAAACCGACGCCAATCCAGCGAGGCAAGCTTTTGAGCCTCACAACGTAACTCCATCTCAGACGCTGGGCAGAGTAAAAAGACCACCACTTTGGCAACAATGGGCATGGATGCAACGAGAAAATAGGTCGCAGCGGAGGTTAAGAAGCAATACGAAACCCCTACAATTGCGCAATATAGCTATTAATAAAATATAAATGTTGGAAATGCAGTCATGTCACCCAAATTTATTTCAGGAATTTTCAATTCGGACTCCGAAATTCTTTTGAGATTTAGTGACAAGCTTCAGGAAAATCCGCTATCAAAACGAAGAATTAAAGTTAAGAGTGGCAAAACCAAATTAAAGCCTGAGAATATCCTTGTAGAGGATGATGAAGTCAGTATAGAATTGACCGATAAAATCAATAATGGATCTAAAATCAAAATCATATACAGGGATGAAAAAGGAAATCAAAAAATGAATGTATTGCAGGGCATAGAGGGAGCAGACGTTAAATCCTTTAAAGCAAAGATACTTTCCGAATCATCCACAGAAACTACACCTACAACCCCCTTAGGAACTCCCTCCGATATTAGATCAGTGACTCAACCCAGCATGGGATCTATTGCTGATCAATCTGATGATACTGAAGACTTAAAGGATGTAGGAACAGGAAAGGTATCCAAACTGGAAAAGGATTACATTCTGTCAGACGAAGATCTTGAGCATCCATCTTTTATTGAGACAAGGTTTGATCCGCTTGAGCTGGATAAAAATGATTTGGCACGGATAGATAAATTTTATGCGAACAAAACCAAATCATTGTCTGCTAAAAAGATATTGGCTGGTATTGAATCCAAAAGAAAGTCAAATAAACTATCAGGCGCATTTGGGCATACAGACGTACTGGATCTATCGGGTGAATTTTTGATGGATCCAGCTCTGAATGAGAATGTCGACATAAGCCCAAAAACCCTTGCTTCAAATAACAAAAAATATGATGATTTAAATTTAAGGCTGAAATATTTTGAAACATTTAATCCAGGCATTGAATTTAATTGGCAACGCATACTTAGGCTTGCACTGCAAAATACTGAATCGAATAGATTTTCATGGGCTGACTGGGGGATGACACCTCCTGTTAAGAATCAAAACCCAAGGGGGTATTGTTGGGCATTTTCCACTTTGGGAGCATTGGAATCAAGTTACATGATACGAAATGGATACATGCCCAACCTTTCGGAGATGCAATTTGCGGATTTTGCAAAACATCAAAGTACGTCAATTAATGGGACTACTGGGACATCTGACGGGACTTCTGCAATTTCATCAGATGGTACAAGTACATTTAACACTGCTTTATTTTATGCAGTTGAGGATGGTACATATAAGGGATTTACAACTGAATCCGTCGTTCCATACGATGTGAACGCTCCTAGAATTGCTGATGGACCACGATTTTCCCCAAAATCATATGGTGCAGATGCTATAGGCGCAGTCGGAGCAACTAATAATTCACCTTCTACCATACAGGAAGTCAAGCAAGCGTTAGTCGATCATGGGCCGATTAACACATTGCTTTGGGCTGCAAATAGTTTCATGGCATATCGCGCACCATCTCCAAATTCGGGTAATAGTGATGTGTATTTCGATAATTTGAACGGGTTGTCTATATCACCAGCTAGTGCAAATCATGCAGTTCAGATTGTGGGTTGGGACGATAACAGGCAAGCATGGCATGTTAAAAACTCTTGGGGTACGAATTGGGGGCTAGATGGTTATGCATGGGTCTCATATAATCAGCCTAATTTTGGCCTGCAAGACTTCTGGGTAGAAGCTCCCGTTGATCTATTTAGAGATCAATACTCGTATGGAATAGCGGGCAAAACTGGACTGGATCAATCTGATTCGCAAGAAGGCTTTGGAGCAGCAAGAGTATTCAACGGTGCACACCCCTACTCTCAAACCCATGGTTCAAGTGAACCTTCAGAAATAGATACTCTTACGGGAAGAGATAGAACTTCTGACCTATTCATTCTCGGAAGAAAAGGCGTCTCAGATATAAGGCAAGCGGCATTAGCAGACGAGCTAGTATTATACAAGGATACACCGTCAGTGAAAACCGGCAGAAAGCATTTTGCAAAAATAGAAAACTTCAATCCAAATGATGATCGAATTCAATTAGTAGGAAACCGTACGGATTATTTATTCATTCCTAATCAAGCATCGCAAAAAATGTTTATTTATCTTGATAGTGGATCACCGAGGGGGACCGAACAGCTGGATGGGGGAGACGATTTATTAGCGTCAGTGTCATATGAATCATCGATGAATGAGAATCATTCCAATTATACGATTTATGTGTGATTGCGTACACAATAAGTAGCCAGAAATTTAAATAGCTGAACCTCAAAATCTTCTCACAACTTGGGGGAAGGTTTTTTATTTATCGAGAATCAAGCAAAGATTTTCGCTCATCAATGAGATAATAAGTCCTGGCTCGCACAAGCAATAAAAAAGCAGCATAAAATTTCAAAAATAATATCTAATTAGAGTACAATCGGGCACATGAAACTTTCATCGCTAACAACCAAAGGCAGCCTTGATTGGACAATACGGTGCCCTCAGTTACACTCCAGTGTTGCCACCAATAAATCAACTGCTTCAAGACCCGGGTTGGTCATACAGACAAGACATTGTGCAAGTTGCATTCAAAACAATTCGAAAACGAGCACGAACAGGTACACCTAGGAAAAGAAAGCAAAGGGCAAGTCTGACGGGCGAGACAGACACGAAGCCACTAGACTGGCTTAGCACCTGGCGTTGGGTAATTCGATTACCGACATGAATGAAATGCGACACCGACTTTTAATAGTATCAATTATGGCATCATCACACTTAACACTAATGCCTTTACCTAGCGAGTCAAAACCGGCTTCTATAGAACGATATGAGTTTAAATCACAAGCGATCGATGCTTGCGAAAAATGGAAAAAGGGAGGTGTCAAATTCTATTACTACACCAATGAATGGGTTGAGGACAACAACAGGATTTGCGTCGACGGGCAAGAGGAATACCAATCCTCTGAGATTGTTGGAATGGAAGCCCCGGCCATCGAACCTAAAAATTACGATGAGATACCAGAGATGGTGATGGAAATTATCAAGTTTTTTGACTACCAATACGATGACGAATCGATTCTTTGACCGTCAGCTTCAGTTGACCACACTCGCGATTTGGCTTTATCCCTGGTAAAATTTCGTCACGTTGAGCCGGTCGACTTCCGGCTGCAGTCAGATTCGGGGCATGCAACGGGGACCCGAACACTGTGGAGTTTTCTCCCATGCTTCTCTCGATCATCAAGCGGCGTCTTACCCGCGAACAGCGTCTTCGCGCTGCACAGCTTGCCTTTACTGGGGAAGCTTGATCAATGGGAACCGTCTGCGAGCGGGCCGGCGAGTTCATCAGCCACGGCTGAACTTGAACCGCCTTCACAAGGATGAATCACAGGGCCCTCCGGGGCCTTTTTTTATCTATTGATTCGAAGCTCAGATGTGGCCAAATTGCTCCAAGCAACAGAAAGAACCCTCAAAGTCATGCCATCCCCTTATGGCTGAACTCATTATCTATCTCAGCGACAAAAATTCAGGACAGAAAAAATATAAACAACAGCAAACACTTAAACATACACTCCTAGTCAAACAAGAACAGAATCCGATAAAAATTATTAGCAATTAAATGGGTAAACCTTATTAAAATAAAAAGAGTTTAAAAGCAACTTTTCATGTGATTTCCGTTAGGCATGCCAGCTTCACAGGCCAACGCAAACAAACAATCAACAATTTTTTTTCGAAAGGTACCGATAGTCAATAATTCAAGAACGCTGTATGAAGACACGATAAGATCGATCAAGAGAGCGTGCACGTGATTGACCTCCCCCAACCTTGCAAAAACGGACTGTCACCTCAATCTCTCCAACAAACTTTCAGAAATGATCGACAAAGAAAAAATATTAGACAAGCTTGAACGATGGGCCGCAAGTGGAGAGCTGCTGGAAGCAGCGCGCCAAGCCTTCAACCTGCACAACACTCCAGCGTTGCTGCTGCAATGGATTGCTGAGCTCAGTCGCGGTGATCACCATTTGCTACCGCCCGTTGAACTGCTCGACGGCCAGACCATGGCAGGTCTGCGCGGGGCATACACAGCCTCTGATCCCAATGGGCAGGAACGCATCTATCTCAATGCCGCCTGGCTGCAAAGGGCCGACCCCAAGGCGATCGAAGCTGTCCTCCTCGAGGAAATCGGCCATGCCATTGACTATCAAATCAACAAGGGAAAAGACAGCCAAGGAGATGAAGGATCAGCCTTTGCAGCGTCTTTGCACAATCGCAGCATTCCTGAATCGATTTATCAGGAGCAGGACCATCAATTTTTAGTCATCAATGGCCAGCAGATTGCCATCGAAGCCGCCACGATCACAAGCCCAATTGCTACGTCAAGCTTTAGCGATGGAATCGGAGGGTTCGACGAACTTGATTCGCCAAGAACAATCACAACAACAACTATAAATGGCAGAAATTATGCGCTCATTCATGCGTATTCCGATAATGGTGTTCAGATTGTTGACATCACAGATCTATCCACGCCAACCCCTGTCGCAGTCCTCCAAGATAGCGTTACATACACTGAATTAGAAGGAGCTAGGCACTCTGCAATCACTAACTCCAACGGGAGAACATATGCATTAATTGCTGGATATTTGGACGATGGCATTCAGATTGCCGATATCACAGACCCCGCCAACCCAACGTCAGCAGGAAGAATCCGAGATGGAGACAATGGAGGAGAGGGAAACTATAAACTAGATGGTGCTTATTTCATTGCCACAACCTCGACCGGCGGCAAAACCTTTGCCCTTGTTACATCCTATAACGATGACAGTTTACAAATCATCAATATCACAGATCCCACCAATCCCAGCCTTGCCAAAAGCATCACTGATGGAGCTGGTGGTTACGAGAAACTTAACGGCGCAAGAGGCTTAACAACAGTCGAAATTGCAGGAAGCAAGTACGCCTTAATCGCATCATCGAGTGACGATGGAGTACAAATCGTCAACATTACGGACCCAGAAAATCCAAGCGCAGTTTCAAGCATCACTGATGGAGTAGGCGGCTTCAATGAACTTGAAGCCGCCAGGATGGTTTCCGCAGCTTCCATTGGAGGCAAACCTATGCCCTTGTCGCAGCGAAAGATGACAACGGCGTTCAAATCATCGATATCAGCAATCCTGCAGCCCCAACCGCAACCGCTAATTTTGACCAAGGTGATCTCGATAGTCAGGGGGGCACATTTGACCTTCTCACCAAAATTCGGCACATCAGCACGGTTTCAATCAATAATAAACACTACGCATTAACCGCCTCCAAAACAGACGACTTAGAAAACGGAGTTTCGTTTATCGACATCAGCGATCCCAGCGATCCACTGGCTGTATTCAGCATTAAGGATGGAGATTTAGACAGCCAAGGCAATCAGTTTCACGAGCTTGCTGGCCCCTATTTCATCGA
>QCSN01000057.1 GCA_003211515.1 Synechococcus sp. AG-670-F04
GGCGGCTGCTGCGGCGTGGTTACAGCCAAGTGCTGCCCCCCGCACGAGCTGAGCTGGACTGCCTCGACCGTGCTGCCGTAAAGACGTGGATGCACCAGCATCAGCCTGATGTGGTGGTGCTGGCAGCAGCCAGGGTTGGTGGCATCCAAGCCAACAACGACCATCCAGCTGATTTCCTGCTCGATAACCTGAAGATACAAACGCATGTCATCGAATCCGCCTGGCAGGCAGGAGTTCGGCGACTGTTGTTTTTGGGGAGTAGCTGCATCTATCCGAAATTCGCAGCTCAGCCGATCCGTGAGGAAGCGCTCCTGACCGGCGCTCTAGAGCCCACCAATGAGTGGTACGCCATCGCAAAGATCAGCGGCATCAAACTCTGTGAAGCACTGAGACGACAGCACGGATTTGATGCGATCAGCCTGATGCCGACGAATCTCTACGGTACCGGCGATAACTATCACCCCACCAACAGCCATGTGCTGCCGGCGTTGTTGCGTCGCTTCCATGAAGCCAAGACCCAGGGAGATTCGATGGTGACCTGCTGGGGAAGCGGGACGCCTCTGCGGGAATTTCTCCATGCCGACGACCTCGGCGACGCCTGTGTTTTTGCCCTGGAGAACTGGAGCGCCCTAGCGGACGATGCCCCGCGCAATGCTGCGGGAGAACCGTTGGCGTTTCTCAATGTGGGCACCGGCGTGGACCTCAGCATCCGTGCTCTGGCCGAGCAGGTAGCAGCAACAGTTGGTTTTGAAGGCGCCATTCACTGGGACACCTCAAAGCCAGATGGCACCCCGAAAAAACAGTTGAACGTGGAGCGCCTGCAAGCGATGGGCTGGCGAGCGCGCATTCCCTTAAAGGAGGGTCTCGGTTTGGCCTATGAGGATTTCAAAGCCGCTCTGGCTGAGCAACGACTGCGAGGGTGAGCTGCCATCCTGTTTAACCGTGAACAGTGGTGGTTCAGTGGCCGAGATCGATCACACCCTTTTTGAAGCGCGGCGTGATCGATTGATGGCGGAGCTTGGTGCGGCCGCTGCTGTGATCCCAGCGGCAGCATTAACGACCCATCACGCCGACTGCGAGTGGCCCTTTCGTCAAGACAGCGATTTCTTTTACCTGACCGGTTTTGATGAACCAGATGCGGTGGCCCTGCTCCTCCCACACCGACCCGAGGGCGAAAGGTTTGTGCTGTTTGTGCAGCCGAAAGACCCTGCGGCTGAGGTGTGGACGGGGTTCCGTTGGGGGACTGAAGGAGCAGTCGAGCACTACGGCGCTGAGATCGCCCATCCCTTAGACCAGCTCTCGGAGAAGCTCCCCCAATATCTGGCGGGAGCTGAGGCGATCGCGTTCCGAATCGGTCGTCATCCTGCAGTGGAGCCACTGGTTCTCTCCGCCTGGGGAAGGCAACTCGATCAGTTCGCACGGACCGGCACGGCGGCACTTGGGCTGGTGGCGCCGACGCCGATCCTGCATCGGTTGCGTTTGCGGAAGGAACCTCATGAATTGGACCGCTTGCGGGAAGCCTGTCGGATCTCGGCGGAGGCCCATGAGCTGGCCCGCTCGATCACGCAACCCGGCATGAGGGAATCGGAGGTGCAGGCCGCCATTGAGGCTCATTTCCGGGCTCGTGGTGCCCGGGGGCCGGCCTATGGATCGATCGTCGCAGGGGGGGATAACGCTTGTGTCCTCCACTACACCGCGAACACCGCACCGTTGCAGGACGGGGATCTTTTATTGATCGATGCAGGCTGCTCCCTGGAGGATTACTACAATGGAGACATCACCAGAACCTTTCCAGTGAACGGTCGGTTCACTGCTGAGCAGCGCGACCTCTACAGCCTGGTTCTGGAAGCACAGGAGTCTGCGGTGGATACGGTTCAGCCTGATGGAACCGCAGAGGAGGTTCACGCCACAGCTCTAAGGGTTCTGGTGGAAGGGCTTGTGGAGCTTGGCCTGCTGGTGGGGGAGGTCGATGGACTGATCGAGCGGGGCGATTATCGCCATCTCTACATGCATCGCACCGGCCACTGGCTGGGATTGGATGTCCATGACGTGGGCGCCTACCGCCTCGGAGAACAACCCGCCACACTGGAACCGGGCATGGTGCTCACTGTTGAGCCCGGCCTGTATATCAGCGAACGGTTGAAGGTTCCTGAAGGGCAGCCGGAGATCGACGATCGCTGGAAGGGGATCGGGATCCGGATCGAGGACGATGTAGCGGTGACCGCCGAGGGCCATGACGTGCTGACAGCCTCGGCTTTAAAGGCGGTGGATGCGATGGAACGCTGCTGATCAGAACACCTGAAGCAGGAGCCAGAAGCCAAACACAACCAAGCGCATCAGCCCTTCGATGCCTGTGAGTCTCGGCATCGGTCGCAGCAGGAACAAGGTCAGAACCAGAAGGACGGAACTGAATGGATCCAGGCCAAGAATCACGCGTGTATGCGTGATTTCGCCGATCGCCAGCACAGCGGGCACCGTCAGGCTCACGGTCGCCAGAACCGATCCATAAAGGGTGTTGATCGAACGCTGCATTTCACCGCTGATCGAGGCTTGAATGGAATTCAGGGCTTCTGGCGCCAGGATCAGCAGAGCCACGAGGGCGCCTGCAAGGGAGCTGGGCAGTCCCAGATCTGTGATGCCGGTTTCGATCAGATGGCCCATCGATTCGGAGATCAGAACCACAACCAGCAATCCCGCCATCAGCATCAGGGCAGAGGCCTGGAGCGAAGGTGCCGTTTCGGTGGTCTCCTCGCTTTGAACAATCTCCTGGAGGGGCCCCTCCCCTGAAGCCGCTTCCTGAGGACGGATCAGATCGGGCATCACCTCGGAAAACAGGGTGCTGTAACTACTCATCTGCGCTGTGAGGAAGATGGCGTAGACACCAACAGCCACGATCGAGAGGACCACATTCACAGGGGTGCTGAAGTTGGCCTCGCTCGTTGTGGGGCTGAAGTTCGGAATAATCAGGGCCAGCACACTCATGGTGCTGATCATCAGGAAATACGTGTTCGAACCGACCAGGTTGGTGGTGGCGAGTTCATCGGCGTCGATCAATCCGTCGTCTTCCAAGGCCATACGGCCTTGGCGGATCGCCACGATGATGTTGCAGATGCCTGTCACGCCCGTCAGCGCGATCATCAGCACCGAGAACATCGAATCGCGGGCCAGTGTCGGGTTCGCCTCCCCTTTCAGCATGGTGCTGGCGACGAGAGCCAGCTCGATGCTGATCACAGACCCTGTGAGCACAAGGGTGCCGATCGGTTGGCCGATCACCTCAGAGACTTCGTCGGCGTAATCGGCAACGTTCTTGGACAGCACCACAACAACAGTGCTGAGGATCGCCAGCCCAGTGATGACAATGGCTGTGCTCTGGATCTCAAGCCAGCTGATGATCGATGTGAACTCCAGCAGGGCCAAAGAGGCCAACCCGAGCAGAAGCGGTGCGAAGCGGAGCAACGACGTCATGGTCTTGGTTTGACCCGGTGATTGTGCTCTGCACAGCAGGCGTTGTCAGTTACGGAGTGGACGGATGACTGCGCAGCATCGCCAGAACAGCCATGGTGCTGCTGAGAATTTGGTCAGCTCCGGCCTCTCGAAGGCGCGCCTCATAGGCCGGTCGTACCTCAGGATTGTTGAGAACGTGGGGAGGAGGCACCGCCAGGCTTCTCCAGGGGACGTCGGCTCGCTCCGTTCGTGCGTTCAAGACTGTCTGAACGTCAGCAACGGTATCGCCGATGTAAAAGACAGTTTCAGGATGATCCCCCGCAGATAATTGATCGGTGAGACAAATCAATCCTGTGGGATCTGGTTTGTCCGGAGCATCGCCCATTGCGATTAGGGGTGGATCCTTGAGCCCCAGACGTTGGTTCAGGACGAAGCGTGCTGATGGAGGCTCCGCACCACTGACGAAACCCCAGCGGCAGCAACGTTCCGTCAGTTGCGTGAAGAACGCTGCATCCACCAGCAACGGTTCGTCGCGGATGAATCCATCCCATTGAGCTGAATTGCCATCGGGGTCCCCACCGAAGTAAAACCCGCTGAAAATCCTAATCAGGGCATCACGTTCGGGTGCAGCATTGCCATGACGGCGGATTAACTCGATGCTGGCATCCCAATCGTTGTTCCAGAGTCCTTCGGATTTGAGGGCATCGATGATCTGGGCATCCGGCCTCCAGCCGCAGTAATGGGCAACGGTGTCCTGCAGAGCACGGCGGTAACTGCCGGCCACATCCCGGATCACACCATCAATATCAAACAGCAGAACAGTGAAATTCAGCGGTCGAGATGGAGGGAGCGGCTGGTAGGTTAGTTGTTTGAATTGTTGCTTTGAGCGCTGACACCATGACGGTCTCCGAAGGCGCTGCCACCACCGAACAAGAGGTCGCAACAGCGGCCGTAGAGGCCAACACGGCAGCTGAATCTGAGAAAAAGCAGGGGGGAGAGAAGGAGGCTGCTGCATCCAGTGAAGGAGAGACTGAAGGCCGTCCGGTACTGCGCGGTGGAGCAGCCGCTCTGGCGTCGGCCACGATCGATGCCGATGGCGTTCCCTCTGGCTACACCCCCAAGGCTGATGAGGGTCGGTTCCTGCTGAAGATTCTCTGGCTACCCGACAACGTTGCTCTGGCGGTTGATCAGATTGTTGGTGGTGGACCAAGTCCGCTAACAGCTTATTTTTTCTGGCCCCGTGAAGATGCCTGGGAAACGCTGAAAACCGAACTGGAAGGCAAGAGCTGGATCACTGATAACGAGCGTGTCGAGGTCCTGAATAAGGCCACTGAAGTGATCAATTATTGGCAGGAGGAAGGTAAAGGCAAGAGCCTCGATGACGCCAAAGCCAAATTCCCTGACGTCACCTTCTGCGGAACCGCATGAGCACCTCCATCATTTCTATTCCTAACAACGGCCTGTTCAGCAGGTCGTTTTTTTTATTTGTCTGCTTTTTTCTGACTGCTGTCAGGTTGGAGTGGCTCGGCGGCCATTTCTGACCTGTGCCATGGATGGATGATCCTGTGCTGGACCACCAGTTGGACGCCACTAGTCCGCAACGGTAACGCCTGGCGCACCCATCGCCTGGAGGTTCATGCTGCTGACGGCTGGGCGGCAATGCATCCGAATCTCCCCAATCATTGGCCCCTGCTTGTGATCAGCGCGGGGACTGGTCTGACCCTGCTGGTCTGGCAGATCGCTCGGGATAGCGCCTCGTCAGGGAGTGCGCTGATTCCAGTCCTCGGCTGGCTGACAATTCTGCTGATCGCAATACCGATCTTTGCCCTCACCCTGCGAACGGTGATCTTTGATTGTCGAACGGGTCGTTTCTGGGAGCAGCGGCCAGCCTGGAGCGGGGGGTCGGCATCGAGCATCAGTGGCCGGCTCAGGGGGATTCGCGCCTCAGGGGCTGTCCCATCTCCGTCATCGCTGGTTTTACACCAGCGATGAGCTCAATTTGGTCAACCACCGCGGTGGGCGGCTCAATCTGATTGATCATGCTGATCTTGCAGCGCTACGCCGCGATGGTGAACGGTTGGCCCAGTTCCTCGACGTTCCGTTCTGGGATGGTGTCCACCAGGACAGTGATTCCATGACCGACCTGAAGATGGAGGTCCTGCGTCGTCAAATGTTCTGACAGCAAAAAACCGGAGCTAAGGGCTCCAGTTTTAATGAATGCCTCAGCTGACTTGTCCCGTCAATCAGATGTTTTGCTGGCTTGCATGCGGGCACGTGCCTCATTCAATAGTTGTTGGGCTTTGACCTTTTCAGGGGAAGCGGGCTGCCCTTCCATATTGGCTACAGCTGAACTGGCTTTTTGAAACTCAGTTTCAGCAGCTCCACGATCAATTGCACTGCCAAGTTCCGCGTTGTTCACCAACACAGTGACTTCATCGGAATCGACTTCTGCGAAACCGCCCATCAAAGCAATGGAATTCCAACCTCCATCTGCACGAACGCGCAGAACACCGACATCGATGGCTGTCAGAAGAGAGATATGTCCTGGTAGAACTCCAAGCTGACCAGTAGTGCTAGGCAGAATTACTTCATCGGCGCTGCCATCGAAGACGTTCTTATCGGGTGCGAGTACGCGCAGGGTGAGGGACATGATCCTTGGCTCGTAAGTGAGAAATGAATGGCGAAGAACAAGTGGTATGGGGAGTGCGCACACTCCCCTTCAACCTCACTTGGATTCAGCAGCGATCTTCTCAGCCTTGGCCTTGACTTCTTCAATGTTCCCAACCAGATAGAAGGCCTGTTCAGGCAAATCGTCGAGCTCGCCGGCAAGAATCTGAGTGAAGCCAGCGATCGTCTCTTCCCGCTTCACATACTTACCAGACATCCCAGTGAAGATTTCAGCAACAAAGAAAGGCTGTGAAAGGAACTTTTCAACTTTGCGTGCACGATCAACAGTCTGACGATCGTCTTCAGAGAGTTCGTCCAAACCAAGAATTGCAATGATGTCCTGGAGTTCCTTGTACCGCTGCAAAGTGGACTGAACAGCCCGGGCAACCTTGTAATGCTCGTCTCCAACAACCGAAGGCTGAAGCATGGTGCTGGTGGAGTCGAGGGGATCGACTGCGGGGTAGATGCCTTTTGAAGCCAGGGCACGGTTCAGAACCGTGGTGGCATCCAGGTGAGCAAATGTGGTGGCGGGAGCGGGGTCAGTCAGGTCATCAGCGGGAACGTAGACAGCCTGAATGGACGTAATGGATCCCTCAAGTGTTGAAGCAACACGCTCCTGCAGGGCTCCAACGTCTGTCCCCAGGGTGGGCTGGTAACCCACTGCAGAAGGCATGCGACCGAGCAGTGCTGACACCTCGGAGCCGGCCTGAACGAAGCGGAAGATGTTGTCGACAAATAGGAGAACGTCCTGCTTGTTCACGTCGCGGAAGTGCTCTGCCATGGTCAGAGCTGAGAGGCCGACGCGCATCCGGGCGCCAGGAGGCTCGTTCATCTGGCCGTAGCAAAGAGCCACCTTGGATTTGGAGAGATCATCAGAGTTGATCACTCCGGATTCTTTGAATTCCTCGTAGAGGTCATTTCCTTCACGGGTGCGCTCACCAACGCCTCCAAACACGGAAACACCACCATGTTCTTTGGCGATGTTGTTGATCAGCTCCTGAATCAGCACGGTTTTGCCAACACCAGCTCCACCGAACAGACCAACCTTGCCCCCCTGGCGATAAGGAGCGAGAAGATCGATCACCTTGATCCCAGTTTCGAAAACCTTGGGCTTGGTTTCCAGTTCGATCAGCTTGGGAGCATCACGGTGAATCGGTGCCGTTGCGGTGGCATTCACCGGTCCCTGCTCGTCGACGGGCTCACCAAGCACATTGAAGATTCGGCCGAGGGTGGCCTCCCCAACGGGCACGGAGATGGCAGATCCTGTGTCAACGGCCTCCATGCCGCGAACCAGACCATCGGTGCTGCTCATCGAGACAGCACGGACACGATGATCACCCAGAAGTTGCTGAACTTCGGCAGTCAGAGCAACGATTTGACCACTGGGATTCTTGGCCTCAATACGGAGAGCGTTATAGATCTTTGGCAGTTTCCCGGCGGGGAATTCCACGTCCAGAACCGGGCCAATCACCTGGCGAACAACGCCCTTGGTGCCGGCGGATGCAGGAGCAGAAGCGACCATAAGAAGGAAGGAAGCGGGTTGAGGCGCAGCGCGCTCGGGCCCTTTAAGAGCGGCGCAACCTTACCACTCTCAAGGTAGAGAACAGGAGGTTCGGTCACCCGCACAGATTTGCAGTGGCGCAAGGGATCCACTGCTTCATACGTTGGCACTCATCGGCGCAGAGTGCCAGCTCGTGTCGATAGGTGGCGCTTCTGCGCCTTGTCCCTGCTCCCGCAAGATCTCATGGCAGCTGTTTCTCTCAGCGTCTCAACCGTTAAGCCTCTCGGTGACCGCGTGTTCGTCAAAGTCTCCGAATCCGAGGAGAAGACCGCCGGCGGCATTCTTCTGCCAGACACGGCTAAGGAAAAGCCCCAGGTGGGCGAAGTTGTTCAGGTCGGCCCAGGCAAGTGCAATGACGACGGCAGCCGCCAGGCCCCCGAAGTTGGCGTAGGCGACAAAGTGCTCTACAGCAAGTACGCAGGCACCGATATCAAGCTTGGTGGTGATGAATACGTTCTTCTCACCGAGAAAGACATCCTGGCCATCGTCAACTGAGCTTGCTCAGCGATTTCTGAAAACCTCTACTACTTAAAGGACTGCCTTTCATGGCTAAGCGCATCATTTACAACGAGAATGCACGCCGCGCTCTCGAAAAGGGCATCGATATCCTTGCCGAGTCGGTTGCCGTCACCCTTGGACCCAAGGGCCGCAACGTGGTGTTGGAGAAAAAATTTGGTGCTCCCCAGATCATTAATGACGGTGTCACGATCGCCAAAGAGATCGAATTAGAGGATCACATCGAGAACACCGGTGTGGCCCTGATCCGTCAAGCGGCCTCCAAAACGAATGATGCCGCCGGTGATGGCACCACCACCGCCACCGTCCTCGCTCATGCAATGGTCAAAGCTGGCCTGCGCAACGTCGCAGCAGGAGCCAATGCCATCACCTTGAAGAAGGGCATTGACAAGGCTTCTGACTTCCTCGTTGGCAAGATCAAGGAACAGGCCAAACCGATTGCTGACAGCAACGCCATCGCTCAGGTCGGCACCATTTCCGCCGGCAACGACGACGAAGTGGGCAAGATGATCGCCGATGCCATGGATAAGGTCGGCAAGGAGGGCGTGATTTCCCTCGAAGAGGGCAAGTCTATGGAGACCGAGCTTGAGGTCACCGAGGGCATGCGCTTCGACAAGGGCTACATCTCTCCGTACTTCGCCACCGACACCGAGCGGATGGAAGCCGTCCTCGACGAGCCGTACATCCTCCTCACCGACAAGAAAATCGGCATGGTTCAGGACCTGATTCCAGTTTTGGAGCAGGTTCAGCGCACTGGCAAGCCTCTTCTGATCATTGCTGAGGACATCGAGAAAGAAGCACTCGCCACCTTGGTTGTGAACCGTCTGCGTGGTGTTCTCAATGTGGCGGCTGTGAAGGCTCCAGGTTTCGGTGACCGCCGCAAAGCCATGCTGGAAGACATGGCAGCTCTGACCAATGGTCAGATGATTACTGAGGATGCCGGTCTAAAGCTTGAGAATGCCAAGCTCGAAATGCTCGGAACCGCACGCCGCGTCACCATCAACAAGGACACGTCTACCATCGTGGCCGAGGGCAACGAAGCTGAAGTGCAGAAGCGTTGCGAGCAGATCAAGAAGCAGATGGACGAGACCGACTCGACCTACGACAAGGAGAAACTGCAGGAGCGCCTGGCCAAGCTTGCCGGTGGTGTTGCTGTGGTGAAGGTCGGCGCTGCCACGGAAACCGAGATGAAGGACAAAAAGCTTCGTCTTGAAGATGCCATCAATGCCACCAAGGCAGCTGTCGAAGAAGGCATCGTCCCCGGTGGTGGCACGACCTTGGCCCACCTGGCACCCTCTCTTGAGGAATGGGCCAACAGCAGCCTCACCGGAGAGGAACTGATCGGCGCCAACATCGTTGCCGCCGCTCTGACGGCACCCCTGATGCGCATCGCTGAAAATGCAGGCGCCAATGGAGCTGTAGTTGCTGAGAACGTGAAATCCCGTCCAATCAGCGAGGGGTACAACGCAGCCACAGGTGACTATGTCGACATGCTCGGCGCAGGGATCGTGGATCCGGCCAAGGTGACGCGTTCCGGCCTGCAGAATGCCGCATCAATCGCCGGCATGGTTCTGACCACTGAGTGCATTGTTGCTGATCTGCCTGAGAAAAAAGAAGCTGCTCCTGCCGGAGGCGGCATGGGTGGCGGAGACTTCGATTATTGATCTTATTTTGCGATTCTTCGGAATCTCAAATCGGCTCAATTCAACGTCTGGCGGCGCCCCTTCGGGGGCGCTTTTTTTTCGCTTTTAAATCGACTTCGTTCAAAATATCAGAATCAGCTGGCTGACTCCACATTGATTGGACAGAACAATGAATCACTAGGCCCGC
>QCSN01000058.1 GCA_003211515.1 Synechococcus sp. AG-670-F04
TCAATTTTGTTTCATAGGGCTAACCAAAGAGTATTGACAGATTCATCCAGAAATCGAAAAAGCACTAGTCTTCACTAGAATGCGTCTACAGAACGTTATCCTTGCAGCATAACGATCGGAAAGCCGTTCTCCAGAATCAATCCTCATGAACCAGGGCTGATCCCACCCTTGCTGGCCTGCAAGAAAAAGCCGACTTCTCTAGCACTATGAATTCGACATTTCAACATCAGCATTGGACAGTTAAAAGTGAATTAGATGGTCGTCTGCGAATTCATCATCCTGGGCTAGCAAACTCGCCCGGCTTGAGAAGGCACTGTGGTGAAACGCTGAATCATGCTCGCTGGTTATACAGTCATCGCATCAATGCTGTTGCTTCAACAGTTGTTGTACGTTTTCCAAACCATGAACGTTCGAAGTTATTAGAGTTATTAGAACGGTGTTTCGTTGATCCTTTCTCCGATACAAGCCTCGAATTTGTTCTGTCACAAGAAAACCAGTTTGCAGACATATTCCGCAGGAAGCCTTTTCAAAATGCAATTAAAGCGGGAAGCATCTGCGCAATCATTTTAATTATTGATACCGCTTTCATTTTGCCGCCGTTGGCCATGCTATCAGCGGCAATAATTTTAAGCGGGCCAACGATTGCAGAACTCTTCAAAGAGATTCAAGAGCATTATGTTAATCAAAAACACAAGAATATTATCTTGCCCCATTCCGTTTTGGAAATCGCGCTATCAAGTACATTAATCGGCAGCGGTCTAGCAAAAGAGACCCTTGTTGATGGGTTATTTGGTAGTTCAACAAATGCACTTCGTGCTTTATCTCAAAGTACAGAAGGGGGGAATCCTGAATTCCATCATTTTATTGATCGTATCAAAGAGAACGTAATGATCAAAAATATACAGGAAAACTCAAGTACAACTAAAGAGTTAAAGCTTGGAGAAGTAAAGGAAGGAATGCATTTCAAAGTGGAGGAAGGTCAACATGTATTGGTCCACTCAGAGATTATTGAAGGAGAAGTTATTGTTGTCAATAGTTTACTTGACGGTTCTACTTTGCCATGTAGATACAAAAAAGGAGATCGGGTTGAATTTGGTGCAGCAATCATCAAAGGACAGGCACTTTGTAGGGTGCTTGAGGATTTTCAATCGTGCATAGCGTTCAAATTGGATGAAACATTCCTCTCGGATTGCTCACCTGGCACAGTAGAAACCTTCAACAGCTCAACATACCAAGTTATTGCTCCCCCAATTCAACTAGCACTAGGACTTTGGTCCCTAAGCCTGGGGTTGACTGAACGAGCCATTGGTTTCTTTGCTTTTAATCCATTTAAAGACAGTCAACTTTCAAAAGATTCATGTGCTGAGACAGCTCTTGTTGATATGGCCATCAACAAAGTATTCATTTCAGATGTTAGAACTCTTGCTGAATTATCCAAGGTCACTCGAGTTCTGATAAGCATCAATATGCTTAAAAAATGTGGATCCTTCTCAACAACAGAGAATCACACCGACCAGAACCTGAGCCCTGACTTTCTGCACCAACTTTTGTATTCTGTCGTCAATTTTTTTAAAGCAGACCCAACATTAATCTTTTGGGGAATATTTACGGAATTCAATTGCGTGCCATTGGCTATCGTTGATGTAATTGACGAATTAAAGCCAGAAGAAAAATGCTGCATATACACAGTCTATTTAGAAGAGATCAAAAATCCATACATTATCCGCTTTTACCGATCACACCAATGCAAAGATTCCTTCAAGCCCAGTGCAAATTTTGTCGCGGAATTTACACACGACTCTCAATCAATTGGAACTCTTGAAGTTAATTTTACTGTTGATGAGATCTATTCGGTCGTCTTCGAGCAGCTAAAATCAATCAATATTGATTTGCAGGTTATCGGCGATATTCATCATTTCACACCAGAAATAACCAATGAAGAAGCCTTCTCCAGAGCATCAATGGTCAAGAATCTTCAAAATGAAGGTCATAAAGTGGCATATCTGGGTGATGTTATCCATGACATCGCAGCGATGGCAAAAGCTGATGTGGCCATCGGTTTTGCAGAGGATACAACTGGCTTCATTTCAAAAACTCTCTGTGATGTGACATTAGGCGGAAATATCATGTGGTTGTCTCGCTTGATGTTGCTCAGTCGAAATTTCGAGAAGGCCGCTAATTTAAATTCTATTTTAATTACTGGATCAACATTAACTGCTGCGATGATCTCATTTATTGCAGCAGCCACTCCTCTTCAATTGGTTGCATTATTTAATATCGCACCTGTCATTGCCGAAATCAACACTTTAGTCGCTCTCTCAGGGCCATCCAGCTCCCGTTTTCAACAGTTGCAGTAAGTGCTCATGAAATTGAAAATTGCGACCGACAAACAAAAAGATCAAAACAATTGCAGCTCGATCAAGTAAATTTATCATCTGACGTCCTTGACTCACATTGATGAATTGGTACTATTTCTAGACACTAAAAGCAATTAATTCATTACAATTTCAAAATCAGAACGAAGATATTAATGCTTGAATCCTAAGGTCAGATTTTCAGAGGCAATATCTAATTCTATTCCATACCCAACAATTCAAAGCGAGCGAGATATTTTTCTTGATCTCAGCAACCAAGTCAAGGTTTTTTGTAACGTTTTCAACGTCAAAACGCAAGCAGATTTGTTTCTCTTCTTAGATACTTTCAATTGGGAATTGAATTGCAATGGGAGTTGAAACAAAGTACGTACAGGAGCAATCACCTAACGAAGACAATCAATTGGTAAACAATAATTTAAAGGCCATACTGAAGTCTCAGGCGTATCAGCTGGCTCATCAAGACCAAAACCTGATGGAATCTGATTCGATGCGAGGGGTTCGGATGCTTCTTGAGATCACAAAACCACAATTGCTGTTGGAACAACACCAGATCAACTCCACTGTCATTGTCTTTGGCGGCGTGCATGTCATCGAGAAGAACACTGCGATAAATAATCTTAATCTCACAAAAACCAAGCTTGAACAGGATCCCAACAGTGAAACTTTAAAACGACAATTTCAACGTGCTGAACGACTTTTAAAACTGTCCCCCTACTACGACGCTGCACGGGAGTTCGCACAACTTGTCTCGTCCAATTCAGCAGCAGATGGTCGAAGGCATGTGATCGTGACAGGTGGGGGTCCAGGCATCATGGAAGCAGCAAACCGTGGAGCCTTTGATGTCGGTGCTCAATCAATTGGTCTGAACATCACACTGCCAGGAGAACAACATCCAAACCCATACATTACGCCAGAATTATGCTTCCAATTTAACTATTTTTCACTGCGAAAATTCCACTTTGTCATGCGTTCAGCAGCAGCTGTCTTATTCCCAGGAGGGTTTGGAACATTGGACGAATTATTTGAAGTGCTCACCCTCCGACAAACCAACATGAAACGCAGCATGCCAATCATATTGTTTGGTCGGAACTATTGGTCTCAATTAATTAACTTTGACTTCCTAGCTGATTCAGGATTGATTACCGATGAGCATCTCAATCTCTTTGATTACGCAGAAACACCACTTGAAGCGTGGGAAAAAATTCGTGATTTCGATTACGCATCCCCGACGTGACGTATCTCGCAGACAAATAGCCCAAAGCCGACTCAACGTTCAGGCGAGCCTAGGCATCGCCACGAGATAAGAAGCGCCTGAACAGTGGGGTGGCAAGGTGTGAAGCATCCTCTCCAATGGAGCTTGTGGGATGAGTGAAACCTTATGGGCAGGGCTTGTCTTTGCTGCAGGTGCTCTGGTCACCGCTGCCACGGCAGCAATGATCTTCCAAGGGCACCGGACGACGCAACGCAGTAATGCAACAGAACGGAGCTAAGCCTTGATGCTGTTTGCAACGACACCCTTCCTGGCCCCCGGAATTGCCTGGATTCTGGTCGTGATTTTTTCCGTTCTCTGGATCGCCTTGGGCATCGCCTGGGGAAAAAAGGGAGATGGCGGGGCCGACGACTTCATGCTTGCCGGGCGAAATATTGGTTTATCCCTCAGCACTGCAACGCTGATGGCCTCATGGGTGACAGGGAACACAACCCTGCTGGCACCTGAATTTGGTTATCGAAACGGACTTTGGGGAATGTTCAGTTACGCCCTGGCGGGACTTGGTTTAATCCTCTTCGCACCGCTTGCGCTGCGGATCAAGCAATTGATGCCAAAAGGGCGGACGAGCGGTGACTTCATCAGATTGCGATACGGGCGCCTTGCCTGGGTGGTGTTCATGGTGATCACAGCTTTCTACACGCTTGGCTTCCTCATGACCCAGGCCATGGGAGCCGGCATCTTGCTGGAAGCACTTTCTGGCTTTGATTACCGGCTCGGCATGCTGGTGGTGATCGGCGTGTCAACTATTTACACGCTCTATGGCGGAATGCGTGCGGTCATTGGCACTGATTTCATCCAGTCCCTTCTGATCATGGGACTGCTGGTGCTTGTTGCAGTGCTGGCGTTTCGACAATTTCCCATCGATCTTGTTCACAGCCGACTCGTGGACAGTCATCCCGAACGACTCGATTTACTGCTGCCGGCCGGACTGTTAATCGCCTGGAACGGTGCGCTCCTCTCCATGGGTGAGGTGTTTCACAACAACATCTGGTGGTCACGCGTCTTTGCCAGCCGTCAGTCCGTCGTGATCCCATCGTTCGTGCTGGGAGGGCTCGCCTGGATGAGTGTGCCTCTGGTGACCGGCTCGATCGGGTTGGTAGCGCTGGCAAGAAATCTCGAACTGGAACAGGTGAACATGGTGTTTCCCGTGATGGCAGCCGATCTGTTGGGAGCTGGTGGCGCAGCTCTTGTTTTTGTTGTGGTGTTTGCTTCTCTCACCTCAACCCTGGATTCACTCCTGGCCTCAACTGCCGATCTGCTGGCTGAAGATGTCTTTCTTGGCCTGATCAAGCCAACAGCGACGGATGCTCAGCTGAAGCTGGCCACGCGGGGGATTGTGATCGGCCTGGCTATTGCAACCCTTGCGTTGTCATGGCCACGGTTGGATTCACTTCGCTCCGTTCTGTTCTTCACCGGAGCGCTTGTGGCATCAACAATCTGGCCAGTGGCATGCGGCCTTTACTGGAGATCAGCGAATCGGTATGGAGCCATCGCTGCGATGGTGACAGGCAGTGCCGCCGGGATCATGGCCTACGTGCTGATCGCTGACTACAGCGCTGCCATTTTTTCAGCGGCGGTTTCAGCGGCAGTCATGGCTGGTTGGAGCCTATTGAAACCAGAGTCCTATGCATGGACCCAATTGAATGAGGAGGTGACGGCATGAACCCGTTCGCAATGAGCTGGATCACCAATGCGAGCCTCTTTGCTTGGATCATCAACGGAAGCCAGATCGTCCTGGCGACAGCGGTGCTCACGTTATTGATAATATGGTGGGTAGAAGTGCGCAATGGACGGGTTTGGTGAAGGCAACGCCGCCAGCCTCAAAAACTGTTTGTGACGTACATAATTCCGCGAAAACGTAGTAACGCGACACCCAAAAACCATGAATTTGGTAAAGAAGGCCACAAACAGTGGACGTGGCCTTCAGCATTGATTAACGGTGAATAGACATCGTTTCGTCCCCTCATCGACAGGTTGAGCCACGTGTTCAATTTGACCATGGGGAATGCTTATGCTCGAAATCCAAACCTGTGTGCTCGAACGGGACAGCTCGCCCATTCGATTTGCACCCTTGGGTCCGGACGTTTTCGGTCACAACCAACCGCAGCTGCTGCTCGGAACGATCGAAGAACATGGCGAGGCTCTCCTGGACCTCGTTGATCAGCATGTCGTCTCGATCATGCCGTTTCGGCCTGAAACGCTCTTGCAGCTGTTTCGGCTAGCCGCCAAATATGAAAGCAATCCAAGTCGTTACATCAGACACAACACGCCTCTGACCGGAAAAATATTAATCAACGCCTTTTACGAACCAAGCACGCGAACCAGGCTGTCATTTGACAGTGCCTGGCACAGGCTGGGTGGTGATTCGATCAACATCACAGACCGCAGTACAACTGGCTTGGCGAAGGGAGAAACACTTGAGGATGTTGCTCATATGTTTAACAACTACGGAGATTGTGTGGTCCTCCGTGACAGCGACCCAGATGCTGTTTACAAGATGTCGACGTCATTGAGAATCCCGATCATCAATGCAGGCAATGGCATCGATGAACATCCCACACAAGCCATGGCCGATCTCTACACCATCTTGAAATGGCGTCCACGATTGGCTTTGCCGGATGTTGATCCCGCTGATCAGATCAGACTGGGCATCATTGGAGTGCCATCACGAATGCGCACGCTGCGTTCACTTCTACGTATTATCTCAAAATTTCCTGGAATCATTAAAGAAGTGGTGGTTATTCACGATCCCCAAATGGATCCAGAAGAGAGTTTGTTTGATGATGGTGAAAGAGAGCAGCTGGAGCGCGCCGGATTAATCATTCGTGTCAGCGATGATCTCCATGGAGAGATCCCCGAATTGGATGTCACCTACATCAACACGATCGCTTGGGTCGGAGACAGCTACGAGGTTCACGGTAACCGTTTCCGATTAACCCGTGATCTCCCTTTCAAAGAGGAATCCATTGTTCTGCATCCACTGGCACGGGGAGCGGAATTAAGCACGTGTCTGGATGACACGCCGCACAATTGGTATTTCAGTCAGGCCCGTGGTGCTGTTTTCCTGAGAATGGCTTTGCTCACTTGCATGGTCGACAGGGCCGATCGTGTGATGGATGTGATCTGAGGAAAGAATTATGTGCGGTATTGGAGGAATTTTCAGAACACGGCCAGACGATTGCATCGACCCCCAACTGTTGGTGAACATGGCTGCCATTCAGGCTCACAGGGGCCCGGATGGATTCGGTGTCGAAACCCTGGATGAAAGTGGTGTCGGATTTTGCCATGCTCGTCTTTCGATCATTGATCTTGAGGGGAACAGAGCGCGGCAGCCTTTTCGAAGTGATGATGGTCAGATTCTTATGGCCCACAATGGTGAGTTTTACGACTTCCAGCGCATCCGCGCCGACCTCACAGCCTGTGGGGTGAAATTCAACACCAAAAGTGACTCTGAAATCCTATTGAGGTTGTATCAGAAGCAAGGTCTACAAAAAACTCTGCCCCTGCTTCGAGGAGAATTTGCATTCGCTTTGTTTGATCGTGACCAGGATTGTTTATACCTTGTACGCGATCGTTTCGGAATCAAACCGCAATATTGGTCCTTAACGGAAGATGGCTTGATTTTTGGCTCAGAACTAAAAGTCCTCTTCGCGCATCCAGCTGTTGAGCGCCGCTTTACATCGGTAGGTTTATTCCATCAACTCATGCAAACGATGGTGCCAGGAACCACCGCCTTTGAAGGGGTTCATCAAGTCAAGCCTGGACATGTTGTGAAAGTGCAGCGCACTAACGAAAAATTAGAAGTTTCAGAATGGAAATATTGGGATGTTGATTTTCCAAGACAGGAAGAACGAAATCAGAGTCTCGACGAACAGCATCATATTGCCGCAATACGTAAGGCTCTACTTGAGGCCGTTGAGTTGAGGATGGTGGCAGATGTCCCCGTTGGTTGTTATTTATCTGGTGGAATCGACAGTTGCTCCATCCTGGGACTCGCCTCCGCTGTGAGCCAGAGTCCAGTGAAAGCCTTCACGATTGGCTTCGACGACAAACGCTATGACGAATCACCGATTGCCAAAGAAATGGCAGATGCCACCGGTGCTCAACAGGATGTGATGCGTTTATCTGGACAAGAGCTATATGGACATATGGAGCAAACGATCTGGCATGCAGAGCGCACGATTTACAACACTCTTGCCGTTGCCAAATATCTAATGAGTCGCCACGTCAATGCTGTTGATTACAAAGTTGTGATGACTGGCGAAGGTTCAGATGAATTGTTTGGAGGCTATCCAGCCTTTCGACGAGACATGTTTCTGCACGGATTGGATGACATGCCGTTGCAAGATCGCGCAGCGTGGGAGGAACTTCTGCAACAGTCCAATGCCCTAGTGCAGGGGGCCATGCTTGCAGCCGATGAAGTGAATGATCCGGACATCGCATCCGTGGTTGGCTTCACACCGAGCTGCCTGCAGCCATGGCTGGCCTGTGCTCCCGAGGTGCCGGCTCTGCTGTCGCAATCGCACCGCGACAACCTTGGGGATTACTCACCAGGGCGGGCCATCGCAGAGCAACTGGATCGCGATCAGCTCGAAGGCCGCCATGCACTCGACAAAGCTCAGTACGTCTGGATCAAAACGATGTTGGAGGGGCAGATCCTGACCTGGGGAGGCGACCGCGTGGATATGGCGAATTCAATGGAGGCCAGGCCTGCCTTCCTGGATCACCACCTTGCGGCCGTCGCGGTCCAGGTGCCCCCGGAGCTACGGATCAAGGGCAAAACCGAAAAATACGTGCTCAGAGAAGCCATGGCAGGACTGCTTCCTGAGGTGCTCTACCAGCGCGAAAAATTTGCCTTTATGGCTCCACCCGCTCACACCGAGCCTGAGAAGTGGGAGCAAATGAAAAGGCTCGCCGCTGATTACCTCAGCGATGCCTCGATTGAGGAAGCCGGTCTCCTTGACAAGGCTGGGGTGAAGGAACTCTTCGAACGCCATGAAGACCCCAAGACATCCGATGCAGATCGTGTGCAAATGGACGCTCTGATCAATCATCTCTTAGGTGTTCAGATGCTGCATCGCCTGTTCGTCGAGAACGACGTTCCCGCTCAGGCACAACAAATGGCAGAGGACTTGGACTGGAAAGTGCCAGTCAAGGCCTGAACAGGCGAAAATTTCCTTCGAGCATCAAGAAAGTCTTCTTTGATACCAATCCCAAGGGATTTTCAGGCGAAATTGTTACTGACCTGTAGGAACAATTCTTTGCCTGCTCAGCTGACTGAACTGAAACGCCCTACAAACACTCAGTCAGCGCAAGGATCTTACAAAATTAATGGCTCACGACTAGTCCAGTTTCTCGATGAGATGGCTTCCATCGGGGGGCAACCAGACGGCAGTGTTTCCCGTCGAGGGTTTAGCGAAACCGACATATTGGGCCGAAAGCTCATGGCGGAATGGATGCGGCAGAGCGGACTGGCCGTACGGATTGATCCCGCAGGAAACCTGATTGGAAGGCTTGAGGGCTCCGATGCTGGATTACCGGCACTCATGACCGGCTCCCATCTCGACACGGTGCCAACCGGCGGTCGTTTTGATGGAGTTCTCGGTGTTCTGGCTGGATTGGAAGTGGCAATGACCCTGCAAGATCTCGGCCTGAAACTGCGCCACACGCTTGAAGTTGTGGTGTTTGCAGATGAGGAATCAACCATGATCGGTTGCAAAGGGATGGCAGGAACCGCCTCATCCGATCCAGCGGAATTCGTCACCAGCAGCCGCACTCCAATTCAGACCAATCTTGAGAAACTTGGCGGCCAATGGTCCGAGCTTCCCTCTGCTCGGCGCTCAGATGGTGCGATTGCAGCCTTCCTGGAATTACATGTAGAGCAGGGTGCCGTTCTGCAGAGCAGACATGATGTGATCGGTGTCGTGGACGGTGTCGTGGGGCAACGGCGGTTCACAATCACCATCGAAGGGCAAGCCAACCATGCTGGAACGACACCGATGTCGGCACGCTGCGATGCCCTCGCTGCCGCTGCCCAGGTGATCCTTGGCGTGCAGACCATGGCCTTGAACCACCCGGGTGACCCAGTCGCAACTGTGGGACGGATTCAGATTGCGCCCAACGCCGCCAATGTCGTCCCAGGTTCAGCTGAACTCACCGTTGATGTACGTGATCTCGACCCAGGGGTTCTTGATGAACTCACTGAAACGTTGATGAACTTGCTCGAACGCATTGGGGAGACGTCTGGTTGCGCAATCTCTCTTGATCCACAATTCAAAGTTGAACCCACACCAGCTCACAGAACCGTCCAGATGGCAATCCGAGCCTCCGCCGAAGCTCTTGGCTTGCCAACATCAGA
>QCSN01000059.1 GCA_003211515.1 Synechococcus sp. AG-670-F04
ACGGGCTGTCGGTTAGCAACATCACCAGCCGATCGATCCCGATTCCAAGCCCGCCGGTCGGTGGCATGCCCACTTCCAGCGCATTGACGAAATCCTCATCCAGTCCCTGTGCTTCCAGATCACCGGCAGCCTTTCGTGCTTGCTGGGCTTCCAGCCGTTCCCGCTGATCGACCGGATCGATGAGCTCACTGAAGGCATTGGCAGTTTCACGGCCGACGATGAACAACTCAAAGCGTTCCACAAGCCCAGGCTTGCTCCTGTGTTTGCGCGCCAAGGGGGAAATTTCGATCGGGTAATCGATCACGAATGTCGGCTGAATCAGCGCCGCCTCCACCTTCTGTTCAAAGGCTTCATTCAGCAGCCGACCGAGGCTGTCAGCGGCATCAGGAACCTCAAGGCCCACTTGCCGCATCGCCGCGGCCGCCTCATCCCGACTGCCGAACTGCTGAAAATCGAGTCCTGTGGCTTCCTCCACCAGCTCATGCATCGTCGCCCGTCGCCATGGAGGGGTCAGATCGATGTCCGTGTCCTGATAGGTGATGCGAGTTCCACCGCATACCTGCTCACAGACGGAGGCAATCATCGTCTCCGTCAGATCCATCATGTCGATGTAGTCGGCGTAAGCCTGATACACCTCAACCGAGGTGAACTCAGGATTGTGACGGGTGCTGACGCCTTCGTTGCGAAAGATACGGCCGAGTTCGTAAACCCGCTCAAAGCCTCCCACCACGAGCCGCTTGAGGTGCAACTCGGTGGCAATCCGCAAATAGAGCGGTAAGTCCAGGGTGTTGTGGTGCGTGATGAACGGCCTGGCGTCTGCCCCACCGGCTTCCGCTTGCAGCACCGGGGTTTCAATCTCCAGGAACTGGCGCTCATCCAGCCAGCGTCGGATGCCACTCACCAACAGAGCGCGACGGCGAAAGGTTTCACGGGACTGCGGCGAGACGATCAGATCGAGGTAGCGCTGGCGATAACGCTTTTCCACATCCGCCAAGCCATGCCATTTGTCCGGCAGGGGCTGCAACGCCTTGCTGAGCATCGTCCAATCCAACACCTTCACCGACAGCTCACCCCGGTCAGTGCGACGCAAACCACCGGTCACACCGATCCAGTCACCTGCATCCACTAGTGACGTGATCTGTTTGAAGGCTCCCTCCTGCCGCGCTTCCAGACCTGCTTTTTCCAGAAACAGCTGAATCGTGCCGGTCTCATCCGACAGGGTGAAGAAAGCGAGTTTGCCCATCACCCGACGGGTCATTACCCGGCCAGCAACCGAGACGGCCACATCACGCTCTTCTCCCTTAGGCAGATCGGCGTGCTGGTGCTGCAACGCCGCCATCCGGTCACTTGGCTTGTAATGCAAGGCATATGGATGCTTGCCCAGCGCCTCCAAGGCAGCAGCTTTCTCGAGACGGGTGTCGCGCAGTTCAGACAAAAGAGAAAGGGCAGACGCGCGCCATCCTGCCCGCCCGCCGATCAGGCGGTTGCTGCCTCACCAAGTCGCTGAGAGGAATATCCGATACCTCGAACCGTGAGAATGAGTTCAGGGTTACGGGGATCTGGCTCCAATTTTCCGCGGAGTCTGGCCACATAAACATCGACAACCCGCAGATCAGCTGCCCGTCGTGGTGGGTAGCCCCAGAGCTGTTCGAGAATCTCGGCACGGGGGACAACGTGACCGGGGTCGCGGAACAACAGCTCAAGCAAACTGAATTCCGTGTAGGTGAGGTTGATGCGGTCACCACCACGACTCACCTGACGGCGGTTGGTATCAACAACAAGATCTCCCAAGCAAAGAACACCTTGACCTGTCGGAACCTCCCGGTTCTCGACCACTGCGTTACCACGCCCGACACGCCTCAGGATGGTGGAAATTCGCGCTTCAAGTTCTTTGGGACTGAAGGGTTTGGGAAGGTAATCGTCCGCCCCGAGATCAAGACCGGCCACCCGCTCAGAGATGGCTTCAACCGCTGAAAGAAAAATAATCGGAATACAGGACTCAGCTCGAAGTCGCCGGCACACAGCGAAACCATCCAGCTTCGGAAGCATGACGTCGAGAACGATTAAATCTGGAGATTCGCGGTGGAAGAGCTCAAGAGCGTCCTCCCCATCCTCAGCACAAATCACCTTGTAGCCAGACAACTGCAACCGCATGACAAGCACCCGCCTGACGGCAGCTTCGTCATCGACCACGAGAATCGTGGCTTTCTGTTGTAGGGGCTCTTCGCCCGACATCAGCCACTTCTTATCAATGGCTCGTTACCCTACCGTTCGGGACGAACGATTTGCCGAGAAGCCCCTTCTGAGTAGCCCGTTTTTCGAATGTCTTAAGAATTGCCCCCCCTGTTAAGGCCAGCGCGATCTGGAGTAACGATTCCAGTCTGTGGCCGCACTCTCAATGGCCTGATCACTGCTCACCTGTCCGAGCATCGCTCGTTGCAGCTGCGTGTAAATAATTTTCTGCAACCGTTTGATCCCTGGTGAAGCGGGCACCAAAACCTGACCACGCTCGAGCGTGGTTGCTGACAGCTGCCGCGCCCGTCGAATCTGCGCGTCAAAAGCTGTTATCGGCGGCTCCTGATCGAGGGCCTCGCGGACCCGTTGCAAGGCTTGCTTGGACGATGGCAGCACCCGTGCCTCGGTCGCGAATCGAGCCTGATTGCTGGCATCGGTAAGGAACAGCGCCAAAGCCAGAGCTGCCTCCGCACGAGAGCTCTGGCGCGGAACTGCCAACGTCATCAACGCCACATTGGCAACTCCATCGGATCCGGTGATCGGTGGATGGGGTTCAGTCACAGCTGCAACACCTGGAGCATTGGTCTGAATGCTGCGTAGGAACTCCGCTCCTGTGGCCGCCAAGGCGAGCTCGCCACTCTGAAAGAGTTCGATCGCCCGCCGCTGGCCCTGACTCACCACCTCTCGGGGCAACCATCCACCCCGATAAAGGTCCGTCCAAAAGCGAAAGGCCCGCCGGCCGGCTGGACCATCAAAAGCTGCACGACGGCGTTGATCAAGGAGAGTCACCCCCATCTGCACCATGGTCTCGAGCATCTCAGCAGAATCGTCCGGGACCACAGTGGTAAAGAGGCCATAACGTCCTGTGCGCTCGCGTATCCGGCGGGCGAATTCAGGCACTTCATGCCAGAACCGTGGTGGAGCCTCGAGGCCGGCCTGATCAAGCAACTGCCGGTTGACCAGGCTGAGCCTCACTGTGAGATACCAGGGCAGGGCGATCTGTCCGGCCTCAGGATCCCTGCAGGCCTGCCAGACCGAAGGCAAGTAGAGCTCTTCCGCGCCGTCTGGCAAAAGCGGGTTGAGATCGGTCAGCCCCCCTTTACTCGCCAGGTTGGCAGCGAACGGTGGATTCAGGTTCACCACATCCGGAGCAGTGCGGGCAAACACCGCCGCCAAGAGCTTGCGCTCCACCGAGCCCCAGGGCAGATCGGTCCAGCGCACCGGCTGATTTTTATGGCGGCGATCCCAGCGCGAAAACAGCTCTTCGAAATAAGGATTGAATTTGGGCGCGAGCTGCAAGGTCCAGAGATCCAGAGGCCGGTCAGCGCTGGCACGGGGAGCGCATGCCGCAAGGGCAAATGCTCCTGACGCGGTGAGCAACTGCCTGCGGGTCCATACGCTGCTCATCCCGGCGCCCTCCGCCGCCAAAACAGCAACTGAATCGAGACGAGCATCGGTGCAAGCAAGGCGGTGATCAATGCCTGACTCCAGAGGGTCTGCAAACCCCAGCCACGCATCCAGGGGTCCAGTGTCCCGCCACTCTGAATCCAGAGCTGCAGGATCAGACTGAGACCCAGACCGACACTGCCGATCCAGGAGAGAAGCCCAAGGTTGAGGCTCCGCTGAATCGGCGGAGCCCGCCGACCGAGGCGCCCCCACCACCAACCGAGAAGCAACAAAGCCGGCACCTGACTTGGCCCCCCCAACGTCAACCCATCGAGCAGGAGACCCAGGGCGACACCCGCAATCCCTCCAGACACTGGTCCATCCACCAAGGCCCAGGGCAGCAGCCACAGCACCGCCCAGGCCGGACCCACCCCCAAGACACCCAGCCAGGCAGGGTTGGACAAGGTGAGGATCGGAACCACCAAAGCCGAGGCAACACAGATCGGCTGGCGATGAAGACGAACCATGGTCAGCGCGTGCGTACCTGCACCCAGTCGATCGCTTCGGGCGCCGCAATCAGCTGGACCACTGCATGGGGTGCCGGTACAGCCCGCTCATTCACCGACTGGACCACACCCACGGGAACATTCGCTGGCAGCATCGTGCTAGCAGGTGAGGTGCTCACTATGTCCCCAGGACGGACCTGGGGATCCTTTTCTATAAAGCGAAGCTGAGGCCGACTGGTGCCAAGACCCACCAGCAGGCCATGGTTGCGAGTGCGCGGCAGCCAAACACCGATCTCATTTCCAGGCGCCGTCAACAACTTCACCCGGCTCGTCGCAGGGGTCACGCTCTGAATCCGGCCGACAAGACCGCCGGGGCCAAGCACCGCATCGCCAGCGGAGAGGCCCTGCAGAGCACCCTTGCCCAGTTCCATCTGCTGCCACCAACCCCGGGTTGTGCGGGAGATCACCGCCGCAGACACCTGCCCATCCCCCTCACCGTTGTTCTGCAGACCGACAAGGCCCCGTAGCCGGCGATTGTCATCCTCGAGCAGCTTCAACTTGGCCAGCTGCTCCAGATCTACCGCCGCATCAAGCCATTCCCGTTGGGCTGAACCTGGCCAGAACGGCCGGCTCAGAAGGGAATAAGCGTCTGCAAATCCGGCTCCCTTGCTGAGGCGCACCAGGAGGAGAATCGACATCAGCGCCAGCCATGGCCAAAGCCGGCCGAAACGGCGCCATCGGCTGTTGCCGGGCCATTGGGTCGGACCCACGCTCAGGCGCTGACGGCTGAGCGGACGAATTCAGGGGTATCCACAACCCGTTGCAGGCGCTTCCAGTCCTCCAGCACCTGACCGCAGCCGTTCACAACACAAAGGAGAGGATCCTCAGCCACATGCACGAAAATTCCTGTTTCATGGCTGATCAGGTCACTGATCCCGCGAACGAGGGCACCCCCACCCGCCAGCATGATGCCGCGGTCAACGATGTCGGCTGCTAGTTCGGGTGGCGTGCGCTCGAGGGTGCGTTTGACCGCTTCAACAATCACTTTGAGCGGTTCAGCGATCGCCTCTCGCAGATCCCCCGCCTTGAGGTTGATGGTGCGCGGCAGACCGGAGAGCAGATGCAGACCCCGCACGTCCATGGATTGCTGGTCGAACTCGTCATCAGGGAAGGCCGAGCCAATGCGGATCTTGATGTCTTCAGCTGTACGTTCACCAACCACCATGTTGTGGACTTTTTTCAGGTAAACACCAATCGCATCGCTGATCTCATCACCAGCGACCCGGACCGATTCACTCAGCACAGTGCCGCCCAGGCTGAGCACCGCCACCTCCGTGGTGCCACCACCGATATCGACAATCATCGTGCCCACAGGCTCGGTGACGGGCAGACCGGCACCGATTGCAGCGGCCACGGGCTCATCAATCAAATGCACCTCGCGAGCGCCAACCATTCCGGCCTCACGCACCGCCCGGCGTTCCACACCTGTCACACCACTTGGAATGCCGACAACCAGGCGAGGAGCCATGATCCCCCGGCCTTCATTGCCCTTGTTGATGAAGGTTTTCAGCATCTGCTCAGCCGCGTCGAAATCTGCGATCACCCCATCACGCAGAGGACGCACCGCCCGAATGTTGCCCGGGGTACGCCCCAGCATCAACTTCGCCTCATCGCCTACGGCCAGCGTCACACCGCGATCGAGATCGAGTGCCACAACCGAGGGCTCCTGCATCACGATTCCGCGTCCGGAGACGTAGATCAGAGTGTTGGCTGTGCCCAGATCGATGCCGATGTCTCGTGACAGCTGAAAGCGACGGAGGAACACAGACACCTGATCAGATCGACGAAGTTTAAAGGCGTTCTCTGAATCGTCCTGATACAACCGACCGGGATGGTGGAACTCCTTGAAAGCAGCCACATCAACCGTGGCGCATCATGACCCTCAAAACCAGGAGCCATTCATTCATGGGAGTGAATTCCGTCACCCTCGTCGGCCGTGCCGGCCGTGATCCTGAAGTTCGTTACTTCGAATCCGGCAGCGTGGTCGCCAACCTCACCATGGCCGTGAACCGTCGCAGCCGTGACGATGAACCCGATTGGTTCAATCTCGAGATCTGGGGGAAACAAGCCCAGGTCGCGGCGGACTACGTCAAGAAAGGATCCCTGCTGGGGATCATCGGAAGCTTCAAACTCGATCGCTGGACTGATCGCAACAGCGGCGAGGAGCGCAGCAAACCCGTGGTGCGTGTTGACCGCCTGGAGCTGTTGGGCTCCAAACGGGACAACGAAGCTGCAGCTGGCAACTTCGGCGGTGGGCAGGCCTCCGATGAGGAGATCCCCTTCTGATCAAGCGCTGATTGAAGCAGGTGGTGCCGGCGTTCAGTCCGATGACTGACGCCGGCGACAGATCCGCAGGCCAAGCCAGATTCCGCCAGCCAAGACAACCACCACAAGCAGGACCTTGATCACCTTGGAGACCGGGTCGATCCAAACCTCAACGTTGCTGTAGCCCTCGCCGAGCACCATCCCCGCCACCGTTAACAGCGCTGTCCAGATCAAGCTTCCCGCCGTTGTCCAGATCAGAAACGGCGCGAGGGGCATCATCTCGATCCCAGCCGGTACGGAGATCAAGGTGCGGATCCCGGGCACGAGCCGTCCCCAGAACACCAGGGCGGTGCCGTATCTATTGAACCAGCGACGGCTGCGGGCCAGCTCCTGGGCACTGATGCCGATCCAACGCCCGTGGCGTTCCAGCCAGTGCTCGATGCGCTCTTCATTGATTAACCGACCGATGCCGTACCAGGGAAAAGCACCGAGAACGGTACCGAGCAGACCAGCCATCACCACAGGAACTAGTTCGAGCTGCCCCTGGTGCACGTAAAAGCCACCCAGAGGCATAATCAGCTCTGAAGGGATGGGCGGGAACAGATTCTCCAGAAACATCGCCGCGAAGATGGCGGTGTACCCAAGCCATTGGTTGGCCTCCACGGCCTGCCCAATCAGCTCTGGCAGCTGGGTGACAAGTTCAGAAAGCCCCATGGAGCCAGCGAGAGACCGCGCAAGTCTTCCATGGGAACGCTGGGGCGACGGAGATCAGATCGATCAGTAGCGGTAGTGGTCGGGCTTGAAAGGACCCTCGACAGGCACGTTGATGTAATCGGCTTGATCTTTGCTGAGCTCGGTAAGCTTGGCGCCGATTCGGCCGAGGTGGAGGCGGGCCACCAACTCATCGAGGTGCTTGGGAAGCACATACACCTCCTTGCCGTACTCGCTGCCCTTCGTGAACAGCTCGATCTGTGCCAGCACCTGGTTGGTGAACGAGTTGCTCATCACGAAACTTGGGTGGCCTGTGGCGCAGCCCAGGTTCACCAGACGACCCTCAGCCAAAAGGATGATCCGATTGCCGCTGGGCAGGGTGATGTGGTCGACCTGGGGCTTGATGTTCTCCCACTCATAGTTCTTGAGGGAGGCGACATCGATTTCATTGTCGAAGTGGCCGATGTTGCAGACGATCGCCTCATCCTTCATCTTCACCAGGTGCTCGTTGCGAATCACCTGGTAATTGCCAGTGGCGGTCACAAAGATGTCCATCTCCTCAACCACATCCTCCAGACGGACGACGCGATATCCCTCCATCGCAGCCTGAAGGGCACAGATCGGATCCACCTCAGCGATGCAGACGGTGGCACCAAGACCGCGCAGGGACTGGGCTGAACCCTTGCCCACATCCCCATAACCGATCACGAGAGCCTGCTTGCCGGCCACCATCACGTCGGTGGCACGCTTGATGCTGTCCACCAGGGACTCGCGGCAGCCGTAGAGGTTGTCGAACTTGCTCTTGGTGACGGAATCGTTGACGTTGATCGCGGGGAACGGAAGCTCACCGCTCTTCTGCATCTTGTAAAGGCGGGCCACTCCGGTGGTGGTCTCCTCTGTTACTCCCTGAATCTGCGCCTTGGTGCGTGAATAAAAGGACGAATCTCGGGCCAGCCTCTTCTTGATCGAAGCAAACAGGAAGGTCTCCTCCTCGTTGCCAGGGTTGTCCAGCACGGAAATATCCTGTTCCGCCTTGCTGCCCAGCATCACCAGACCGGTGGCATCACCACCGTCGTCGAGGATCATGTTTGGTGAACCACCATCGCCCCATTCGAGGATGCGGTGGGTGTAGTCCCAGTACTCCTCAAGGGTTTCTCCCTTTACGGCAAACACGGGGATGCCTCGGGCTGCGATCGCTGCCGCAGCGTGGTCTTGCGTTGAAAAGATGTTGCAAGACGCCCATCGCACCTCAGCGCCAAGCTCCACCAGGGTCTCGATCAGAACAGCGGTCTGGATCGTCATGTGCAGCGAGCCTGCGATGCGGGCCCCCTTCAGAGGCTTGTCGTTGCCGTACTTCTCCCGTAGTGCCATCAAACCGGGCATTTCGGTTTCTGCGATATCGAGCTCCTTGCGGCCGAAGTCGGCCTGTTGGATGTCGGCGACGACACAGTCGGTGCCGAGCTTCAGCTCAGCGACACTGGTAGGTGCTGCCACCATGACGTAATGCTCCCTTGTGATGCGTGGAGGTGAATCTCTGGCGAGACGCCGAGGCTTCGGGCTTGCCTGAACCGGACTTTACAGGGTGTAACTGGAACCTTGAGACCCTTGAGAAGACTCATGCCCTCGGTCACCAGCTGTTGTGCCTTATTCCCAACGACGCCATCCTCCTGCTGAGCGGCCCCCTGGGAGCCGGCAAGACCTCACTGGTGCAAGGCCTCGCAGAAGGCCTGGGAATCAGCGAGCCGATTACCAGTCCCACCTTTGCGCTGGCCCAGCACTACCCCCAGGGAACACCCCGGTTGGTGCATCTGGATCTCTACAGGCTTGAGATGACTGCCGCAGCCGATGAGCTGTTTCTCCAAGAAGAGGAAGAGGCCAGAGCAACTGGGGCCCTGCTCGCCGTGGAATGGCCGGAACGCCTCAGCTTGGTGCTGCCGGAGGCATGGCAACTCAACTTGAATCACGACAGTGATGGACGCAAGGCTCAGCTGATCCCGCCCAAAACAAACTGAGTTTCAATCAATAAGACAGAACTTAGACAATAACTGCTTAAATCGAGCAACAAGTTGAAACCCTATCTATTCCCTCAAATTTCCATGACATTATTTACGCAATCGGTATACCGCGCCACAAGCAATCTTGGTGTCGCACCTGAAAAAATCGTGCTTGCGTAGTTTGGATTTTCATCAACCGAAAAATCGGTAAAAAAATTCCTGTACAAGCCATTTCCATCTTCCCAGCCCATTGATAAGGAATTTCCCAGTCTCTCTCCTGCCAATACTGGCAAGCCAACAGAGCCTGCTCTCGCATCAGAAAGAAGCAGCCCGAATGGGGATTCACAACACGCGTGAACTCCTTTCGACTACCCAACCAATCAATCAGCAATTGCTCGCCTGTTGCCCAAAATAAGTCACTACGTTCCCGCATAGGCTCTCCCGAGAGAATCACATCTCCAGACCCAGGAATCAGCTCACAACGGTGAGGCATAAAACAATAGCTTGGACCAAAACTCTGATATAAAAATTGTATTTTTTCCAACAGCTCTCTGTCTTCAATCAACAAGTCATCTTCGAGATAAATCACCATATCAAGGCTGGAATCGACTGCCACCGCCTCCAGAAGACTCCGGGCAACACGCAACGGC